>NZ_JBMDJC010000029.1:0-55935 GCF_057808995.1 Acidovorax sp. FG60
TTTCAGGTACTAGCGAGTAACATCGTGGAGGTTCGAGTCCTCTCCTGGGCACCAAACACATAAAAAGCCGTTGCAGTTGCAACGGCTTTTTTGTTTTCTGGCCGCCAAAGAAAAACGAGACCACCAGCGATCTCGTCTTGCGTGTTGCGGTAAGCGCTGTGAGCACACACACACCGCAGTGCACATGCCCACCCGTCACATCACATCACTTGCGCAGCAGTGTTTTCAGCACGTTCTGCAAACGGCGTGCGCTGCCTGCATCGCTGGAGCTGGCCAGCACGCGCGCCACATCCTGCCCCCAGGTCTGTGCAGGCGCAGGATCATTGCGGCGCGTCAGCAGCTGCAACTGCAGCATGCGACGGGCAGCGATGTGCTCCGCCGGCGTGGGAGCCTCAGCCGCCATCTCCAGGCGCAGCAGCGCTTCTGCCGCATCACCCTTGGGGGCAGCCGTCAGCGCTTGCGTCCAGGCGCTGCGCACCGATGCCGTCACACCCGAACCCAGATCTTGCGTGCCGGGCACCAGCGCTGCATCGCGCTTCTCCCAGGCCGTCAACAACTGGGTCAGCGCCTCTCCGTGGGCCTGAGCCGCCAGCTTCTTCAAGGCCAGCTGGGCATGCTCCATGGCTTCGCGCTGGGCGCGGAACGCGGTGTCACCCAGGCGGGGGCCGCGGTCCTCGAACGCTGGGCGCTCGCCAAAACGGCCGCCACGGTCAGCACGGTCGCCCATGCGGCCATCGCCACGCGGGCCACGGGCGCCATCGCGATCACCCGGACGACCATCGCGGCGGTCGCCTGGACGCGCACCACGGCCAGGGGCCGCAGGCGCATCCTTCTTCATGCCGGGGCGGTCGTCACCGCGCACTGCCACCACAGGCCGGGCAGCAGGCTTAGGTGCTGCGGGCGCTGGAGTGGCAACCTCGGCAACTTCACCACCATCGGGGGTTTCGGCAGATTCACCGGCGCCACCCTCGGTAGCAACCGGGAGAGCGCCTGCCTGCGCCTCTGAATGCGCCTGAGCATCCTTTTGCGCCGTGGCCACAGCTTCTGCCGCCTGGGCCTGACCGCGCAGTGCAGCTTCCAGCGCCTGCATGGCCGCGCGAATCTGCTGCGCATCACCGCTGGCATTGGCAGCCTCCAGGGCCTTCGAAGCCTCCAGCACCACGCGATCACGTGCGCTCAATTCGGTCACCGCGCGCTCGCGGTCTGCCGACTTGCGGTTGAAGGCTTCATCGATGGGTTTGCGAAACGCATCCCACAGCTTCTGCTCGTGCTTGCGGTCCAAGGGCACGGTTTGCGCCTCAGCCTGCCAGCGCTGCTGCAGCGCCTTGACCGCATCGATGCGCAAAGTGGGGGCCGCACCAAGGGCCATGGCCTCATCAATCATTGCATGACGGCGGGCCAGGCTTTCCTTCTGTGCAGCTTCCAGGGGAGCAGCTGCCATGGAAATCGCCTGCTTCCAAAGGGGTTGCAGTTCCGCAAACAGCTTCTCGCCCACATGGCCGCCTTCGCGCCAGCGATCACCAAACTGGTGGAGGGCACGGTTGATGGCTTTCCAGTCGCCAGAGTTGGCATGTTCCTGCGCCCACGCCTTGACCTCTTCGATCAGCGCCAGACGTTGGGCTTTGTGCTCAGCGGCTTCGGTGCGGATCTTGTCAAGCCACGCCTCCACCACCTTGTGCGCAGCGTTGCAGGCTTCGTCGAATTTCTTCCACAGGCTGTGGTTGGGAGCCCCGCCCTGGTCTGCCTGTTTCCACTGCTCGCGCAGGTTGCGCAGGGTTTCCTGCATCTTGCGGCCGCCCAGGGCCTGGCCCTCAGGGCGGTTGAGCAAGGCCTCAGCCTTGGCCACCAGGTCTTCGCGCACCTGGTCTGCGCTCCAGCGTTGCCAGCCTTCCAGCTCACCAGCCGCCACCAGGGCCGTATGCACCTGCTGCTCCAGGGTGCTATCGATGTGTTTGCCATGCACCTTGAGCACGGCGCGCAGCGCGGCTGCAGCCCCGGCACTGGCCTTCCCATGGCCCTCGGCAGTTTCCTTTTCGAGGACCGCCAAGGCTTCCCGCACGCTTTGCGCGGCCTTTTCAATCACTTCCGGCGCGACTTTGGGCTTGGCAACACGCGCAGGCTTGGCGGCCGCAGCGGCAGCAGCAGCCTCCGTGGGCTGGCCGCGCGCGGTACGCAGCTCATCCGCCCAGACGGGCACTGGCGGCAGCGGTGCATTGACATCTTCGGCGGCCGCTACAGCCTGGGCCAGTGCGGGCTGGAATGCCTCCCACACCACCAGCAGCTGGGTGCGCGACGCATCGAGCAAGGGGGGGAAACGTGCCTCCACACTGGCCCAACTGGCATCGCCAGTCAACTCCTGCGCCTGTTCCTGCCAGCGGGCCACATCGGCACGCAACAGCTCCAACGCCGCCTGAGCGTCACGCCAGGACTTGGTGGAAAGCACTTCGATGCGCTGGGCCAGCAGCACAGCCGCCTCACGCTGCACCTGAACGCGGTGCTGCAGATCCTCGATCACCTTCACGCGATCCGCGACCTGTACCTTGAGCACAGACAAGGGCTCGCGGGACAGCGGTGCGCCCGCCTTGGCGGCATCACGCTGCCATGCCAGGGCATCGGCAATGTTGAGCTTAGGGGCTGCAAGCAGCACCTGCGCTTTTTCAGCCCACTCGGCGGCAATGACCTCCTGGCCCTTGGCGCGGCGGATTTCATCGAGGCGCTCACGCACCGCGCGCGCGGCGCCCTTGTCACGCCCGCTCAACTCTTTGAAAACCTCCTGCAACTGCTCGTGGTCTGGCTGGGTAGCCAGCCAGTCACGAATGCGGGAGGCGCGCTCGCCTGAGGTAGCGGCAGAAAAAGCGCCACCGGTCAGCGCATCAAGCGGATGCGGCTCATGGGTTTTGGCCGGGGCCGGATTCACTTCAGGTGCGTCGGACATTTTGCTGCGGGAAAAAAATGGAAACATGGATCCAATGGATAACAAAGGCGGCCCCGGGCGCACTGCCTGAAGGCCTGCCCCGGCAACTGCGCTGCACGCGCGCCAGGGCAACAAAGCGGCTATTTTCACCGGGTTTGGCAAACAGGCCGCAGCTTGGCGGTGTGCCAAGCCCTGAGGGGTGATCTGGCACAAGGCTTTGCCAGACGGGCTGACATGCTGCGGCCCTGCAAGGGTGCCGCCGCTCTAGGGAACAGCCCCCATTATCTATATATAAGGGCCAAGAGCCCAAAAGCACGCCACGCCACAAACAAGAAAGCCCGGCAGACAGGGCCTCAAGGCCTGCCTGCCGGGCTTGACGGCTGACACAACGGTCTTTGCCATCGGTCGCGATGCGGAGATGAAGGTCCACATGGCGAGGAGGCAAGGTATTGCCTCCAGGGGTTTGCCGTAGAGGCCGCATCTGCTGCACCAGGACACTGAATGCCCTCGGAGGGAGACTTGGCTTCGTCTGGCGATGCCTGAAATCTACAGGCAGCACAACCTTACCAAAGGCGCCGCCGCAACTCAAACTGGATTCTCAATGGCAAAAAGACCGGCGATTGAATTTGACATACGCACGTAACAACAGCTCGCGAAGTCCCAAGCCCCAGGTCGGCGCACACCCCCTAAAACCTGTGATTTTTTACATACTTTTCATAACTTAATGATCTTAAAAATCAAAATGTTAGTATTGACTAAGCATTTAGTGAACTTCTAGAATCCGCCAGCCCCAAAACGGGCTAGTAAAAACCCCAACCTCGCTGCCGAACCCGGCTAAGTCAAAGCAGGCCCCAAGCACACCAAAGACGTGCGGCCTCACTTGATGGCGTACCAATCCAGGCGATCCGCCGAGACGAGACAGTCCCCGACGACTGCCCGGCTCACTGTGGCGCCTCAGAAAGGAAGAGCTATGACAGCGTCAGGAAAAATAGTCTCCGGCGTGCGGACCTTCGTGGCCGACGTGACCGAAGGTTTTCTTGAAATCACCCACAACAGCTTTGCCCTCATCGGCCTGGCTGTCGCCTTCGTCGTGATCACCCTCACGGCCCGCCCGGACTTGCGCCAGGCTGGTGAAGCACAGTTGATGAACTGGCTGCAGGCCCGCCAAGTGGAAGTGCTTGGCATGCCCATCGAACCAGAAGCCAGTGAGCGCGCCACGGCGGGCAACCCCAAGGACCTGCCCAAAGAGCAGGCTGCCGTCGCCTTCTGGCTCAGCAAGAAGTACCGTGTCGCCCCTGAGCCGCTGAGCGTGCTGGTGGCCGAGGCCTATGAAATTGGCGCAAAGTCCAAGATCGACCCGACGCTGATCCTTGCCATCATGGCCATCGAGTCGAGCTTCAACCCATTTGCACAAAGCGCCGTTGGCGCCCAGGGGCTGATGCAGGTGATGACCAATGTGCACACCGACAAGTACCAGAACTTTGGCGGGCACTTTGCTGCCTTTGACCCCGTGAGCAATCTGCGTGTGGGCGTGAAGGTTCTGCAGGAGTGCATTGCGCGCGCCGGTTCGGTGGAGGGCGGGCTGCGCTTTTATGTCGGCGCAGGCAATCTTGCCGACGATGGCGGCTATGCGGCCAAGGTGATGGCCGAGCATTTCCGGCTGCGCCAGGTCGCCGGTGGCCGGGCCATGCCCACCACGCCACCACCCAACCTCTCCACCCAGGCTCCCGCACAGGTCATCCCGGTGGCCGCACCGCCCGCAACGCCTGCCGCCAGCGGTGACAAAGTGGCCCTGCTCTCCGGGCTCTGACAAGGTTCGCGAGCCCCTGGGGGTAGAAACATCCCTCGGACACACCGCCTCCCATTTCCCTGGCACCTTTGCGCGCGTCACGTCAGCTACACTAGCGAGGTACGCGACTGGCGATAGGCGCGGCATCCAACACAGGGTGCTGCCGCTGACGTGGAAACCGACAAGGGCCTGCCTCTTGTGAACCACTGGGAAGCGTGCCGCACGGGGTTTATCCCTTCTGCGTTCAGCCGTTCGCCTGGGCAGCCCTTGTTTCAAGGGACACAAGTTCATAGGACTGCCAATCATGTACGACCGCAATATTCTTGTCGAACAAACCGACCCCGAACTGTTTGCCGCCATCCAGGCTGAAAACGCCCGGCAAGAGCACCACATCGAGCTGATCGCCAGCGAGAACTATGCCTCCCCCGCCGTGATGTGGGCGCAGGGCACGCAGCTGACCAACAAATACGCCGAAGGCTACCCCGGCAAGCGCTACTACGGTGGCTGCGAGCATGTGGACGTGGCCGAGCAACTGGCCATCGACCGCGTCAAGCAGATCTTCGGCGCCGAAGCCGCCAACGTGCAGCCCCACTGCGGCGCCTCTGCCAACGAGGCGGTGTTCCTGGCCTTCCTGAAGCCCGGCGACACCATCATGGGCATGAGCCTGGCCGAAGGCGGCCACCTGACACATGGCATGCCGCTGAACATGTCGGGCAAGTGGTTCAACGTGGTCTCCTACGGCCTGGACGCCAACGAAGCCATCGACTATGAAGCGATGGAAAAGAAGGCCCACGAGACCAAGCCCAAGCTCATCATCGCCGGTGCATCGGCCTACAGCCTGCACATCGACTTTGCGCGCTTTGCCAAGGTGGCCAAGGACGTGGGTGCGATCTTCATGGTGGACATGGCCCACTACGCTGGCTTGATCGCAGCTGGCGTGTACCCCAACCCCGTGCCCCACGCCGACGTGGTCACCTCCACCACGCACAAGAGCCTGCGCGGCCCCCGTGGCGGCATCATCCTGATGAAGGCCCAGCACGAAAAGGCTATCAACAGCGCCATCTTCCCCGGCCTGCAAGGCGGCCCGCTGATGCACGTGATCGCCGCCAAGGCCGTGGCCTTCAAGGAAGCACTGCAACCCGAGTTCAAGGCCTACCAGGAACAAGTAGCCAAGAACGCCAAGGTGCTGGCAGAGACGCTGACCGCACGCGGCCTGCGCATCGTGAGCGGCGGCACGCAAAGCCACGTGATGCTGGTCGACCTGCGCGCCAAGGGCATCACCGGCAAGGAAGCCGAGGCCGTGCTGGGCGCCGCCCACATGACCATCAACAAGAACGCGATCCCCAACGACCCTGAAAAGCCGATGGTGACCAGCGGCGTGCGCATTGGCACCCCTGCCATGACCACGCGCGGCTTCAAGGAAGAAGAGGCCCGCATCACGGCCAATCTGATCGCCGACGTGCTGGACAACCCGCGCGACGAAGCCAACATCGCTGCGGTGCGCGCCAAGGTCAATGCCCTGACCGCCCGCTTCCCCGTCTACGGCTAAATCCACAGCCGAAAACCATGAAGTGCCCCTTCTGCAGCCACCTCGAGACGCAAGTCGTTGAAACGCGGGTGTCTGAGGATGGGGTCTTCATCCGCCGCCGCCGCCAGTGCGGCGCGTGCGACAAGCGCTTTACCACCTACGAGCGGCCGGAAGTGAACTTCCCGGCCATCGTCAAGAAGGACGGGCGCCGCATTGAATACGACCGGGGCAAGCTGCTCGCCTCGTTCAACCTGGCTTTGCGCAAGCGCCCCGTGAGCACCGACCAGATCGACAGCGCCATCGAGCGGATCGAGGAAAAGCTGCTCAACCTGGGGCAGCGCGAGGTGATCTCCAGCCGCATTGGTGAGCTGGTGATGCGCGAGCTCAAGAAGCTCGACAAGGTGGCCTACATCCGCTTTGCCAGCGTGTACCGCAGCTTTGAAGACATCGACGACTTCCGCGCCATGGTTGACGAAGTGCGCAAGTAGCAGCCTCCGTATTGCTGTCTGCACCGGTGCTGGCTACAGGGCCGGATGATCTCAGGCACTTTTGGTCTCCAGCGCTTATCACACAAGCGCCAGCAGCTATAAAATATTATAGCAACCACATCCACGGGCGATACATGTGGACCTGAGCGGGCGATCGCTGTCGCGCGTGCTACACCGCAGCATGCTCCAAAATTAATAGCTGCGCACGCTTTCTGGACAAGCGCTAGACGCCAATTTGGCTTGAAAACTGGCTTGGTGCGAGCCAGCGCGCGAGTCGCCTGTACTCCACAATGCGCCCGGTGAAAACCCGCCACTTCCTGCAGCTGGTGCTGCTGTCCGCCCTGTGGGGCGCCTCCTTTCTTTTCATCCGCATTGCCAGCCCCGTGCTCGGGCCCAACGTGATGGCTGCGCTGCGCATTGGCCTGGCCACGTTGACGCTGATGGGCATCATGCGGGTCGCCAACGAACCCTGGCCGTGGCGCCATTGGCGCGAGCTGTTCGGGCTGGGCACGCTCACCGTCGCACTGCCTTTTCTGCTGTATGCCTGGGCGGCCTTGCACCTGCCCGCCGGCTACAGCTCACTGCTCAACACCATGGCCGTGCCCTTTGGCGTGATTGCCGCCGCGTGGATGAAGGAGGACACACTGAGCACGCGCAAGTGGCTGGGTTGCGTCTGCGGCTTTGCGGGGGTGGCGCTGATCGTGCAGCTGGGGCCCGTGGAGCCCACGCCTGCCTTGCTGATGGCAGCGGCGGCCTGTGTGGCAGCGTCAGCCTGCTATGGCATCTCTACGACGTGGATGAAGCGCGCCACGACGCGAATGTCCCCGTTGTCGATTGCCGCAGGCATCCACGCCGCCGCACTGGTGTTGCTGCTTCCGGGCGCTGCGTGGAGCTTGCCCGAGGCCCGTTTCACACCGGGGGCACTGGCTGCGGTGGCCGTGATGGGCATCGTGACCTCGGGCCTGGCCTACTGGCTCAACCTGCGGGTGCTCAAACATGTCTCGCCCGTGGCAGCAATGAGTTCGGCCTTCATGATCCCGCTGTTCGGTGTGGCCTGGGGCCACATCTTTCTGGGCGAGGCCTTGGGCCCCGGGATGGTGTGGGGCGGAGCGCTGGTGCTGGTGGCCACCGGGCTGGTGACAGGATTCAACCCGCTGCGCTGGCTGGCGGCAATGCGCCCGGGGCGCAGCTAAGAACCAGCAAGCGCCTCAGCGGGCCCCGCGCGTGATGCGGTCCGTGGCGGGCACCGGCACCGGGCTGTGGGCGCGGAAGTAAGCCTCCAGCGCATCCAGGTCCAGCCCGCCCACCAGGCGGTCGCGGCCTTCGGCCAGCACGGTGAAGTTGTCCCCGCCGCTGTCGAGGTAGCTGCTCATCACCACGCGCACCTGCGCATCGTCGCGCAGCGGGGTACCGTTCAGCACCATGTGGCTAATACGCGCACCCACTGGCTGGGAGAGGTCATAGCGGTACGAAAATCCTGCGGACACCAGCAGCACCCGGGGCCGCTGCACGGTGTTGCTGCCGCTGGCGAACTGCTGCTCTAGCGCCGCCTTGATCTGCGCGCCCGTGAAGGTCTTGACGACCAACTGGTTGCCGAAGGGCTGCACCGCATAGAGCTGGCCATAGCGCACCAGCCCTTGTTCATCGGGCACCAGATCAGCGCGCAGGCCACCCGGATTCATCAAAGATAGCTGCGCCCCACCCTGCTCCGGTGCACGCATGGCGTGGAGCTGGGCATCGGCAACCAGATTGCCCAGCGCGCTTTCGAGCGACGGGGCCGGTGTGCGCCGGAGGGCGCCAGCGGCCTGCCCCACGGGGCGCTGGGCCAGCGGCACGGCAGCCGCGCGGTAGGTGTCGATGACTTTCTGCACCTGCGGATCCGCCGCAAAGGACGGCACGGCGGAGGTCAGGGGCACGTGCCCCTGGCTGCCCGTGAACGCCTCGCCCTGCACGATGACATTGCGCGCGGCTTTGTGCACCACGCGGCGGGTGCGCGTGTCCACCCGCAACTGGATGTCCGTGAGCAGCGTGCCGTACTGGCCCGCGCTGGTCAGCAGAAAGGGCTTGGCCGGGTTCACGCGGCCGTAGTCGCAAACATAGGCCTGGTGCGTGTGGCCCGAGACCACCACGTCCACGGCCGGGTCCAGCCGCTCCAGGATGGGCACGATGTCGCCCGAGAGGCCCGCGCAGCTGGTCTCCTGCACTCCGGCTGTGGTGCCGCCGCCCTCGTGGATGACCACGGCGATCACATCGGCGCCCTGGGCCCGCAGCAGCGGAATCAGCGCGTTGGCCGTGGCCGCTTCGTCCTCAAAGCGCAGGCCCGCCACACCCGAAGGGCTGACCATGGTGGGCGTGGCCTGCAGCGTGAGGCCGATCACGCCCAGGGTGACGGTCACCCCACCTTCGGTAAATCGCTTGATGCCGGTGGCAGGCAGCAGCGTGCGCCCATCCTCGGTGCGCACGGTGTTGGCGGCCAGGAAGCCGAACCGCGCCCCAACGAAGGGCTGGCTGATCTGGCAGGGCTGGCGCGCGGTGAACTTCTCGCAGCCGCCGTGCTGCAGGCGCAGCAGTTCGCGCCAGCCCCGGTCGAACTCATGGTTGCCCACGGCATTGAAGTCGATCTGCATGGCGTTGACCGCCTCGATGGTGGGCTCATCCAGGAACAGTGACGACAGCAGCGGCGATGCACCCACCATGTCCCCCGCCGAAACCACAGCGTGGTGCTGTCCCCGGGCCTTGAGCGCCGCAATGGCGCTGGCGAAATAAGCCATGCCCCCGGCAGGCACCGAGACCGGCCCCACCGCAGTCTGGACGGTATGCGCCATGCGCGGCGGCTCCAGGTTGCCGTGCAGGTCATTGAAGCCAATGAGCGTGATGTCGATGTGCTGAGGGGTTCGCCCATCGCCAGTTGGCAAAGCCGTGCCGCAGCCCGCCAGCAGCGCCCCCAGTGTGGCCACCATCGCGAGTGCGACCTTGCGGCGACCTCGCTGCGATCCCATGAAACCCTGTGCCAACAAGCTGCGCATGGACTACCTCATTCAATCCAAGAAAAAAGGGCGCGCATCGCTGCACGCCCTCTGCGTCACCAGCACCGAAAGCCCGTGCTCTACCCGCAGCGCAGCGCGCCCGTTACAGGAACGATGCCTGGATGGGCGGCACCGGGGGCACCACGTCGCCACACTGCGCGCGATGGCGCAGGGCGTGGTCCATGACTACCAGTGCCAGCAGTGCCTCGGCAATCGGTGCGGCGCGGATGCCCACGCAGGGGTCATGGCGGCCCTTGGTGATGACCTCGGTGCTGTTGCCATGCACATCGATCGATTCACGCGGGCTGATGATGGAACTGGTGGGTTTGATCGCAATGCTCACCTCTAGGTCCTGCCCGGTGCTGATGCCGCCCAGCACACCACCGGCGTTGTTGGTGCGAAAGCCCTGGGGCGTCATCGAATCACCGTGCATGGTGCCCCGATGGGCCACGCTGGCAAACCCAGCGCCGATTTCCACGCCCTTGACAGCATTGAGGCCCATCATGGCGTGGGCAATGTCGGCATCAAGCTTGTCGTACAGCGGCTCACCCAGGCCCACCGGCACGCCGGTGGCCTGCACGCGGATGCGGGCACCGCACGAATCACCGGCCTTGCGCAGGGCATCCATGTAGTCCTCGTACTGCTGCACATCGGCCACGGGGGCGAAGAAGGGGTTGCTGCGCACATGCTCCCAGCTCTCGAACGGGATGGCCAGCTCGCCCAGCTGCGTCATGCAGGCGCGAAACTGTGCACCGTATTGCTGGGCCAGCCACTTCTTGGCCACCGCGCCCGCAGCCACCGTCGGGGCCGTCAGCCGGGCCGATGACCTGCCACCGCCACGCGGGTCGCGGATGCCGTACTTGTGCCAGTAGGTGTAGTCGGCATGGCCGGGGCGAAAGCTCTCGGCGATGTTGCTGTAATCCTTGCTGCGCTGGTCGGTGTTGCGGATCAGCAGGGCGATGGGCGTGCCTGTGGTCTTGCCCTCATACACGCCGGAGAGGATTTCCACCGCATCGGGCTCGTTGCGCTGCGTGACGTGGCGGCTGGTGCCAGGGCGGCGCCGGTCCAGGTCGGCCTGGATGTCGGCCTCGGACAGCGGCATGCCGGGCGGACAACCGTCGATCACGCAGCCAATGGCCGGGCCGTGGGATTCACCAAAATTGGTGACTGCGAATAGGGTTCCGAAGGTGTTGCCGCTCATGGGGCGGGATTATCCCAGAGCGGCGTGCGCCGCCGTCGCTGGACCCCACCACAGAGCACGCCCCACCCAAGAATGAGAGGCACAACATGGGGTTCAGATGAATACTTGCCACAAACGCGCTTGGCAGTGCGGCGCGCACTTGCTAGCATCCATGGACGATCTTTGGGACATCCATGCCCGTTTCAGCCCCGCACACTTCCGGCCCTCCTTCCCACCACGGCATCCTGCCGCCAGCCCCTTTGGCCGATGCCCCGTTGCGCAGGGCACTGGATGCCAGCGACAACGCCATCGTGATGAGCAACAGCACCCGGCACGTGGTGTATGTGAATGAAGGATTCACCCGCCTGTTTGGGTTCAGCCCTGCGGAGGTGCTGGGCAAATACCTCAGCGACGTGCTGCTGGGCCCACACTCCGACCCCGGGCTGCTGAGCGAAATCCGTGATGGCATCGACCAGCAAGGGGGCTTTCATATAGAGACGCTGCTGTACAGCAAGGCTGGCCAGCCACGCTGGGTGTCGATGATGATCAATGCCTCGAACGAGGCCTCCGGCGGACCGGGGGGCAGCATCACGGTGCTGACCGACATCACACTCACCAAGATGCACGAGGTGCTTCAAAAGCGCGTGCTGGAGGGCATGGTCAACGAATTGCCGCTCGCCGACCTGATGGCTCTGGTGTGCCGCGAAGTGGAACGCATTGCCCCCGAAGTCACGGCCTCCATCCTGTCCGTGGACGAGCTGGGCCTGCTGCACCCGCTGGCAGCGCCCGGGCTGCCCCCCGCCATCTGCCAGGCGCTGGACGGGGTTCCCATCGGCCCTTGTGTCGGATCGTGTGGCACTGCGGCCTTCCGGCGGGCGCCTGTTGTGGTCACCGACATCACCACCGACCCCTTGTGGGCCGACTACCGCACCCTGTTTGAGCCCAGCGGCATGCGAGCCTGCTGGTCCAGCCCGATCTGTGACCACGCAGGCAAGGTGATTGGCACCTTTGCCTTTTATTTTCGGGAGCCGCGCGCGCCGGACGCGCTGCACCATCGGCTGGTGGACGTATGCCTGCACTTGTGTGCGCTGGCCATTGAACGCAACGCCACACGCCAGCGCATTCACCAGCTCGCATTTTTTGATGAACTCACAGGCCTGCCCAACCGCGCCATGTTCCGCAGCAGTGCGGAGCGTGCGCTGGCCAGCCTGCGGCAGGAAGACCACCCTGGTGCGGTGCTTTTCATCGACCTGGACCGCTTCAAGCAGGTCAACGACACCCTGGGCCATGCCGCAGGCGACGCGCTGTTGTGCGAAGTGGCCAAGCGACTCACGCAGTGCCTGCGCGCGCGCGATCTGATCGGCCGGCTGGCGGGTGATGAATTCGTGCTGCTGTTGTCCGAGTGCAGCACCGGGCAAGTCGTGCAGATGGCCCAGAGCATCCTGCAAGAGATGGCCCGCCCCATGGACCTCCACGGGCAAGCCCATGTCTGCCACGCCAGCATTGGCATTGCGATGTTTCCGGACGATGGCGATGCGATCGACACGCTGCTTCGCCACGCTGACCAAGCCATGGTCCAGGCCAAAAGCGACCACAGGCACAGCCTGCAATTGTTCAGCGCCGAAATGAACCGGCGCGCACAGGAGCGCGCCGCCCTGGAACGCGCCTTGCGCCAGGCGCTGGCCGACCGCAGCCTGAGCCTGCACTACCAACCCCAGGTGCTCAGCAGTGCGCCTGGCACCCTGCACGGTGTGGAAGCGCTGGCGCGCTGGCAACATCCCGAATGGGGCATGGTGCCCCCCAGCCGGTTCATCCCAGTGGCCGAAGAGGCCGGCCTCATTCACGAACTGACCTTGTGGCTGCTGGACGAAGCCTGTGCGCAGCTGTCGGCCTGGCGTGCGGCTGGCCACAGCGTGCCCTGCGTGGCCGTGAACCTGTCAGGACGCAGTTTTCACCAGGCAGAGTTTGCGCAGCAGGTCTGCGACGCGCTGGAGCGCCACGGCCTGCGCACCAACGATGTGCTGCTGGAGATCACCGAAAGCGTGATGATGGATGCACGGCCGGTAACGCTGGCCAACATCGAGGCGCTGCACCACAAGGGCTTTAAGCTGTCGCTCGATGACTTTGGCACTGGCTACTCCAGCCTGAGCTACCTGCACCGCCTGCCCATCAGCGAACTCAAGCTGGACATGGCGTTTGTGCAGGACCTCACCACCAGCCCCACCGCACGCGCGCTCACGGTATCGGTGCTCAGCATTGCCCACAGCCTGGGCATGGTGGTGGTGGCCGAAGGGGTGGAAACTACAGGCCAGCAGCAATGGCTACAGGCCCACGGTTGCCCTGTGATGCAGGGCTATCTGTTCGGCAGGCCCATGCCACCAGATGAACTGGAAGCCTGGCTTTGCGCGCCTGCGCGGGGCGTGAGTTGAGAACAGCGCTCGGTGTCGCAGACGTCGCAGCGTTCAGCCGCTGCGGGACTCGTCTTCCGGCCAGTCGCGGATGTAGGCCTTGAGCATCTTGTTCTCGAAGTTCTGGCTGTCCACGACGGCCTTGGCCACGTCGTAAAAGCTGATCACGCCCATCAGCATGCGGCGGTCCATCACGGGCATGTAGCGCGCATGGCGGTCCAGCATCATGCGGCGCACTTCGTCCATGTCGGTTTCGAGCGTGCAGGTCAGGGGCGCGTCGTCCATGGCCGAGCGCACCAGCATCGTGCCCACGCTGCCCCCGTTTTTGACCAAGGCCTGGATCACCTCGCGAAAGGTGAGCATGCCCACCAGGTCGCCATGCTCCATCACCACCAGCGAGCCAATGTCGCGCTCGGCCATCAGGCTCACGGCACTCGCCAGCGGCTCGTCCGGCGATGCGGTGTAGAGGGTGTTGCCTTTGACGCGAAGGATGTCGCTGACTTTCATGGTGCAGAGTCTCCGGGGGATCGGGAAGAGTATGTGTGGACCCACAGGCACCAGCACATCCGCTGGGGTTGCCCAGGTGCTGCAGGCCGTTTGTCGGCAAATATAGCCCACAATGCCCGCCTGCATTGACAACATGGGAGACACAAGATGCCCGGTTACTCCGACCCCGGCTTTGACACGCTGGCGCTGCACGCAGGCGCGAGCCCCGACCCCGCCACTGGCGCGCGCGCCACGCCCATCCACCTGACCACGTCGTTCGTCTTCGAGTCGAGCGACCACGCGGCTTCGCTGTTCAACCTGGAGCGCGGCGGCCATGTGTACAGCCGCATCAGCAACCCCACCAACGCGGTGCTGGAACAGCGCGTGGCAGCACTGGAAGGCGGCGTCGGCGCGATTGCCACCGCCAGCGGCCAGGCCGCGCTGCACCTGGCGATTGCCACACTCATGGGCGCGGGCAGCCACATCGTGGCCAGCACGGCGCTGTATGGCGGCTCGCAGAACCTGCTGCACTACACGCTCTCGCGCTTCGGCATCGAGACCACGTTTGTGAAGCCCGGCGACATCGACGGCTGGCGCGCTGCCGTACGCCCCAACACCAAGCTGTTTTTTGGCGAGACCGTGGGCAACCCCGGCCTGGATGTGCTGGACATTCCCACCGTATCCTCCATCGCGCACGAGGCCGGCGTGCCACTGCTGGTGGACTCCACCCTCACCTCGCCCTGGCTCATCAAGCCGTTCGAGCATGGCGCCGATCTGGTCTACCACTCGGCCACCAAGTTCCTCTCAGGCCATGGCACCGTGGTGGGTGGCATCGTGGTCGACGGCGGCAGCTTCGACTGGGACGGCCCAAAATCCGCCGGCAAGTTTGCCGAGCTGACCCAGCCCTACGACGGCTTTCACAACATGGTGTTCACCGAGGAGAGCACCGTGGGCGCCTTTCTGCTGCGCGCGCGCCGCGAGGGCTTGCGCGACTTTGGCGCCTGCATGAGCCCGCACACGGCCTGGCTCATCCTGCAAGGCATTGAAACCCTGCCGCTGCGCATGGCGCAGCACATGCGCAACACCGAGAAGGTGGTCGAATTTCTGGCCACACAGCCCTTTGTGTCGCGCGTGGGCCACCCCATGCTGGAGTCGCACGGGAGCCACGCCCTCGCGCAAAAGCTGCTGCCGCGTGGCGCGGGCTCGGTGTTCAGCTTTGACCTCAAGGGCAACCGCGAGCAGGGCAAGAAGTTCATCGAAACCCTCAAGGTCTTCAGCCACCTGGCCAATGTGGGCGACTGCCGCAGCTTGGTGATCCACCCGGCCAGCACCACGCATTTCCGCATGAGCGACGAAGCGCTGGCGGGCGCAGGCATCAGCCAGGGCACGATCCGCCTGTCCATCGGCCTCGAAGATGCCGACGACCTCATTGACGACCTGAAACGCGCGCTCAAAGCCGCAGAAAAGGCGGGGGCCTGACCATGCACATCCAAGTCAACGGCGCCGCCATCTACTGCTACACCGGCAGCAAGGCATTTGATGCCGCCAAACCGACCGTGGTGTTCATCCATGGCGTGCTCAACGACCACAGCGTGTGGGCCCTGCAAAGCCGCTACATGGCCAACCACGGCTGGAACGTGCTGGCCATCGACCTGCCCGGCCACTGCCGCAGCAGTGGCGAGGCGCCCGCCACGGTGGAGCAAGGCGCGGACTTCATCGGTGCGCTGCTCGATGCCGCCGGTGTGCAGCGCGCAGCGCTGGTGGGCCACAGCTGGGGTTCACTCATTGCCATGGAGGCGGCCGCGCGCCTGAAGGACCGCATCAGTCACCTGGTGCTGGTGGGCACGGCGTTCCCGATGAAGGTCTCGCCCGCACTCATCGAAGCGTCACAGACCGACCCCGAGAAGGCGATGCGCATGGTCAACGTGTTCTCGCGCAGCACCTTGTCTGCGCCCCCATCGGCCCTGGGCCCAGGCACCTGGGTGTTTGGCGCGGGCATGGCGCTGGGGCGCAAGGTGCTGCGCAGCAATACGGCGGTCAACGTGTTCCACCGGGGGTTTGTGGCCTGCGATAGCTACACCGGCGGCGAAGCCGCCATGGCGCAGCTGACATGCCCGGTGCTGTTTGCGCTAGGCAGCCAGGACCAGATGGCACCGCCCAGAGCCGCGCAGGGCCTGGTGAATGCGGCACGCGCAGCAGGCAAATCCGTGTCGATGGCCAACCTGCCGGTGGGCCACAACCAGATGACCGAGGCGCCGGAAGAAACGCTGTTCGCGCTGCGCGACTTTCTGGCCCGCTGAGCAGCGCTCCGCACGCGTCCCGGCCTGCAGTCAGGCCGGGACGCGCCGCCATGCGGGCCACTGCCACTGCGTGAAAGCACGCAGCAGCCATTCCACCGGACCATAGGCATGCGTGGCCATCCAGCGGTGGCTCCACGCCAGCTGGCTGGCGTACAGCACCAGCGCGCCCAGCACCACCCATCCCGGCGACACCTGGCCCACCAGCGCCAGGCCGTAGGCCGTAAAGACCAGCGCCCCCACCAGCGACTGCAGCAGGTAGTTCGTCAGTGCCATGCGCCCCGCTGGTTGCAGCGCAGCGCCCAGCCGGCGGCCGGCAGGGCCGCGCTGCAGCAACCACAGCAGCAGCGCGACATAGCCGAAAGTGAGAAACGGTGCGGTGGCCAAATCCACTGCCAGTGCAGCCAGACCCACATGCTCGGGCGAGTGAGCGCTGCCGCCTCCCTGCGTAGAGGCATAGAACAACGCACCCGCCACACCGACCGGCAGGCAGCACACCATCCAGCGGCGCAGTCGCGCGGGGTGCTGCGCCACAGTGGCCAGATAGCCGGTGCGGTGCGCCGCCAGCCCCAACAGGAACATGGCCAGCGCACACGGGCCCTGCACGAACACCAGCACAAACCACACGCCCTCGGCCATGTCCCGCCCGCGCTGCGCAATGGCCTCCAGGGCACTGGCGCGATACGCTTGCGCGGCTTGCTGCGCCTTGGCGTGCAGCTCTGCCAGGGGCAAGTCCATCGGCGGCACCTGCGCCACCAGCCAGGCCAACAGGCCCCAGCCAGCGGCAGTGGCACCCAGCAGCACCAGTGCCAGCACCACTGCCGTGCCCGGACGCACGTCCCGCCATGCGAGCAGCAGCAGGCCCAGCAGCGCATAGGTGACCAGGATGTCGCCCGCAAACAGCAGCCACGCATGCACCAGCCCCAGCAGCAAGAGCCCCAGCAGGCGCCGCAGAAAACGCGGAACAAAAGCGCTGCCGGTGCGCTGGGCAGCGTCCATCTGCAGTGCAAAACTGTAGCCAAACAGCATCGAGAACAGCAGATAGAACTTGGTCTCGAAGAAGAAGCTCACCAGCCAGCGCACGGCGTGGTCCACCGGCCGCGAGAAGGCCGGGTCAGACACCCCCACGCCAAAGTAGGTGGAGGCAAAGCTGCCCGCATTGACCATGAGGATGCCCAGCAGCGCAAAGCCGCGCAGCGCGTCGATGGCGTGTTCGCGGCCCCCTGCGGGGGCAGCGAAGGACGGGGTGGTTGTGGATTCCGTGGAAGTCATCCTGGCGATGGTGACAGAACCTGTTCAACGACAGCCCACGGCATCTCATGTCCACAGTGGCACTGCATTTTCAAGGGCTTGGGCGTATAAAGCGTTTGGCATCAGGTAGCCCCACCCCCAAGGAGACAACGATGGACATCAGTGCCCCCCACACCACGACTACCGACCCGCGCACCTTCAAGCGTTTCGCCGAGTTCTACCCCTTTTACCTCGGCGAACACAGCAACCGCACTTGCCGCCGCCTGCATTTTGTGGGCTCCACGCTCACCCTGGTCTGCCTGGCCATGCTGGTGGTCACGGGCAAACCGCAGTACCTGCTGTATGGCCTGCTGTGCGGCTACGGCTTTGCCTGGGTGGGTCATTTCGGCTTTGAGAAGAACAAACCCGCCAGCTTCAAGCGGCCGCTCTACAGCTTCATGGGCGACTGGGTGATGTACAAGGACATCTGGACGGGGAAGGTGCCGTTCTGAAGCGGTGATTCGCCACAGCTGTCACGGCGATAAATTCAAGTAAAAACAGGCCATAGCGCTTATCCAGCAAGCGCAAGCAGCTATATTTTCGATAGCTTACATGGGCACGGCCCGCTGCGCGCCCAGGTCGGGGTCAGCGCCTGCGCCCACCTGCAGCACATCCTCCAGCAGCAACCCGTCCAGCCGGGCCTGTGACCACAGCGGCTGCAGGCTCTCGGCGCGCTCCAGCAGCAGGCGCTGCACCAGCGGCGCCAGGGGTGTCGCGCCCGGGTTGGCCAGCAGCACATAGCGCGGCTCGGGCACGTCCGCAGCGTCCACCGCCGCATCGTTGACCTGGCCCACCCAGTCCAGCGCGGTCAGCGCCTCGAGCACCGGGGCCAGCTGCAGCACGTCCACCCGCAGCAACTGGGCGAGCTGGCCGGGGCGCAGGCCTTTGAGGGGCTGGTGGCGCACGCGGTGCAGCTGCTGCAGCACCTCCACTGCCAGTTGAAACGTCCAGCCCGCCACGGTGCCGCGCCGCGCCACACCTGCCAGCAAGCTGGGCAGGTAGGCCGTAACCACCGCGCCCAGCAGCACGATGACCCAGGCCACATAGATCCACACCAGCAAAATGGGCAGCGTGGCGAATGCACCGTACACCACCGAATACGTTGGCACCTTGCCGAGGTACAGCGCCAGCACCTTCTTGGCCAGCTCGATGCACACGGCCACGAACAGCCCACCCGTCCAGGCGTGCCGCCACTTCACCGGCGTGTTGGGTACATAGTGGTACAGCGACGCCATGCCCCCCGCCAGCACCACAAACTGGATCGAATCGAACAGCAGCTGCACACCATCGGGCAGGCGCTTGACCAGCCCGCCCGAGGCCGACATCACGTACGACGTGAGCGCCAGGCTCGCCCCCATGAGCAGCGGGCCGAGTGTGATGGCGGCCCAGTAGATCAGCACCCGCTGGCCCAGCGGCCGCAGCCGCTGCACGCGCCAGATGTCGTTAAGGGTGCGGTCGATGGTGAGGATCAGCGCCAGCGCCGTGGCCAACAAAATGCTGAAACCTGCCACCCCCAGGCTGCTGGCCTTGGCCGCAAACTGCGTGAGGTAGCCCAGCACCTGTCGCGAGATGCTGTCGGGCACCAGGCTGTTCACCAGCCAGCCCTGCAGCGCATCCTGCAGCTTGCCGAAGATGGGGAAGGCCGTGAACACGGCCAGTGCCACGGTGAAGAAGGGCACCAGCGCCAGGATGGTGGTGAAGGTCAGGCTGCTGGCCGTGAGCCCCAGATGGTCCTCACGAAATCGCTCACGCAGCGTCTGGGCCGTGGTTTTCCAGGGGAAGTGCGACAGCTCGGTCACCAGCGCCTCCGCGCGCTGGGCCACTGCCTGTAAGGACAAGGACATGGCCGATATGATGCCACCCCAATGACTGCATCCCCTTCTGCCCCGCCCGCCCTCCCCGTTCCCGCAGACAGCGCTGTGGAATCCACGCGCTGGCTGGCCACCGGCAGCCTGCTGGCGCTGATTGTTCTGTGCCTGGCCTGGGAGCTGGTGCTGGCCCCGTTGCGCCCTAGTGGCTCATGGCTCGCACTCAAGGCGCTTCCGCTGTGCATCCCGCTGGCGGGCATTCTCAAGAACCGCATGTACACCTACCGCTGGGTCAGCCTGGTGATCTGGCTGTATTTCACCGAAGGCGTGGTGCGCGGCTGGAGCGACAAGCCCCCGTCGCAGTGGCTGGCCTGGGCCGAGGTGGCCCTGTGCCTCGTGTTGTTCACCGCCTGCACGCTGCATGTGCGGCTGCGCCAGCGCAATGCCAAGGCGGCTGCAGCCGCCTCTGCTGCATCCTGATGCCAACCTCCTCTTTTCATCGCCTTGAAGAAGAAACTCCTTGACCATGACCACTCTGCTTGACACCCTGCGCGCCATCGTCGGCCCCGCCCATGTGATCACCGAAGGCGACCTCACTGCCTGGGAGCAGGACTGGCGCCGTCGCGTGCGCGGCAAGGCCCTGGCCGTGGTGCGTCCCGCCAGCACGCAGGAAGTGGCGGCCGTGGTCAAGGCCTGCGCAGCAGCAGGCACCGCCATCGTGCCCCAGGGCGGCAACACTGGCCTGGCCGTGGGCTCCACGCCCGACGACTCGGGCACGCAGATCGTGCTGAGCCTCACCCGCATGAACGCGGTGCGCAGCGTGGATACCGACAACCTCACCATGACGGTGGAAGCTGGCTGCATCCTGCAGAACCTGCAGGATGTGGCGCAGAACGCGGGCGTACTGTTCCCCCTGAGCCTCGCGGCCGAGGGCAGCTGCACCATTGGCGGCAATCTGGGCACCAACGCAGGCGGCACACAGGTGGTGCGCTACGGCAACGCGCGCGACCTGTGCCTGGGGCTTGAGGTGGTCACCGCCCAGGGAGACGTGTGGGACGGCCTCAAGGGCCTGCGCAAGGACAACACGGGCTACGACCTGCGCGACCTGTTCATCGGCAGCGAAGGCACGCTGGGCATCATCACCGCTGCGACGATGAAGCTCTACCCCCAGCCCGCCGCCAACCTCACGGCCTGGGCCGCCGTGCCGTCGATGGAACACGCCGTGGCCTTGCTGGGCCTGGCGCACAAGCAGCTGGGGGCGGGCCTTACGGGCTTTGAGGTGATGGGCCAGTTTGCGCTGAGCCTGGTGGGCAAGCACATGCCGCAGCTGCGCGTGCCCTTTCTGGGCGACGACAACGCGCCCTGGTGCGTGCTGCTGGAAAACTCCGACAGCGAATCCGAAGAACACGCGCGTGCACGGTTTGAGTCGCTGCTGGAGACCGCGTTTGAAATGGGCTGCGTGACCGACGCCGTGGTGGCAGAGAACCTCACGCAGGCCCACCAGCTCTGGCACATCCGCGAGAGCATTCCGCTCGCGCAGGCCGAGGAAGGCCTGAACATCAAGCACGACATATCGGTGCAGATCTCGCGCATCCCCGCCTTTGTGGCCCACACCGACGCGGTGCTGCAGCGCGAGATCCCCGGCGTGCGCCTGGTCAACTTCGGCCACCTGGGCGACGGCAACCTGCACTACAACGTGCAGGCGCCCGCCGAGGGCGACCCCAAGGCCTTTCTGCGCGAGCACGAAGCCCATGTGAACCACCTCGTCTATGAGGCCGTGGCCGAGTTCGGCGGTTCATTCTCGGCCGAGCACGGCATTGGCGAACTCAAGGCCGACAAGCTTGAGAAGTACCAGTCGCCTGTGGCCATGGGCATGATGCGCGCCATCAAGCAGGCGCTGGACCCGCAGGGAATCATGAACCCGGGGCGGGTACTGAAGGTCTAACGCCGCACGGTCTGCGCAAACATAGGATCAGCGCGAGACGTGCAAGCCGCACACGGCCAGCAGCTCGTGCATCTGGGGCAGCAGCCCCCTGCCAAATGCGTCGGCCTCGTACGTTGCATAGCGCTCCAGGGCGCGTTGCTCAAAGTCAGGGGCGTTGACTGCAGCCGCCACCAGCAGATCGGGGTGGTAGTTCAGCAAGCGGTAGTCGCTGCGTTGGCGCAGGCCCACGAAGGGGCATTCCTCATCCGGCACGCGGTTGGCCCATCTGTCCAGATCCTCCAGGCTGTGCAACTGGTCCAGCCAGTCCAGCACGGCCCTGTCGTACAGCGCCGCCAGCTCATCCCGGCGCGTGGCAGCACTGTCAGCGGTGCCCATGGGCAACTCGTAGATCACCCCTCCCGCCTGTTTTTGGAACAGTGCCGGTGGCTCCAGATAAGTAAAGGGCAGCCTGTGCATCTGCGCGAAGTGCTGCAAGGACACCTTGAAGGCCGGCCCGCCATCGCTGTTAAGAGCGGGCTGCAGGTGGGAGGGCAATGCAAGGCGTATCCACACGCCGTGGTGCAAGGTGTCCCGCACCATGTCCGAGTACACCAGCGCCTCGCCCACAGGCAGCTTTTTCTTGAACCAGAATTCGCCCCGCAGCTTGCGCCAGCCCCGTTGGGTGAACAGGGGCTCCAGCGATTGCAGCACCCAGCGGCCGCGCGCCGAAGGCGAAGTATTCAGCTCAGGGAGCACAGGCACATCCGCCACGGCTGCAACAGATCCCATGGGGCACATCACCTGCCCCGAAGGGGTGTGCACCTCGCCGCTCTGCGGATCAAAAATCACCCACCCCAGCTGGCGGGCCACGCGCTCGATCACCGGCAGCACCACCTCCAGTTCGGCCACGGCGGGACTCAGGCTTTGCACCAGCGCAAACGGGTCTGGCTCCGGGATTTCGGTCCAGTAGTCTTCCGGCGCTCCCTCCGGGGGCAGCCCGGCTGCGATGGCCTCCAGCAACTGTCCCGCCGCAGCATCGGGGCTGAAGCTCAGTTGCTGGCGCAGGTCGTGCAGCGTGGCTCGCGCATCCTCGCTGGAAACAGGGACCGGATGGCGCCAAAGGTGCAGGACATAGCTCATGGGCGGGCAGTGGAAGGTTGGAGACGGGATGCCAACGAGCGCACATCGTAGCCACGCCCACGGCACCGCAGCCCAGGCCGTCGCGAGAACCCCACAGGGCCTTGCGTTCGCTGCTGTTGGGTGCCCGTCACGACCCCGGAGCCGTGCTTTGCGGTGCGCTGGCACTGACACCCATCCTTTTCCACCACCTGCACAATCAGGGCTCCAGCAACACCGCCAGGCCGACCATGAGTTCCACTTTGACCGTGCGCCCCGTCCAGCCCGAAGACTATGCCGCATGGCGCCCGCTCTGGGACGGCTACAACGCGTTCTACGGCCGCTTTGGCGCCACAGCGCTGCCCGAACACATCAACGCAACCACCTGGCAGCGCTTGCTGGACCCGGCAGAGCCCGTCTTCTGCCTCGTGGCGCACGACGCTGCGAGCGGCAAGATCCTCGGGCTTGCGCACTACCTTTTTCACCGCAGCACAACACGCATCGATCCCATCTGCTACCTGAGCGACCTGTACACCAACGAAGCCGCGCGGGGCCGGGGCGTGGGGCGTGCGCTCATCGACGCCGTGTACAGCGCAGCGCGGGCAGCCAAGGCATCGCGCGTGTATTGGCAAACCTACGAAACCAATACCACCGCGCGACTGCTGTACGACAAGATGGCCAAGCACCATGGGTCCATCGTCTACTCGCAGGAACTCTGATCAACGCCTGCCGGCCACGCCGAGATTTACTATGAAAACAATAGCTGATTGCGCTTACACATCAAGCGCCAGGGCCATTTTTTATTAGAATTCTCGCTTCCAACAACTGCCATAACCCTGATGGACAGGGCTCTCGGCGAGGTCGTGGCTCTGGGCATCGCGTTCCACGCGGCCGAGAGCCCCCTTCAGAACACCTTGCGCATCGGCTGTGCCTGCAGCCCGGCCCAAGACTGCACTGCACCTGCGGGTTCATAGCCATTGCGGCGGTAAAAAGCCTCCGCCGTTCGCGTGCTCTCCAGCCCGAGTGCCGCCAGCCCTGACTGCCGCGCGTGGGCCTCAGCCTCAAGCAGCAGGGCGTGGCCTACCCCCTGATGCAAGGCCTCTGGCACCACATAGCAAAGCGCCAGCGTGGCCCGCGTCAAAAGGGCAAAACCCACCATCGCCTCTTCCCGATAAGCGGCCCATGCCATCGCACCGGGTGCAGTGATCCACGCGGCCAGGTTCTCTGGGGTCTTGTTGGCCAGCCATGCGTTGAGGATGGTGGTGTCGTGGTGGTGGTCCAGGGCGCAGCAGTAGGTGATGGATTGGCGGATGACGGTGCAGGCTTCCTCCGCTGCGGACGCCACGACGGGACTGATTCGCAAAGCGGTGGGACAAGTCTGTAGAGAAACGGAGCTGTTCGTCATAGGGCGTCCGAAAATGGTTGCTCCATCGTATCTCTTGCCTCCATGCGCCACTTGCAGCGCCGACTCTGCCTGCTAGCTAACAAGCGCTGGATGCACCCGTGTCCACTCACTCGCAGCCTCCCACCCCGGCGGAACACATCCCTGCTCCATCACACACAAACTCGCGCTGGCCAGCGCATGGCGCAGTGCCTGCTGGCAGGCCCGGACGGATAGCGTTTCTACGAACTGCACAAAACTCACCACGCCTTCTGTTTGCGCCTGCCGCAGCAGATGCGCCAGCAGCCCCGCCAAAAAGCTGTCGCCCGCGCCCACGGTGTCCACCACCTGCAACGACTGCGCCTCTCTGGCAAAACGCTGCACGCCGTTCCGGTGCAGCAGCCAGGCGCCTTCCGCGCCCAGCGTGAGCGCCAGCAGATGGGCCTGTGGGTTGGCGGCCAGCAGGTGCTGTGCGCGGGCCAGGGGATCCACACCAGGCACAGCCAGATGCTCCAGGTCTTCATCGCTGGCCTTGATGATGTGGGCGTGGGCCAGCGCGGCGTGCACCGCGGTGCGGTAGGCCGCCAGGTCGGGCATGACGGAGGGGCGCAGATTGGCATCGACCACCACACAGCGGCCTGCGGCGCGCTGGGCGGCCAGCCACGGCAGGTAGATGGCAGTGTCACGCGCGTCGAGCGCCAGCGCGCCGGTGCACACCAACTGCAGCGCGGGCAAGGCGGCGCAGCTATCGCCCAGACCTGCTGCGGACACGGCGCGGTCGGCCACGCCTTCGCGGTAGAAGGCGTAGTCGGGGTGGCCATGTGCGTCGAGGTTGACCACGGCCAGTGAGGTGACCTGCAGCACGGGCTCGGGCTGTGCCAGCACCACGCCGTCAGCCACCAGTTGCGTCGCCAGTTCGCGCCCAAAACGGTCGCGCGACAGGGGGTTGAGGTACTGGGTGCCCACACCCTGTCGCGCCAGCGCGCGGCACAGGTTGTAGAGCGCGCCGCCCAGGCACGGCAGGTAGCTGCCATCGGTGCGGCGGATCAGGTCGATGAGGGCCTCGCCGGCAATGGCGGCGTGGATGGGCGCTGTGCCGATGGAAATCGTGGATGCGGAAGTCATGGACGTTTGGAAGGAAGCAGACAGTGCGTCAGAACTGCGATTGCAGCGCGGGGTACAGCGCGACAAAGCGGGCATAGCGTTCGGCCAGCTGGGCGTGTTGTGCGGGCTGTGGCATGAAGGTGGCGTCAGCGGGCAGGGGCTGGCACCAGTGGGGTTCGTCACCACCGCAGGCCATGGCCGCCAGGCGCGCGGCCCCCAGGGCGGCTGCGGCGTGCGCGCCCTGCGGGCGCTGCAGCGGGGTGCCCAACGCGCTGGCCAAGAGCTGCGCCCAGGGGTTGCTGCGGGCACCGCCACCGACCAAGGCCAGGGCTGCGTCATCCCGGCGGGCTGCACCACCCTGCCCGGCCCCGGCGGCACGCATGGCATTGAGGCCATCGAGCAGGCCAAAGCCCACGCCTTCCATCACGGCATAGGCCAGGTCCACCGCTTCGTGCTCGGCCCGCAGGCCCATGAACACTCCGGTGGCAGCCGCGTTGTTGTGGGGCGTGCGCTCGCCACTCAGGTACGGCAAAAACAGCGGCGCCTGCGCCCGGCGGGTGGTGCTGAGGACGCTGACGGCGTCAGACAGTTGCGCCTCGTCGCCACGCCCCGTGAGCCGGGTGACCCAGCCAAACGCACTCGCTGCACTGAGCATGACCGACATGTGGTGCCAGCGCTGCGGCAGCGCATGGGCAAAGGCATGCACGGCGCGCTCGGTGGCAGGCGCAAAAGCGTCCGTCACGCGAAAGACCACACCCGAGGTGCCCAGCGACACAAAGCCCTGCCCGGCAGTGCGGGCGCCCACACCCACGGCACTGGCGGCGTTGTCGCCTGCGCCAGCAGCCACGACGATGCTGTCACCGAGCCCCCAGCGGCGTGCCACATTACTGCGCAGTGTGCCGGTGGGCGCACTGCCCTCGGCCAGCGCCGGCATGTGCGAAACATCGAGCCCACAGGCTTGCAACATGGCCGGGCTCCAGGCGCGGGCCTGCACGTCCAGCCACAGCGTGCCCGATGCGTCGGACATGTCGCTCACTGCATCGCCGGTGAGCTGCAGGCGCAGCCAGTCCTTGGGCAGCAGCACGGTGCGGATCTGGTCGAACACGGCGGGCTCGTGGATGCGCAGCCACAGCAGCTTGGGCGCGGTGAAGCCGGGCATGGCGAGATTGCCGGTGATCTGGCGCGAGGTGGGCACAGCCGATTCCAGCTGCGCACATTCGGCGCTGGCACGGCCGTCGTTCCACAAGATGGCCGGGCGCAGCACCTGGCCCTGCGCGCCCAGTACCACCGCGCCGTGCATGTGGCCCGAGAGGCCGATGCCCCGCACCTGCGCCCACGCTGCGGGAGCCTGCGCGTGCAACTGCGTCACGGCAGTCTCCACGGCGGCCCACCAGTCGGCGGGGTGCTGCTCGCTCCAGGTGGGCTGGGGGCGCAGCTGGGGCACGGCGGCATCTGCCGTAGCGACCACAGTGTGCGCATCGTCCAGCAGCAGGAGCTTGACACCCGAGGTGCCTAAATCGATTCCGAGGTACATGGGTGATGGACGGATGTCAGTGATTCACAGTGAAAGCCATGGCCCGGTCTTTGCCTTTGGCGGGCTGCGTGCAGGGGTCACGCAACAAGGGCCTCCCCCCCCCCCCTCTCGGGGTGCAGATCCGGCTGGGGATCAGGAAGTCTTTCCAAACCTTCCAGCGCCCTGCTTGCGGTACTCGCTGGGCGTCATGCCCTTGATGTCCAGAAAGCGGCGGTTGAAGTTGGCCATGTTGTTGAAGCCCACGTCATATGCAATGTGGGTGATGTAGCGCTCGGTCTCCATCAGCAGCTGGCACGCGCGGTTCACGCGCACCAGGTTCACGAAGTCGGTGAAGGTATTGCCCGTGGCGCGGCGGAAGAAGCGCGAAAAGCGGCTCTCCGTCATGCCCAGCTCTTGCGCCAGGTCGGCCGCCGACAGCGGGTCGGCCAGATGGTCGGTGATGCGGCTCACGATGGCGTTGATCTGGTCGAGCTGGGTATCGTTGTCCTCGCTTTGCAGCTGCGTGCTCGACAGCAGGCGAAAGTCGGTGCAGCGCGCCAGGTCGCTCAGGAACTCACAGAAAGCGCCGAACCGGGCGAGCCCCTGGCGCGCCTTGATGCGGTGCCAATGCTCTTGCGCCTGCGCTTCCATGCCAAAGAACTCCACACCGTGGCGCGCGCGCTCCAGCAGAGGCAGCACCTCGCGCAGCTCGGGGATGGTTTCGCTGCTGGCCACCAGCGGCGCGTGCGAGAACTGGATCACCAGGTCGCGCAGCGGCACGCCGCCTTCGGGCAGGTCCATGCTGATCCAGTTGTGCGGCAGGCGCGGCCCGGTCAGCACCAGGTGGCCGGGCTGGAACTGACCGATCCAGTCCCCCACAAAGACCTTGCCCGAGGTCGCGGTGATCAGGTGCAGCTCGTACTCATCGTGGTAGTGCCAGCGCGCCAGCGGCGTGGGAAACCCGTGCGACAGGCAACGGATGAAGCCCGCCGTCTCGGGCGACTCGTAGCCCAACGCGGGCGAGCGCACATAGTCGTGCTCCAGCTCGGGCTTGGTCTGGCGCGGGGCGATGGGCGTCTTCACGGTCATGGCGGTAGTGGACTCAAATTACACCAGCATCAGGCGCCTGTCCGCTCCGCCACAAAAGCCAACACGCGGGCATAGGCTTTGCGCAGCGCGTCCAACAATTGGGGGTGGCTGGCCATCTCGCCCCACAGGGTCGTGTCGGCCGCATAGGCCGCCACGGGGTCAGCGGCATCGCAGATGGCATGGGCCACTGCAGGGTCCATGGCTTGATCCTGGTAGGCGTAGGGAATCTGCCCCGCGTGCCAGCGCTGCAGGTAGGCCAGGAACAGCGCTGGCAGCACCGCCACGCTGTCGAACGGCGCGTTGCGCGCGAGCTTGTCGCGGATAGTGGGCGCAATCATGCCGGGGATCTTGGAGAACGCATCCATGGCCACGCGCTGGTTGGTGTCGGCAATGGTGGGGTTGCCGAAGCGGTCCAGCACCACGTCGCGGTACTGCTCCAGGTTGATGGGGCATGGTTGCTCGGGCGTGTGGAGCACTGGGATCGCGTCGTCGGTGACGTAGTCGTAGGCCATCTGGCGAATGGCCGCGTCGTGTGTGCCTTCGTGGATGTACTGGTAGCCCGCCAGCGTACCCGCCCAGGCAATGCAGCTGTGGGTGGCGTTGAGCAGGCGGATCTTGGCCTCTTCATAGGCCTGCACCGACTGCACCATCTCGACACCGACCGTTTCCCACGCGGGGCGGCCTGCAATGAAGTCGTCTTCAATGACCCACTGGATAAAGCTTTCACCCATGAGTGCTGCCTTGTCATCCCAACCTGTTGCAGCCTTCACGCGCTTGGCCACTTCGGGCGTGGGGCGCGGCGTGATGCGGTCCACCATGGCGTTGGGACTCGTGGTGTTCTGCTCTACCCACTCTTTGAGTGGCGCATCGCCCAGCGCCTCGATGAACTGCAGCAGCCCGCCGCGCGAGCGGTCGCCGTTGTGGCGCAGGTTGTCGCAGTTCATCAGCGTCACGGCGCCCGCACCGGCTGCCCAGCGCGCGCGCAGGATGCTGACCAGGCCGCCGTAGATGGTGTGGCCTGCCTGGCCCGCCTTCACGGCCGCCAGGTCGGCGCGCAGGTCGGCAAACGCGGGCCAGTCGAGCTGATTCTGGGCATCCAGGTAGTAGCCCGCTTCGGTCACCGTGAAGCTGATGATGCGCGTGGCAGGGTCGGCACCCATGGCAATCAGCGGGGCCAGGTCGTCCTGGTAGGGGATCACCCGCTGGATCGACTCGATGACGGTGTAGTTGCGCTCGCCTTGGGGGGTGACGGTTTCGAGCGTGTAGCGCCCATCCTGCGCTTGCAGCGCTGCGATGGTGTCGGCCATGTCCGGGCGCAGGTTGCCGCCTGCGATGGCCCAGCCCGTGTCGCCCTGCTGGCGCAATGCGTGAACGTAAACGGCCTGGTGGGCGCGGTGGAACGAGCCCAGGCCCAGGTGCAGGATGAAATTCATGGTGCGTGACTGCGGGTTTCTAGAGATCAAAGTTCGTGGGCATCATCACGACGTCGCGGATGGTCATGCCGCGCTGGCGGGTGAGCATGAAGAGCACCACGTCGGCCACTTCGGAGGCCTCGATGAGGCTGCCGCTGGCCTTGGCCTCGGCCAGCTTTTCCGCGGGCCAGTCGGCCAGCAGCGAGGTGATGACGGGCCCGGGCGAGATGGAGCCCACACGAATGCCGTGCTTGAAGACCTGGCGGCGCACGGTCTGCACGAAGCAGTTGACCGCCCACTTGGACGAGGCGTAGACGGGCTCCCACGGCGTGGGGAAATGCGCGGCCAGCGAGCTGGTGACGATGATGTCGCCCGTGCCGCGCTCGATCATGTGGGGCAGCACGTTGTGCACGTTCTTCATCACCACGTTGACGTTCAGGTTCAGCATGCGGTCGATGGCGTCGGGGTCGGCATCCACCAGGTCGCCGCCCACATACAACCCAGCATTGGCGTGAAAGATGTCGAGTTGTCCCGCAATGGCCAGCGTGCGCGCAAGCAGGCTCGCACACTGCTTTGTGTCCAGCAAATCCAGCACCAGCGGCGACGCTTGGGCGCCGATGGCAGCGCAAGCCTTGTCCAGCGCTTTTTCATCTCGGTCGATAAGTACCACGTGCGCTCCAGCGTCGGCCATGGCCTTTGCACTGGCAAACCCGATGCCCGATGCAGCGCCGGTGACGGCGGCCACCTTGCCGTGCAATTCCCGGCCTGCGGTCACGGCGGTCATGCAGCTGCACCCGCGACAACACGGCCCGCAGGGTCGAACCAATGGGCGTGCGACGCGTCGATGTCCAGGCTCACCGCATCGCCGGCGCGCAGGCCTGTGCGGTCGTTCTGGCGCGCCACAAACTGCGCGCCGCTGGGCGTGCTCACGTAGATCAACGTCTCGGCGCCCAGTGCTTCCACCAGGTCCACCTGTCCCGGTACCGGCGTCGCGCCGGTGTTGCGCACAGTGATGTTCTCGGGTCGCAGGCCGATGGCGCCGCCGTCGGCCCCGGCGGGTGCCTGCTGTTGTACAGGCGATGGCAGTTGCGGCAGGGGCACCACATTCATCTGCGGCGTGCCGATGAACTGGGCCACGAACTGGTTGGCAGGCTTGTCGTACAGCTCCAGGGGCGTGCCCACCTGCTCGATGACGCCGTCGCGCAGCACCACCACGCGGTCGGCCAGCGTCATGGCCTCGACCTGGTCGTGCGTCACGTAGATGGTGGTGGCCCCGAGGTCGCGGTGCAGCTTGGCGATCTCCACCCGGGTCTGGCCGCGCAGCGCCGCGTCAAGGTTGGACAGTGGCTCGTCAAACAGGAACACCTTGGGCGCGCGCACGATGGCGCGGCCGATGGCCACGCGCTGGCGCTGCCCACCCGACAGCTCCTTGGGCGTGCGCTGCAGGTACTGCGTGAGGTTGAGAATGCGCGCGGCGTTCTGCACCTTCTCGTCGATCACCTGCTTGTCCACCTTGGCGAGCTTGAGCGCAAAGCTCATGTTCTCGTACACGCTCATGTGCGGGTACAGCGCATAGCTCTGGAACACCATCGCCAAGTCGCGCTTGCTCGAGGGCTGGTCGGTGATGTCGCGGCCGTCCAGCATCAGGGTGCCGCCGTCGATATTTTCGAGCCCCGCAATCAGCCGCAGCAGCGTGGACTTGCCGCAGCCCGAGGGGCCGACGAAGACGATGAACTCGCCTTGCTGGATGGTGAGGTCGATGCCCTTGATGGCGCGATGCTCACCAAAGAATTTCTCGATGCCGCGCAGTTGAAGGTAGGCCATGGAATCGGGTTCCTGAAATCTTGAAAACTGGGAGGAAAACTACGGCTTACTTGACCGCACCAAACGTCAGGCCCTGCACCAGCTGCTTCTGGCTGAACCAGCCGAACACCACGATGGGAGCAATGGCCATCAGCGAAGCCGCAGACAACTTGGCCCAGAACAGGCCCTCAGGGCTGGAGTACGACGCGATCAGCGTAGCCAGCGTGCCGGCCTTGGCGGCGCTGAGGTTCAGACTCCAGAAGGCCTCGTTCCATGACAGCACCAGGCACAAGAGGCCGGTGGACGCGAGGCCGCCCATGCCCAGCGGCAGCAGCACCAGGCGCACCTCCTGCCACAGCGTGGCGCCGTCCATGCGCGCGGCTTCCAGAATCTCGCGCGGGATGTCCTTGAAGTGCGAATACAGCATCCAGACCATGATGGGCAGGTTGGACAGCGCGAACACGATGATGAGCGCAAGCTGCGTATCGAGCAGGTGGCTCTTTTGCGCCAGCACGTAGATGGGTACCAGCGCGCCCACGGCGGGCATCATCTTGGTCGAGAGCATCCACATGAGGATGTCCTTGGTGTACTTGCCCTTGAAGAAGGCCATGGCGTAGGCCGCAGGCGCAGCCAGCATCAGCCCCACCAGGGTAGAGACCACGCTGGTGATGACCGAATTCTTGGCGTACAGCAGGTAGTCGCTGCGCTCCTGCACCTCGTGAAAGTTCTCGAGCGTGGGGATAAAGAACAGCTGCGGCGGCACGGCGATGGCCTGCAACTCGGTCTTGAACGCAGTGAGGAACAGCCAACCCAGCGGAAAGAACAGCAGCAGGGCCACGCCCCAGGCGGCCACGGTGCGCAAAGCCAGCAGGCCCAGCGGGTAGTTGGAGCGGCGTCGTTTTGTCGTTGTCATGAGCGTTGCCCCGTCTTACTTGTCAAGGTTCTTGCCGACCATGCGGATCAGAAACACCGCCGCGATATTGGCCAGCAACACTGCGAACAGCGCCCCGGCCGAGGCCACGCCCGCGTCGAAGTTGAGCAGTGCCTGCTTGAAGATCAGGAAGGTGACGTTGGTGCTCGCATCGCCCGGCCCGCCACCCGTGGTGGTGTAGATCTCGGCAAAGATGCTGAGCAAAAAGATGAGTTCGATCATCACCACCACCGCCACCGAGCGCGCCAGGTGTGGCACATACAGGTAGCGCAGCTGCTGCAGGTAGTTGGCGCCGTCCATGCGCGATGCTTCGAGCTGCTCGTGGTTCATGCTCTGCAATGCGGTCATGAAGATCAGCGTGGCAAACGGCAGCCACTGCCATGACACCATGACGATCACCGAGAACAGCGGGTGGTCGGTAAGCCAGTCCACCGGCTGTGCGCCAAAGAACATCCACACCTGGGCGAGCACGCCGTAGATGGGGTTCATCATCATGTTCTTCCACATCAGCGCGTTCACCGTGGGCATGACGAAGAACGGCGAAATCAGCAGCACCCGCACGATGCCACGGCCCGCAAACGGCTCGTTGATGAGCAGCGCAATCGCAATGCCGAACACCACCGTGATGAGAATCACACTACCCAGCAGCAAGATGGTGTTGACCACCGCCGTGCCGAACGAGGGGTCGGTGACGAAATACTCAAAGTTCTCCAGCCCGGCAAAGCCGGTCTGGTCCGGCTGCATGAGGTTGTAGCGGATGAGCGAGAAGTAGATCGTCATCACCAGCGGCACGATCATCCACAGGAAGAGCGTGGCCATGGCAGGCGTGAGTAGCAGGCGAGGGAGCAGGCGGCGGTTCATGGAAGCCTCAGAAAATAGTCCAGCAAAAATAGGCGTTCAGTCGGCGACGCGAGTGGGCCGAGTCGGGGTTGCTGTACCGGGGCCGCACGTTTGTACGGCGAGGAATACAGGCCCCGGATCGGCCCGTGCAGTAGCCGAATGAATGCCTATTTGTAGTAGCCGGCCTTTTTCATTTCGCGGTCAGCCGACACCTGGCTGGCCTTGAGCGCGGCGTCCACCGTCGTCTTGCCCGCCAGTGCTGCGCTCATCTGCTGACCCACCGCGATGCCGATGGCCTGGAACTCAGGAATGGCCGCGAACTGCACACCCACGTACGGGCTCTTCGGCAGGGTCGAATCCGTCGGGTTGGCCGAGTCGATGGCCGTCTTCTCTGCGGCCGCAAAGCGCGCTGCCTTCTGGAACTCCGGCGCCGCATACGTGCTCTTGCGCGTGCCGGTGGGCACGTTGGCCCATCCGTTGGTCTTGGCCACCAGCTGGATGTAGTCCTTGCTGGTGGACCAGGTGATGAACTTCTGCGCGGCGTCGACCTTTTTGGAACCGGCCGGGATGGCCAGATTCCACGACCACAGCCAGTTGGCGCCCTTGGGCGTGTTCATGGTGGGCGCCTGGGCAAAGGCCATCTGGTCGGCCACCTTGGACTGCTTGGGGTCCGCCACGAACGATGCCGCGATGGTGGCATCCACCCACATGCCGCACTTGCCCGAGTTGGTCAGCGCCAGGATCTCGTTGAAGCTGTTGGCGGCAGAGCCGGGCGGGCCGTAGTTCTTGAGCAGGTCCACGTAGAAGTTGATCGCGTCCTTCCAGGGCTTGGACTCGAGCTGCGGCTTCCACTGCATGTCGAACCACTGGCCACCAAAGGTGTTGACCAGCGTGGTCAAGAAAGCCATGTTGTCGCCCCAGCCCGGCTTGCCGCGCAGGCAGATGCCGTACACCCCGTTCTTGGGGTCGTGCATCTTGGCGGCCAGGTCCTTGATCTGCGGCCAGGTGGGACGCTCGGGAACCTGCACGCCCGCCTTGTCGGCCAGGTCCTTGCGGTACATGAGCATCGAGCTTTCGCCGTAGAACGGCGCAGCGAACAGCTTGCCGTCGATGGACAGGCCGTTGCGCACGGCGGGCAGCAGGTCGTCCACGTCGTACGCAGCGTCGGTTTTCAGCTCCTGCAGCCAGCCCTTCTTGCCCCAGATGGGCGCCTCGTACATGCCGATCGTCATCACGTCGAACTGGCCGCCCTTGGTGGCGATGTCGGTGGTCACGCGCTGGCGCAGCACGCCTTCTTCCAGCGTGACCCACTTGAGCTTGATGTCGGGGTTGGCCTGCTCGAAGTTTTTGCTGAGCTTTTGCATCTCGATCATGTGGCCGTTGTTCACGGTGGCAATGACCAGCTCGGTCTGCGCGCTGGCGGCGCCGCACAGCGACAGGGCCAGTGCAGCGGCCAGGGCGAGGCGCTGAGGAGCAAAAACACGGGGGGAATGTGGCATCGGAATGTCTCCTTCGTAATTGGTATGGGATCGACCGTTCAACGCCAGTGCAGGCATACGGCATTGACGAACTGAACGATACCGATGCTGCAATGCTCGATTGGTACTCCAGATGCCTCCACAAATACTAATTTGCACCAGATACTCAGGATTTATACCTAGAGGTGTCAAAAGGGTATCTAACCGACCAGGAAAAGAGGGGCCGGACCCCCAGCACGGTTGAAGTCGCGGATGCCCCAAATCACTATCAAATCAATAGCTTTTGGCGCTTATCTATCAAGCGGTAGAGGCCAATTTAATCCATATTTCGTGCACCAAGGCCCACCGGGGAAGACACCACTACCCCCTCCTCCATCCATTTGTCCGTCCGCCCACGGCAGCACTGCTCCCGTCAGAAATCCACCGTGGCAGAGAGAGTCACCGTGCGAGGACTTCCCACATACAGCCAGTTGCCGGAGCCGCTGGACCAGTAGTTGCGGTTGAACAGGTTGTCCACGCCCGCGCGCAGCACCAGCGGCCGGCTCCACGCCTGGGTCTTGTAGCGGGCACCGATGTCCCAGCGCGTCCAGCCCGGAATGCGCCGTAGGTTGGCGGCGTCCACATGCTGCGCGCTGCTGGAGATCATGCGGGCCGACAGCGTCAGTCCTGGAACGGCAGCCACGTCGTGGTCGCTGCCCAGGTTGAGCTGCCAGCGCGACACATTGGGTGCGGCGTTGCCGTTGTAGGTGCCGCCTTCGGTTTTGGTCAGCCGGGCATCGTTGAAGGTCACGCCGCCCAGCAGGCGCGTGCCCCGGGCCACCTCGCCGAAGACATTGAGTTCAACGCCGCGGTTGCGCTGCTCTGCACCGACCTGGTAGGTGAACGTGCCATCGCCGTTGGACGCCACCAGCCCGCTCGGCTTCTGGATGTGGAACAGGCTCGCTGTGGTGCTGAAGCGGCCCCAATCGGCCTTCACGCCCACCTCCCGCTGCTTCGTCCGGACCGGCGGAAACACCTGCCCGGCGTTGGTAGTGCCCAGCGGCGCTGAATCGCCCTGGACCAGCCCTTCGATGTAATTGCCGTAGAGCGATACGTGCGGCTGTAGCTTGAACACCGCCGCCAGCGCCGGCGTTACCGCGTGCTCGTCGTACGCGGTGCTGCCGGCCCCGATGGTGGTGTCGTACTTGACGACCTTCACGCGCTGGTAGCGGGCACCCAGGGTGACGGCCAGGCGGTCTTGCCACAGCGAGACGGTGTCTGACAGCGCCACAGACGGCAACTGCAAGGAATCGGTCTGTGGCGGCCGCGATGAGAAACCTTCGATGGACGGACGCGCGGTGGCCGCGGGCGCATACATGTTCGTGGCGAAGCTGTCGAAGCCGTAGTACTGCGCCGTGAAGCCGCTGTCCTTCTTCAGGTACGACGCATGCAGGTGGATGCGATGCGTGAGTTCGCCGGCACGCACCGTGCCTTGCAGGCCGCCTTGCACGGTGCGGTAGTTCGTCCAGTTGGGCCAGAAGTACGTGGTGGCCTGCGCATCGCCCTGCACGCTGGTCACGAACACGTCGGTGGCGAGGTAGCGAGACCGCGTGTGGCTGCCACCCGCGGCTGCAGAGAGCGTCCAGTCGGGGGTGAGGTCGTACTCGGCTTTGGCCAGAAGGTAGTTGCTCTGCGACCTGGCGAACTCCCAGTCCTGCGCGATGCGTTGGCTGGCCCGGGGCGGCCTGGGGATGGCAATGGCGTCGTCGATGCCAAAGCCCGCGGCGCCTTGCGGCGCTTCGTTGTTCATCGTCTGGTGGCCAGCATCTACCGAGGCCCGCAACTGGCTGCCCCGGTAGTCCACGGCCAGCGCCGCAGCCCCCAGCTCGACGGACTGGCCCTGGGTGGCGGTCTTCCCGTCACGGTAGACGCCGTTGAAGCGCACACCCCACTGGTGGTCGTCGCCGAACCGGCGGCCCACGTCCAGGTGGCCGCCCAGGTTGCCCTTGGACAGGTAAGTGGTGGTCAGGCGGGTCAGCGGCACATCGCCCGCCCGCTTGGGCACCAGGTTGATGGCGCCGCCCACCGCGCCGCCCGCCCCAGGCGCCATGCCGTTGAGCAGCGCGTTGGGGCCCTTGAGCACCTCGACGCGCTCGGCCGCTTCGACCGCCACGGCACGGTTGGTGGCGATGCCGCCGATCCCGTCGAACAGCACCGAGTCCTGCACCGAGAAGCCGCGGATCAGAAAGATGTCGCCCCCCGCAGCAGCGTTCGTCAGGCTGTAGGACACCGTGCGCACGGACGGGTCGTTGGCCAGCACATCGGCCACGGTGATCGCCTGCTGGTCCTGCATGAGTTCGGCCGTATAGCTGGTGATGTGAAACGGCGTGTCCATCAGGCTCTGCGGACCCAGCATGCCGACCCGGCTGCCCGTGGCGACCTGGCCGCCGGCATAGGCGGGCGGCAAATCGCCGGGCGCTGCCTCGGCGCTGGCCGTCACGGTGACCGCGCCCAGGGTGGCGGCATCGCTGAGCCGGGGTGCCTGCGCTGCAGGGCGCGAGGCCTCACGCAGCGTGAAGACGCCGCCCGTGGCCTGCCGCAGCTCCAGCCCCGAACCCGCCAGCGCGCGGCGCAGTGCCTCGGGGGCATCGAAGCGGCCCCGTACAGGCGCCGCGTTGCGGCCTTCCACCAACTGCGCATCGGCGGTGAGGGCCAGGCCTGCGTCGCGCGCGATGCGGTTCAGGGCAGCCCCCAATGGCCCGGCGGGCAGGTCGTAGTCGCGCACCGCCGCAGCGCTGGCCGTGGCCGCGGGGGTCTCTTCCGTGGCTGGCTGTGCAGCCACCGCAGAGGCCGCCAGCGCGAGCAGCAGCGCCGCAGCGCAGGGGTTCAGCGGAAAGGGGAGAACAGCAGAGGGCATGGGTCAGGCTCCGAAACGGGTCACGTCAGAAAAGAGGGGCAACCGCGCGGATGCACGGTCTCTGTCTGATTGCCGAACGGGTGCCGAAAAGTGAGAGGGGGCCGGGGCAATTTCTTTTTCGGGCCGGCATCGTTGGTGGATGGGGTGCCAGCTGGCAGCGGCGCTCTGGGTTGATCTGCTTCGGCGGGTTGATCTGGGTTGAACTGAATGGAACCGTCGATCAGCCGCACCAAGTCACTCATCTTTTTATAGCTGCCAGTGCTTACCCATCAAGCGGTAGCGGCCGATTTTCTTCACATTTTCATCCTCAGGGCGCAGCACGCGGCTTGAGCATGACCCACCAGCGCGTGGTCCAGACCACCTCCACCGGCACGGCCGCAGTCAGCGCCAACAGGGCCTGGTCGGTATCCGCCAGGGGCAGCGTGCCCGTCACGCGCAACCCGGCCACACGGGGGTCGACACCCAGGTGGCCGACCCGGTGCCGCGCCAGCATGGCCACCACCTCGCCCAAGGGTTGGTTGTCCACGACCAGCATGCCGTCCTTCCAGGCGTCGGCATCGGGCGGGGCCGCCCACGGGTCCACCCGCCCGCCCTCCAGCCGTGCGCCCTGCCCGGCCGACACGATGCGCTCGGCACTGCACGGCTCGGACGCTGCTGCCGCACAGTTCGCCGGGCGGGCCGCAACGGCCGACTGGGTGACGGCAACCTCGGTGGCGGGCGCGCCGCTGCCCTGCGCCCCATCGCTGCTAGCAGCGGGCGCCTTTGGCCAGCGGCGCACGGTGAAGCGGGTGCCCAGGGCGCGCAGGCTGCCGTCCTCGGTCAGCACGACGAACGGGCGCCGCTCGGCCGGGTCGGCATGGCTGGTTTCCACGGCCACCTCACCCGCGCGCAGGTGGATGGCGCGCTGGTCTTGGCTGAACACGACATCCACGGCACTGCGGGTGTTCAGGTGCAGCACGGTCTGGTCGGACAGCACGATGGTGCGGCGCTCGCCGGTGGCGGTGCGGTGGTCGGCCAGCAGTTGGTCCACGGGCTGGTAGCGGTCCAGCACCAGCACCCCGCAGGCCACCGCCAATGCCAGGCCCAGCACGGCGCCCGCCACACGGGCAGGACGGCGCCGGCGCGGTGGCAGCAGCAACGCTGCGCGTGCTCCGGGACCTGCGGCGGCGCGGGCCAAGTGATGGTCGATGTCGCCCAGCTGGCGCCAGGCGCGGGCATGGTCGGGGTGTGCGGCCACCCAGTCGGCCAGGGCTTGGGCGTCCGCCGGCGAGATGGCGCCCTCTCCCTGGCGCAGTTGCCAGCCGATGGCGGCCTCCAGCACGGCAGGCGGCACGGGGTGGTCGTCGCCTGCACCGCCAGGTGGGCCGCCCGTGGTCCAACCCGCACTGCTCACGCCGCGCCGCCAAAACGCAGGTGGTAGGCGTGGCGCATTGCGTTGGCCAGGTATTGGCGCACGCGGGGCACCGACACCTGCAGTCGCTCGGCAATCTCTGCATGCGTGAGGCCATCGAGCCGGTTCATGAGCCACGCTGCGCGCGTCTTGGGCGTCAGGCCCTGCAGCAATGCATCGACCGCGTGGAGCATCTGCACGGCGGCCAGGCGCTCTTCGGGGGATGGCTGCAGCACCTCGGGCTGCAGGGCCAGGTCTGTCAGGTAGGCGCGTTCCAGCTCACCCCGGCGCCAGAAGTCCACCAGCAGCCCGCGTGCCACCGTGGTCAGGTAGGCGCGCGGCTCGCGCATCGCGTCGGGGGCGATGGCGGTCGGCCGTGCGAGCAGGCGCACGAAAGTGTCCTGCGCCAGGTCGGCCGCATCGTCGGCACAACCGAGCCGCCGGCGCAGCCAGGACTGCAGCCATCCGTGGTGGTGGCTGTAGAGCGCGTGCAGGGGATGAGCGGCAGACATGGCGTGACGGCCTTTTTGAGAATGATTCTCGATTATAGAAACACATTCCCGCCCAGATCCTGGGCACGCCACCACGCGGACAGGTCGGCTGCGCGCTCAGCGCCGCGCGTTTTCCATCATCGTGGCAACGTGGGCCGGCAGGGTCTTCGGGGTCCCCAAGTCCTGCACGTCCCATTCCTCCCCGCCGGTCAGCAGCCATACGCGTACCGTGTCGGTGGCGGCGTGGATCACGATGGCGGCGGCCGCCGTGTCGCCTGCGTCCGGCCGGTTGCCGGTGATGTAGAGCATGGAGCCGTCTTGCCGCAGCGGCCCACTCACCTGCAGGTTGTCCAGCAGCACGTTGTAGTTGGCGAGACCGAGCAGCCCACGCAGCCGCTCGGCCAGCGGGCCGGCACGCAGGAAGTCTGAGCCCCCGACCGGATAGTTGCCTACCTGGGTTTGCAGGTTCCCCCAGGGATTGGCGGGCGCGGCAGGTACGTCGTTGAGCACAGGACGCGCGACCTTGCGCGGCGCAGTGGGCGCGGTGGGTACCGTACCCAAGCAACCCGGCAGCAGCACCGCCAACGCAAGAGCGGCCAGCACGGCGCGTGACAAAGGGGCTGGAGAGACAGGGCGCATGATCGGGGGCTTCTTTCTAGAAAGGGCAGCTGGGCGAAAAGGTCTGCGAGCTTAGCCGGTTCCTGCCGGCAGCCGCGCCCCTAAAATCGCGTCTTTCGCCTTCCAACCGCCATGACAGAACACGCCCGCCCCGTCCGCTCACAATACGAAGACTTCATGCGCCACGTGTTCACCCATGGCGTGGACAAGTCGGACCGCACGGGCACCGGCACCAAGAGCGTGTTCGGCCACCAGATGCGGTTTGATTTGAAAGAAGGCTTCCCGCTGGTCACCACGAAGAAGGTGCACCTCAAATCCATCATCCAGGAGTTGCTGTGGTTCCTCACGGGGTCGAGCAACAACAACTGGCTCAAGGAGCGCGGCGTGACCATCTGGGACGAATGGGCACGAGAGGACGGCGACCTGGGCCCGGTGTACGGCGTGCAATGGCGCAGCTGGCCCACGCCGGACGGCGGCCACATCGACCAGATCAGCGACGTGATCAATACGCTCAAAACGAATCCCGACTCGCGCCGCATCATCGTGAGCGCCTGGAACGTGGCCGAGCTGCACAAGATGGCGCTCATGCCCTGCCATGCGTTCTTCCAGTTCTACGTGGCCCCGGCGCAAGAACCCGGCGGGCGCGGCACGCTGAGCTGCCAGCTGTACCAGCGCAGCGCAGACATCTTCCTCGGAGTGCCGTTCAACATCGCCAGCTATGCACTGCTGACCCACATGGTGGCCCAGCAGTGCGACCTGGACGTGGGCGACTTCATCTGGACCGGCGGCGACTGCCACATCTACAGCAACCACCACGAGCAGGTGCAAACCCAACTGGCGCGCGCGCCCTACCCGTACCCCGTGCTGAACATCAAGCGCAAGCCCGACAGCATCTTCGACTACCAGTACGAAGACTTTGAAGTGGTGGACTACCAGTGCCACCCTGCCATCAAGGCACCTGTGGCGGTGTAGCCGTAACCGGCACCCTCCCTCCAACCTGCTCCCGCAGACAAACGCAGCAGCGCTTGCCTGGCGTCCATTCATCCACCACAACAACTCCAACGCATACCCATGTCTTCCGGCGGATTTCACGTACACGGCCCCCACGACCACGCAGTGGAGCATGCCACCCACGGCCACGGCGACCACACATCAGACCACGGCGCTGAAGGCGGCAACGGCTCGTCCATGAACAAGATCGCCATGTTCACCGCCATCGTGGCCACGGTGGGTGCCATCTTTGCCTACATGGGCGGCGCCACGCAAGCCAATGCCGGCCTGCTCAAGAACGACGCAGCCATCAAGAAGACCGAAGCATCCAACCAGTGGAATTACTTCCAGTCCAAGAGCACCAAGCAATCCCTGGCCGAGCTGGCCCGCGACCTGGCGCCCGATGACCGCAAGGCAGGCTACCAGACCAAGGTAGAGCGCTACGAGGCCGAGAAAAACGAGATCAAGGTGGTGGCCGAAAAACTCGAAGCCGACGCCCATGAGTTCGACCGCAAGAGCGAGGCCCAGATGCACCAGCACCACCGCTGGGCACAGGCCACCACGGCGCTGCAGGTGGCGATCGCCCTGGCCGCCATTGCGTTGCTGACCAAGAAAAAATGGCTGGAGTACGGCATGTACGGCGTGGCTGCCGTGGGCCTGGGCGTGGGCGCCCTCGCCGCCTTGCATATCTGAAACAAGGAGGCCCCACCATGCCCCTGCACCTCATCTACGCCCGCGCCGCCAACGGCGTCATTGGCAAGGACAACACCATCCCATGGCACATCCCGGAGGACATGGCGCACTTCAAGCAACTCACGCAGGGCTGCGCCGTCATCATGGGCCGCAAGACCTGGGACTCATTGCCCCCGCGTTTTCGCCCCCTGCCCGGCCGCACCAACATCGTGGTCACGCGCCAGGGCGACTGGCAGGCCGAGGGCGCCGTGCGCGCCACCAGCCTGCAGGATGCGCTGCAGCAGGCACCTGCCGATCAGACGGTGTGGGTGATCGGCGGCGCGCAGATCTACGCCGAGGCCCTGCCCCTGGCCGACCGCCTGGAAGTGACCGAGATCGACCAGGAATTCGACGGGGATGCCTACGCGCCCACGCTGGGTGCGCCATGGACAGAATCCGCACGCAGCCGCCACGTCAGCACCAAGGGGCTGCCCTTCAGCTTTGTGACCTACGTGCGCGCAGGTTGACACGGCGCCGGAACGCAAAGCTCATCAATTGATAGCACTTAGCGCTTACCCATCAAGCGCTGGAGGCCAAAAACATGCAAATCGCCACCTGGAATGTCAACTCCCTCACCGTCCGCCTGCCCCAGGTGCTGGCCTGGCTCGCGGCCAACCCGGTCGATGCGCTGTGCCTGCAAGAGCTCAAGCTCACTGACGACAAGTTTCCGCACGACGCGTTCAAGGAGGCAGGCTATGAGGCCGTGACCTTTGGCCAGAAGACCTACAACGGCGTCGCTATCCTGAGCCGCCACGCCATGCGCGACGTGGTGCGCAACATCCCCGGGCACACGGACGAGCAGGCCCGCGTCATTGCCGCCACGCTGGACACGCCCGACGGGGAACTACGCCTGGTGAACTGCTACTTCGTGAACGGCCAGGCCCCGGGATCGGAGAAGTTTGCCTACAAGATGCTGTGGCTTGCGGCGCTGCATCGCTGGCTGCGTGAAGAGCTGCTGGCCCACCCGCGCCTGGCGCTGCTGGGTGACTTCAACGTAGCGCCCGAAGACCGCGATTCGTTCGACCCGGTGGGGCTCAAAGACACCATCCACCACACGGTGGAAGAGCGTCAACATTTCCAGGACCTGATTGCCCTGGGCCTGACAGACACCTTCCGCATGTTCGAGCAGCCCGAGAAAAGCTACTCATGGTGGGACTACCGCATGCTCGGGTTTCAGAAGAACCGGGGGCTGCGCATTGACCACATTCTGGTGAGCGATGCACTGCGTGCGAGTGTGACCGCCTGCACGGTAGACCGCGCCCCCCGCAAGAACCCACAACCCAGCGACCACGCGCCGGTGGTGCTCACCATGGCATAACAAACCTTGGCGACGCAGGCCGTGCAGCAACAAGCTGGAAGCCCGGCATGCACAAAAGGCTGCAAGGAGAATCCTTGCAGCCTTTTGTTATTGGGGAATCGGCGCGCAAGAAAGCTGCGCCCAAAAATCCCTATGGCCTACGGCCTACGGCCTATGGCCTATGACTTGCGACGCACCGGGAGCCCCTGAACGGAACCCCAGCGCGCGAACTGTGCCCGATCAGCTATTGGCGAACGTGTCGCGCAGGCCACGTACTTCATCGTGGTTGCGCTGCGCGCCCTGCGACTGGCGTTCTACCAGGGCCCGCACATCCAGCGGCAGGGTGGCCTTCAGGGCCTTGCGGTAACGGGCCACGGCAGCGTCCTCGCCGCGTTCGCATTCCTGCAGCACGGCCTTGTCGTCGTGCACCGACAGGGCGGATTTCACCGACACCCAGCCGCGGTGCAGCGCGCCAGCCACGGTGCCGCCTGAAGCAGGCTCGCCCCCCAGGCGACGCACCTCGTGCTCCAGCTCGACAGCTGCGGCCGCACATTCGCGCGCATGGCGCTGGAACACGCTCTTGAGCTGGGCAGAGTCGGCATGCTCGGCGCAGGCGGTGAAGCCGTATTCGCCATCGCGGGACGACTCCAGCAGGTCGTTGAGCACATCCACCACGTCTTCGTTGTCCACGACATCCATGGGGCGGTCGTCGTTCAGGCTGGAGCGCGATACCCGTTCCCAGGCGGCGCGGGCGGCGGGGCGGGCATCCGTCCAGGCCAGGCCGTCCGAATGGCGCGCCCGCCAGTCATCGGCCAGGCGGGGTTCCACCGCCTCAAAATCGCCTTCATAGCGGCCCACCGACGACCAGCCCAGTTCGTAGGCAGGGCGGTATTGTTCGTAGGTGCGGCCACCCACGTAATAAGGCTCTCGGTGGAAGCTTTCGCGCCAGTAGGCATCTTCCTCGGTGGGGTTGACCGCCTCGGCGGCAGCCTTGCCCGCCAGGCCGCCGGCTACCGCACCGGCCACGCCGCCAATGGCTGCGCCGACCGGGCCGCCAAAGGCGCCTGCTGCGGCACCCGCAGCGGCGCCGCCCAGGGCAGCACCGACCCCGGTTCCGACGGGATGGGAACCCGGTTCATTGGTCAAAGGGTCACGGTTGGCATCGTTGAAATCCGACATAGAAGCTCTCCGGTTGGTTGACAGTGCCTTCATTGTTGAAGTCACTCCCGGAGGGCTGGGTCGGCCCAAGGAGGGCCTGCTTGTAGGACATTGGGAGGTGTGCCTGCCTCAGCATTCGCCAAGGCAGACTCACTTCAATCACTACAAAATTTATAGCATTCAACGCTTTACTAACAAGCGCTAGAGGCTATTTTTATGCCTCATCGGGCGCATCCAGGCCCAGCTCCTGGATCTTGCGTGTGATGGTGTTGCGACCAATGCCCAGGCGCTGCGCGGCTTCCATGCGGCGCCCATGGGTGGCCGTGAGCGCGGTGCGGATCAGGCGCGATTCGAACCGCCGCGTAAGGGCGTCCCACACTTCGGGCTGGCCGCCCGCAAGCAGCTTCTGCGCCTCAGTCTCCAGCGCCTGCTCCCAGGTCGCCGCAGTGCCAACGGTGGCAGCTATGCCGCCCGAACCCGTCGCCATCTGCGCCTCGGCGGGCCAGTGGGGCGTAGCGCCCAGCGCCGGGGTGGCTGAGGCCGCAATACCGCCCACCAGGGGCTGCGTGGCGACAGTGGCAGGTTGTGGCAGCCCTCCCACCAGCTCCACCGCCGGCGCAGGGGTTGGCATTGGGGCAGCAACGGCGTGCACGGCAGCTACCGTCGCAGACGGATCACTGCCGGGTCGGGGAGCGGGTTGGTAAAGGGGCGCTTCCAGCACTTCGGGCGGCAGATCCTGCAGCGAGATGACCTGGGCGGGCGCCATCACCGTGAGCCAGTGGCAGATGTTCTCCAGCTGGCGCACATTGCCCGGAAAGGCGAACTGCTCCAGCCGTGCGATGGCCGAGTCGGCAATGCGCTTGGGCTCCACGCCCAGTTGCCGCGCGCTTTGCTGCAGGAAATGGCGAGTGAGCACGGGCACGTCCTCGTGCCGCTCGCGCAGCGCGGGCAGGCGCAGGCGGATGACGTTGAGGCGGTGGAACAAGTCTTCGCGGAAGCCCCCCTCCTTCACGCGCCGCTCCAGATCCTGGTGGGTGGCAGCGATCACGCGCACATGGGCCTTCACGGCCGCATGGCCACCCACACGGTAGAACTGGCCGTCCGACAGCACACGCAGCAGGCGCGTCTGCAGATCGAACGGCATGTCGCCGATTTCATCGAGGAACAGCGTGCCGCCCTCAGCCTGCTCGAAGCGGCCGCGCCGCTGCGTCTGTGCGCCGGTGAAGGCGCCGCGCTCGTGGCCGAAGAGTTCAGATTCGAGCAGGTCCTTGGGGATGGCCGCCGTGTTGATGGCGACAAAGGGTCCGTCTGCGACCGGCGAGTGCTTGTGCAGCGCGCGCGCCACGAGCTCCTTGCCCGAGCCCGATTCGCCGGTGATGAGCACCGTGACCTGGCTTTGGCTCAAGCGGCCGATGGCGCGGAACACGTCCTGCATGGCGGGCGCCTGGCCGAGCATCTCCGGGGCTTCGGCCTGGCGCTCTTCGGTCACTTCCTCGCGCTGGCTTTCTTCGACCGCGCGGCGGATGAGCTCCACCGCCTTGGGCAGGTCAAATGGCTTGGGCAGATACTCGAACGCGCCGCGCTGGAAGGCCGAAACGGCACTGTCCAGGTCGGAGTACGCCGTCATGATGATGACGGGCAGGCCTGGCTGCAGTTCGCGCACTTTTTCCAGCAGTTGCAGGCCGGAGCCGCCAGGCATGCGAATGTCGCTTACCAGGACCTGGGGGCCTTGCCGCGCCGGGTCTCCGGGGGTGATATCGGCCAGCGCGTCCAGCACTTCGCGGGGGTGCGTGAAGCTGCGCGTAGGCAGGTTCTCGCGGGCCAGCGCCTTTTCGAGGACGAAGCGGATCGAGGGGTCGTCATCTACTATCCAGATCGGCTTCATATGTTTTTCTTACCTTCCCTGTAGTTGCGTGTCAGGGACCGTCATGCGTTTTTTTAAGGCAAGGGAATCAGGATGCGGAAGTCGGTGCGACCCGGCGCGCTGTCGCATTCGATCAACCCGTGGTGGCGTTGCACGAAGGTTTGCGCCAACGTGAGCCCCAGCCCTGACCCGCCATCCCGACCCGATACCAGAGGGTAAAAAATCCGCTCCTTGATCGCATCAGGCACGCCCGGTCCGTTGTCGATGACATGCAATTCCAGTGCCAGCCGATAGCGCTGGCGACCAAACGTTACTTGTCTCGCAACGCGGGTGCGCAGTGTGATCGTCGCCTCACCCTCTGCGATGCGCTCGGTCAGCGCCTGGGCTGCGTTCTGCACGATGTTCAGCAGTGCCTGGATGAGCTGGGCGCGGTCGCCACGGAACTCAGGGATCGAGGTGTCGTAGTCGCGCAGCACCTTGAGGCCCTGGGGGTATTCCACCAGCACCAGAGACCGCACGCGCTCGCACACCTCATGGATATTGACGTCACCCACCAGGTGGGGATGGCGATGGGGTGCCAGCAGCCGATCTACCAGGCTTTGCAAGCGGTCGGCCTCGTGGATGATGACCTGGGTGTACTCGGTCAGCTCGCGGCTTTCAAGCTCCATCTCCAGCAGTTGCGCAGCACCGCGAATCCCGCCCAGCGGGTTCTTGATCTCGTGGGCCAGGTTGCGGATCAACTCCTTGTTGGCCTGGGCTTGGTCCAGCAGGCGCTCCTCGCGGTCCTGGCGGGCCTGCTGCTCCAGCGGCCACAGCTCCACCAGGATTTCGCCGACCTGCTCGGCATCGGCCACGCTCACATGCACGGGCACCGGGTCCTGGTGCTGGCGCTTGAGGCTGGCTTCATACCGCAGGGCCGCGAAGTCCTTGCCCCGCGCGCCCGCCAATGCGGTCTGTAGCAAGGCGGGGTCGGTGAAGAAGGTGGAGAAGTCCACCCCCTCCAGGGTGCGGCGCGAGAGGCCGAGCGCGTTCTCCAGCGCTGCATTGGCGAATTGCACGGCGCCATCAGCGCGCAGCACCGCCACCAGGGTGGACATCAGGTCCAGCGAATGAAAGCGCCCCGTGTCGGAGGAAGGGGCTTCTGTGAAAGGTGAGGAACTCACACGCGTGCCAAACGAGGGAAAGAGATTCAGTTGGCCGGAAGACGGGCGATTTCGCGCTTGATACCTGCGATATCGCTTTCGCTGCGGGCGACGCTGGCCTTGAGTTCTGCCGTGCGCTCCATGTAGCGCTGCGGGTTGCGCAGGTCGAGCGCGTTGCGCTCCGGCGCGCCACCGTTGTATTCCTTCACCAGCTCGGCATGGCGCGCCTCGGCCTTGCGCAACTCGGATTCGAGGATGGCACGGGCATCGGCATCGCGGGCCTTCTGGTCGTTGGTGGCGACACGGGGTGCAGACGGGGGAGATGCGGCGGGAGCTGTGCCCGCCCCAGCCCCGGTTCCCGCCGCTGGCGCTGCCGTTGCTGCGCCTGCAGGTCGGGTGCCCTGGACCACGGTGACGTTGCCTCCCTCAACCAGCTTGCAGCCGCGCTCCTTGGCCTGCTGGGCGTTGTTGGTGTATTCGTTGCCGCAACGGTAGATGCGGTCTTGCGCCCATGCGGCGGGAGCCGTCGCGGCGATCAGTAACAGGGTGATGAGCGTTTTCTTCATTCGGTTTCCTCGCACTGCCATGCAGGGGTTCGGGGAGTATCCCCCAATCACCACACATCGCCAATCCAACACCAGCAGCCCCGCACAGGGCTTTGTACAAGGATGCAACGGCCCAGCCAGTGGTTCCGTTTCAGCGAAACCCGATCCTTGAGCGCAATAAAAAAAGGCGGCCGGGGCCGCCTTTGTGAGGGTAATGGCCTGCAGGCAGGCGATTACAGGGAGTAGTACATGTCGTACTCGACAGGGTGAGGTGCCATGCGGAAACGCGTGACTTCGCCCATCTTGAGTTCGATGTAGGCATCCAGCATGGAGTCGGTAAAGACGCCACCCTTGGTAAGGAAACCACGGTCCTTGTCCAGATACTCGAGCGCTTGGTCCAGGCTGTGGCACACGGTGGGCACCAGCTTGTCTTCCTCGGGTGGCAGGTGGTACAGATCCTTCGTGGCGGCTTCGCCGGGATGGATCTTGTTTTCCACACCGTCCAGGCCCGCCATCATCAGTGCCGAGAAGCACAGGTATGGGTTGGCCGATGGATCGGGGAAACGCGCTTCGATGCGGCGGCCCTTGGGGTTGGCCACGTAAGGAATGCGGATCGAGGCCGAGCGGTTGCGGGCCGAGTAGGCCAGCTTCACAGGGGCTTCAAAGCCAGGCACCAGGCGCTTGTAGGAGTTGGTGCCGGGGTTGGTGATGGCGTTCAGGGCACGTGCGTGCTTGATGATGCCGCCGATGTAGTACAGCGCAAAGTCGCTCAGGCCGGCATAGCCGTCGCCAGCGAACAGGTTCTTGCCGTCTTTCCAGATGGACTGGTGCACGTGCATGCCGGAGCCGTTGTCGCCAGCATAGGGCTTGGGCATGAAGGTGGCGGTCTTGCCGTAGGCGTTGGCCACGTTCCAGACCACGTACTTCAGGACCTGCGTCCAGTCGGCGCGCTCGACCAGCGTGCTGAAACGCGTACCGATTTCGTTCTGGCCAGCGCCCGCCACTTCGTGGTGGAACACTTCGACCGGGATGCCCAGGGATTCGAGGATCAGGGACATCTCAGCGCGCATGTCTTGCGTGCTGTCGACGGGAGGCACTGGGAAGTAGCCGCCTTTGACGGTGGGACGGTGACCACGGTTGCCGCCTTCGAGCTTGGCGCCCGAGTTCCAGGGGGCTTCGTACTCTTCGATCTCGAACATGACCTTGCCGGGTTCGTTGGACCAACGCACGCCGTCGAAGATGAAGAATTCTGGCTCTGGGCCGAAGAACGCCGTGTCGCCCAGGCCGGAGGCCTTGAGGTAGGCTTCAGCGCGCTTGGCGATGGAACGTGGATCGCGGTCGTAGGCCTTGCCGTCACCGGGTTCGATCACATCGCACTGCAGGAACAGTGTGGTTTCTTCAAAGAAGGGGTCGATGTTGGCGGTGCTGGGGTCGGGCATGAGTTGCATGTCCGAGGCTTCAATGCCCTTCCAGCCGGCTACCGAGGAGCCATCAAATGCATGGCCGGACGTGAACTTGTCTTCGTCGAAGTGGGACACAGGCACGGTCACGTGCTGTTCCTTGCCACGGGTATCGGTGAAACGGAAGTCAACGAACTTGACTTCGTTCTCCTTCACCATCTTCATCACGTCTGCAACGGTCTTGGCCATCAGGTTCTCCTGGATAAAGCGCTTGTTGAAAAAAGGAATTTACCGAAATAAAAGCAGTTTGCGTGCCAGCTGGGTGCAGCCGCCGCACTATGAAGGAGCACTAAGGACTGCAGGCCGAGGGAGTACCCGCCGAACCGCACCAATTTAGTGCAAACCTACTATCAACACAGGGCATCACAAGCTACGCACCAATTCAGGGCCACAATTTGCACCAAACTCGTGCAACCCCCGTTTCAGGTCCCGCCATGCAGCGGGAACGAGGGGAGCAGGACCTTTGACACCCAGTTCAATATGCCGCCCGTATTGTGGATGATCCACGCTGGGCAAACTGAACACCCGAACGTTCGGGTGCGTTTTTTCGATGCGCTCCATGAGGGGCGTCAAAGCCGCTTCCATGGCCCCATAGACCACCACCGACTGCTCGGTCTGTGGCGTGCGGCTGAAAAACGCTGCGTAGTGCTGGTCCAGCACCCACTCGATCATCGGCCAGGCCATGACAGGGAATCCAGGAACAAAATGCACGGCCCCTCCACGACCGCCCTCGCAGCTGAACCCGGGGATCTTGTTGTAAGGGTTGGGAATGATGTGGGCACCTGCCGGAAACACCCCCATGTTGAGCCGGTGCACGTTGTCGGGACGGTCCGGCTCATACGTCACACCCTGCTCCTGGGCCACGTCCTGCATGCGCTCGCGGATCAGAGCCTCAGCGTCGGGGTGTAGTACCAGGTCCCGGCCCAGGGCACGCGCGGCGCATTGGCGGGTGTGGTCGTCTGGCGTTGCGCCAATGCCACCGCAGGAAAACACCACGTCACCCGACGCAAAAGCGCGCTGCAGCGTGGCCGTGATGCGGTCCGGGTTGTCGCCCACGTAGTCGGCGTAGGTCAGCGAAAGCCCTCGCGCTGACAGCAGTTCAATGACCTTGGGCATGTGCTTGTCGGCACGCTTGCCAGACAGGATTTCATCACCCACGATGATCAGACCGAAAGATGGGATCATCGTGCAGGGCTTCCGTTGGCAGGAGATGGGGGGGCAGAAAGAACGGCAGTGGGCGACGCCGCAGGCGGCAGCGCGGAATGCGCGGGCTCCCCCGCGTCTGCAACCTTCGGTGTAGACACTTCAACGGGTGTTACCCCTGTGCCCTCTGCGCGCAAGCGCTCCAGGGCTGCCAGGCAATAGTGGGTGAACCAGAGGGAAGAGAACGCAAAAACCAGGGTGTAGATCCAGATCGCAAGCGGCACCAGAATGAAAAAAGCCGCAGCAAAGACCACGCCTGAGGCCCACACGATGCTGGGCGCCGCCCCGAGGTAGCCGGTGAGAATGCCAATACCCAGCAGGCTGCTGCGGTGGCGGCGGAAAATCTCTTGCCGCTCTTCCTTGCTGGCATGGTCAGCCAGCGCATCAAACACCATCACGCGGTAGGTCAGCCACCCCCAGATCAAGGGGGGCAGGATGAGCACCAGGGGTGGCACCAGCCACAGGGGCACCGACACCACCAAGGCAATCAATGCCAGCACGGTGGAGCTGACCGACCAGGCCACGCTGGCGATGAAGGAGCCACCCTTCTTGCGCTCCAGCACAGGGAAACGCCGATCCGCCACCAACGCCACCAATGCGGGGGTCATGAGGACCGCGACCACCAGCAGCGAGACCACCACCAAAGCCGGAGCCACCGCCAAAACCACCATGAGGGGCGCCACGACGGAGGTGACATCACCCAACCCCCACCCTTGCAGCCAATTCCAGAAGCTGGCCAGAAGCGGAGAGGCATCCAGCAGCGCGCGCATGCCCTGCACGGCTCCGTCCCAATAAAAATAGCCCAGCCCCAACGCCAGCCCCACCATCAGCAGCAACGGCAAAACGGACAGGGCCATGACGCGGGGCCGCAGGCAATAGGCCGCAGCACGCCAGAAAGAATCAAGCAAAAGTCCCATGCCGACAAGCATACCTTCTTGACCGCGTGGAGGGTCTTTCAGGCCTTGCCCAGCAGCCTAAGAACACCCCGCCATTGCTGCGACCAAAAGCCCTTGCCATAGTCGCGCAAGCGCCCGTCTGGCCCCGGCTCCACCTGATCGCGCACGCCCGTGGGATCAAAACGCAATTCAAAGTTGGCCGTGCGCATCAGCATGTCCCACCAGGGCAGCAATACGCCGAAGTTGTGCCCGCCCAGCACCACGCGGTATCTGGCGCCCTGCGCAGCAGCAGCCTCCCCTGACAATGGCTTGACGGTCTCATGGCCGATTCCGATGCTGTGGTGCAGCCGGTGAAACCGCGGACTGATCCACAGCCGCTCGCCCCAGCGCCCAAACCACAGGCGCACATTGGCGTGCTGAAAGCTCTCGCTGAGCTGCGTGATGGCCACGATAGCGATGAACTGTCCAGGTGCCACACCGATGAGCTGCGCCACCACCACCAAGATGGTGTCGCGCAGCACGTCGTCCAGCAGATGGTTGCGGTTGTCGCTCCACATAGTCATCTGGCGCTGCGCGTGGTGCAAGGAATGCAGGCGCCACCACCATTCAAAGTGGTGCTGCCCCCGGTGAATCCAGTAGTCCACGAAGTCGAACACCACCAGGTACAGCAGCAGGCTGACCCAGGGTACGTCGGTGAACCCAGGCCAGAGGCCATCAAGCTGGAAGGTGCTGATGCCAGCCACTCGCAATGCCCCAAAGATGGAATCCATCAACGGATCCACCGCGAGGAAGAGACCCAGGCGAAACAGCCCCAGCCGGTGAATCAGCGTGTAGAGAATGTCGGTGCGGATCGTCGCGCGGTCGGTCACAGCCTCTACCGGCCGCCAATGCTGCAATGGGCCAATCACTGCCGCGATCACCACCAGCTGCAGCAGCCCCACCAGAATCCATCCAGAGGCCTCATAGCCACTTTCGAGCTGGTTGCCCAGGCCTACAGCGAACATCACCGGCTGCAACAGGCTTTCGAAAAGCCATTGCTGAGCCGCATCAAAGCCATTGCCTAGCCAACCCATTGCGTCATGCTCCGTCTATCTCTCACCACACACGCCCTTGCTCCGAACGGCCTCCACGATCTGCCTCGCCTCCTCCACCGCATTCAGCGCCTCACCAACGGCGCGTAGTCAGGATGCTCTCGCAGCGTGCGAAAGCAGAATCCGCGCTCCTTCAGCCCGACGATCAGCGGCTCCAGCACGGCAGGCGCCCAGGGATCCTTGCGTGACCAGATCCCCAGGTGCGCAAGCAGAATGTCGCCACTGCGCACATCCCGCAAAGCCTTGTTCAGCAACGTGGTGTTGCTGGCCTTTTCACTGGGCAACTCATCGCCCAGGAATCCCGCCGGTGACCACCCCACATGCGTGTACCCACATGCGCGGGCACTGGCAAGCAACTGCGGCGAAGTCTTTCCACCTGGGGCGCGAAACAAGGGCAAGGGTATTTTGCCGGTCACGTGCTTCAAGCGATCTGCGGCCCGAGCGATCTCCTCACAATAACCGGCGGCCGTCAGCACAAAATCCTGCCCCGCGCGCGGCCCGGCCGATGGTCGAACACGGAACGAAGGGGCCTGCGCCGATCCCAGATCCGCGCGCCAATAGGTGTGGTCCCAGGTGTGGGATGCAAATTCGTGCCCCTCTGCGGCCCGAGCGTGCCACCAGGAAGCCCAGTGGTCGCCCAGGCTGCCATCCCCTTCCTGGGTGCGTTCGTTGGAGGCGAAAAACGTCACGCGTACCTGCTGGCGTGCGAGAACGTCGGCGACCAAAGGCGCCACGGCCATATGGCCAGTATCGAAGGTCAGATAGAGAGGCTTTTTACAGTCTTTTTGGGCACTAGCGCTGGATACAAAAACGCTAGAAGCTACAAAATATATAGCAAAACAAACTCGCAGAGACACTCCCCTGCGAGGCGCCGACGCTCGCACACCATCGCCAATCAGCGGGGCGCGTGTTGCAACGTCCATACGCCATGGGGCGACTTGCCCACAGTGACCTGCCGCACGACCTTCTTCGCCTCGGTATCCACCACAGAGAGCTTGCGAGCCCAGCGGGAACTCACATAAATGAAGCGGCCATCGGCCGACACTTCCATACAGTCCGGCCCACCGGGTACCGGATAGGATTCGACAACCTGCTGGGTGGTCATGTCGATCTTGCTGATGGAATTGGCCACCCGGTTGCTGACATACAGGTGGCGCCCGTCGCCAGCTGCGCGAAAGGCGTGGGCACCGTTGCCCGTTTTAATCTTCTTGATACTCACGGGCTCGCGTCCCGAGACGTCAAATACCTCCACGCTGTCGCTACCGGTCAGGCCCACAAAAATGCGCTTATCGTCCGCGCTGCCATATACGTCCGCCGGCATGGCGCCCGTCTTGGTGCGCCACTTGATCGTCTGCGTTGCGATATCGATGGCCACCAACTCATCGCTATCCTGCATGGTGGAATACACCGTGGTGCTGCGACTGTCGATCCACAAATGGCTGGGAGTCCGGGAGGTGGCCACCCGCTGGACGAGGGTCAACTCCTTCCCGTCCCAACGGTAAAAATCCACATGGTTCAAACGATTGGCAGCGGTGATAAACCACTTCATGTCGGGTGTGAACCGCAGGTGGTAGGGGTCCACAATGCCCCGCACCGTGCGTTGAATCTGCGCAGTGCGCGGATCCAGGAACGTCAGCGTATCCCCCAACGCATTGGCCACAATGATCGACTTCTCATCCGGCGTGAGATACAGATGGTGCGGCTCCTTGCCCGTCGGAATGCGGGCCGTCTCGGTCCAGGTCACCGGGTCAATAACACTGACATTGGCTTCGAGGGAGTTCAGCACAAACAGTGGAGGCGCGGCAGCCAGTGCCCCCCCTATTGAGATCCACAGCCCACCCAAGACAGCGCACGCGCGTGCAATCGAGAAAATCTTCACAGAACCACTTTCAACACAGCCAAGAAGTGTAGCTGTGCACTTACCAATACCTTGGGGGAGAACACGTAACATTCTTGATGTGGAACGAATTTCGACGAGCAAAAGAGCACCTCACTCGACTGGCAACCACTGGGGCTCATCATGGATTCGTCAAGTCAGCGCATTCGCCGCCACGCTCTCGTCATCGTCGGATCTCTTCAGAGGGGTAACGGTCGCTTCGCTTAGCCAGATCGCGCACCCTGAATCGCCCCGGTTTTTGAGGAGGCTCAACACTCTGAGAGGATTGAGCCATGAAGAAGACGAACAAGTTCTCGCCCGAGGTGCGTGAGCGCGCAGTGAGAATGGTGCAGGAGCAGCGCGGGGAGTACCCATCCCTGTGGGCTGCCATCGAATCCATTGCCCCCAAGATTGGCTGCGTGCAGCAGACCCTGAACGAGTGGGTCAAGCGTGCCGAAGTTGATGCAGGCACGCGAGAAGGCGTCACCACAGCCGAAGCCCAGCGGGTCAAGGAGCTGGAGCGCGAGGTCAAAGAATTGCGCCGAGCCAACGAGATATTGAAGCTGGCCAGCGCGTTTTTCGCCCAGGCGGAGCTCGACCGCTGGCTCAAGTCTTGAGGGCCTTTATCGACCAGCAGCGCAATGCTTTCGGGGTCGAGCCGCTCTGCAAGGTCTTGCAGGTTGCCCCGTCAGCGTATCGGCGCCACGCCGCGCTGGTGCGCGAGCCTCACAAACGCTGCGCTAGAGCGAAACGCGACGAATTGCTGATGCCGCAGATTCAACGAGTCTGGCAGGCCAACATGCAGGTTTATGGCGCCGACAAGGTATGGCGGCAACTAGCGCGCGAAGGCGTGACAGTGGCCCGCTGCACGGTAGAGCGTCTGATGCGCAGCATGGGACTGCGTGGTGTGATGCGCGGCAAGGCCGTACGAACCACCGTCAGTGATGGCAAAGCACCATGTCCATTGGACCGGGTCAACCGGCAGTTCCGGGCCGAGAGGCCGAACCAGTTGTGGGTGAGCGACTTCACTTACGTTTCGACTTGGCAAGGCTGGCTGTACGTAGCCTTCGTCATCGACGTGTTTGCCAGGCGCATCGTTGGGTGGCGGGTGAGCAGTTCAATGCGCACGGACTTTGTTCTCGACGCCCTGGAGCAAGCCCTCTATGCCCGTCAGCCTGAGCGCGATGGCAGTTTGGTTTGTCACTCCGATAGAGGCTCGCAATACGTCAGCATTCGCTACACCGAGCGACTGGCGGAAGCTGGCATCGAGCCTTCGGTGGGCAGCAAGGGCGACAGCTACGACAACGCCCTGGCCGAGACCATCAACGGCCTGTACAAGGCCGAACTGATTCACCGCCGGGCTCCATGGAAAACCAAGGAAGCAGTCGAGTTCGCCACGCTCGAATGGGTATCGTGGTTCAACCACCATCGCCTGCTCGAACCCATCGGGTACATCCCGCCTGCCGAGGGCTGAGGCAAACTACTACCGGCAACTCGCCAGTCAGGCCACTGTGGAAGTGGGCTGACTTAAACCAAACAGCCTCCGCAGAAACCGGGGCGATTCACCAAGTAGCGCTTCACCATCGGGCCCATACCCTTCAGGACGACTGAACCAGCAAGGACAGATCCTCCTGACTGAGCCATTTCCATGCCCCAGGAGGCAGGTCAGCGGGCAACACCAGAGCACCGATCTGCGACCGATGCAATCCCTCTACACGATTACCGACGGCAGCAAGCATGCGCTTGACCTGATGGTACTTGCCTTCGGTCAGGGTGAGGTCCAGCCGATGGCTCGCAGTCTGCTCACAAGCCGTCGCTTTTACAGGCTTGGGGTCATCGTCCAGAACCACCCCTGCCAACAAGCTCGATATCTGTTTTTCATCGACTGGATGTTTGGTCGTGACCTGATAAACCTTGGGCACATGTTTCTTGGGCGAACTCATGCGGTGAATGAATTGCCCGTCATCGCTCAACAACAGCAACCCGGTAGTGTCTTGGTCCAGCCGTCCTACGGCCTGCACCCCTTGCACCGCGCTTTTTGTTGGCCGCTGCCGCAAAGGGGCTGGCAACAAGGTATAGATGCTGGGATAGGTTGAGGGTTTTTGAGAGCACTCTGTCCCCGCCGGCTTGTGCAGCAGCACATAGGCTTTAGCGTGGTAGGGCCAATTGATGCCTTGGACCTGCAACTGCAGGCCTTCTGGGTCCAGCTCAGCAGTCGCATCGACGCACGGCTCGTAATCCTGAGTATCAGATGATGACCCGCGTATAGAAACCCAGCCCTGCTGAACCAGCCCCGCACAGACACGGCGGGTGCCAAAACCTTGGGAATACAAAATATCCTGGAGCTGCATAGAAAGGGGCAGGAAAAAGAATTCTTGAGTCACAAAGCAAAACGCCCCTCTGCTCGATTGAGCAGAAGGGCGATTTGGGCTGTAAGAGCCTGACGATGACCTACTTTCACACGGGAACCCGCACTATCAT
>NZ_JBMDJC010000003.1:0-437902 GCF_057808995.1 Acidovorax sp. FG60
GGATAGCCGGGCTATCCACTGCGCACCGCGCCTGGCAACCCATCCCGGCAAGGCACTTGCGCGGCCCCGAAAAGACCGCAAACACGTTCTAGACGCTTACGGCAACCCATGAACCGGGTCGCGGGGAGATTCTAGGCCCCCTCGGCCCGGGCCGCGCTGGCCTTAGCTGCTTTGGCCCTCAGGCGCCGCAGCCACGGTGGCCTGGGCCCGCGCGGCGGCCAAGCGGCGCGCGCGTTCGACCTGCTGGGCCGCAGTGCGAGGCACCATGCCGTACATGTCGGCAAAGGCCTCCAGCGTCTGGCCGCTGGCTTCAAAGGCGCGCAGCAGGGCTTCGTCCTTGGCATTGCGGGCTGCCCATTCGGCAAAGGCTTCTTCGAGGATGGCGTTGGCGGCCTCGTCGCGGCTTTGCACCAGCTCGGTATACGCCTCGCGCGTGAGGCCCGAGGCCTCGAACGCGGCAATCATGCGGTTGCGCAGCTTGGGCAGCAGGTCTTCGGTGGCGCGGGCCTTCTTGCGGCGGTAGACCTCCAGCAGCGCGTGGTGCACATGCTCGGGCGCCATGTCTTCCACAGGCTGGCCTTGCAGGTCATGGCGCTTGTCGCCCGCCGCCACGCTTTGCAGATACCGTGTGGAGCGGGTGTGGATGCCCAGCGCCACCTTGAGCGCTTCACGCTCGAACAGCTCGGGGTGGGCGGCCAGCAGGTCCTGGAAGATGCCGCGCTTGAGCGGGCGGAACACGGCGCCAAACAGATGGGGATAGAGCCCCGCCAGTTGTTCCAGCGCGGGGTGAACACGCTGGGGCGCACGCGGGCCCGGGGCGCCTGCTGGCACGGTGGCGCCCTCTGCTCCCTCCGCGCTCCGGGGCGCCTGGCGCCCGTCAGCATTGCGGCGGTTGCGGCCACCACGGCGCGAGCCCCCTGTACGCTGGGGGGGAGCCCCAGCCTCCGTGGGCGCGGCTGCCACAGGCGCTGCCAAGGGTTCGACAGGGGCTGTGTGGGGTTGTTCTTGTGCGGACACGGAGTCGGTCATGGCGGTGCAGTTCCGGGGCAAAAATGGGGGCGACAAAACCCTCGATCATGCCAGCGTTGGGGATACGGGTGCCAAACAGCCTTGGCTGGCGGGCTACTTTGCCAGCGGATGGGTGCACCACTGTTGCTCGCAAGGAACTCCATCGCCGTTCCCGTCCATCTTTGCACCGGGGCAGTTCTGCAGGAAGAACTTGGCCTCCGAACACGAAGTCATTTGCGAACAGTGTTGGCGGCCGTCACAGCGGTACAGCGATGTCAACGGCTGCGCCGGGACGACGGGGGCACGCTGCTGCCGCGCTTCCAGAGACTCTGCCTCAGCCTCCGCCCGCGCAGCAGTGGCCCGCTGTGTGCGCCGGTCAAAGTGCCAGTAGGCGGCCGCCAAAATCGCGCAGGCAATCACGAAGACAACGACGCGGGTGGGCAGCCCCTTGGGCTCCGAGCGCGCCGCCCCTGCACGACGGCGCGCAGTCGCAGGAGCGGTAGAGGGCACCGCTGAGACAGCGCGGTCACGGCGCACCATGACCGCCTGCTTCTTGCCATCTTTGTTCAGCGTGATTTCGAAACTCAGCGTCTCGCTCAACTGGGGTCGCAGACCGTCGCGCGGGAACCCGGAGATGTGCACGAACACGTCCTGGCCGGCAGGAACGGGCGTGATGAAGCCAAAACCACGGTCGTCATTCCACTGCGTGAGTTTCCCCTCGAATCGCATGGCCTCCCCCTTCTAAAAATGCAGGGTGCCATCGTAGCGGCTGGACAACAAAGTCACTGCCCGCGCAGCGCCTCGTCCAGCACCTCCACCCAGTGCCGCACGGGTGTGCCCGTGCCACTTTGCAGGTGCGTGATGCAGCCGATATTGGCCGACAGGATCATGTCCGGAGGCTGGTCGCCAAAGGCTTCGCCGAGCACGCCGAGCTTGCGGTCGCGCAGCTGGTACGACAGCTCGGGGTTGAGCACGGAATAGGTGCCCGCCGAGCCGCAGCACAGGTGGGCATCGTTGCGCGCCGCGCGCAGCTTGAAGCCCAGCTGGTTCAGGTGCATCTCCACCCCGCCCCGCAGCTTCTGGCCGTGCTGCAGCGTGCAGGGCGGGTGGTAGGCGAACAGCGTGTCGGGCTTTTGCACGCGACCGGCGAGCTTATGCGCCAGCTCGGGCAACAGGTCAGGCAGCAGCTCCGACAGGTCGCGCGTGAGGGCGCTGATGCGCTCGGCCTTGGCCGCGTACATCGTGTCGTCTTTGAGGATGTGGCCGTATTCCTTGACCGTCACGCCACAGCCGGATGCGTTCATGACGATGGACTCCACCCCCTGCTCCACCAGCGGCCACCAGGCGTCGATGTTGGCGCGCATCTCGGCCTTGCCGCCTTCCTGGTCGTTGAGGTGGAACTTGACGGCGCCGCAGCAGCCGGCCTTGGGTGCGATCACGGTCTGGATGCCCACGGCGTCCAGCACGCGGGCGGTGGCGGTGTTGATGTTGGGCATCATGGCCGGTTGCACGCAGCCCGCCAGCATGAGCACCTTGCGGGCATGCTCGCGTGTGGGCCAGGCGCCGGCATTTTGGGGCGCGGGCACCTTGGCCTTGAGGGATGCGGGCAGCAGGCCGCGCACCAGTTGCCCGGCCTTCATGGCAGGGGCAAACAGGGGCGAGGGCAACCCCTCCTTCAGCGCCCATCGCAGGGCTTTTTCGCCCACGGGGCGAGGCACTTTTTCATCAACGATCTTGCGGCCGATGTCCACCAGGTGGCCGTATTGCACGCCGCTCGGGCAGGTACTTTCGCAGTTGCGGCAGGTCAGGCACCGGTCCAGGTGCATCTGGGTCTTGCGCGTGGGGGTCTCGCCTTCGAGCACCTGCTTGATGAGGTAGATACGACCGCGCGGACCATCCAGCTCGTCGCCCAGCAGCTGGTAGGTGGGGCAGGTGGCGGTGCAAAAGCCGCAGTGCACGCATTTGCGCAGGATGGATTCGGCCTCCAAGCCATCGGCGCGGGCGCGGTATTCAGGGGAGAGCTGGGTTTGCATGGTGCATGCCTGGGCGAAGAGACAAAAAAGATCAGGGCCGATTCAGCGCGGCGCGGTCGGTGGGTCCAAGGGCGCTTCCAGCGCCAGCGGCTTGCGCAAGGGGTTGCGCAGCCTTGCGCGGTCGGCCCACAGCGGGGGCAGCGACAGGGCCAGCAGCACCAGCGCCAGCGGCACCACAAACACAAAGCCCACATGCTTGAAGCCCGCCGCGCCTGCAATACCGCCCACCAAAAACATGGCGACGAGCCCGGCAAACAGCCGCAGCCGGGCCTGGTTGGAGCGCACTTGTGATTCGGGCGCGGTACCGGTGCGGTTCCAGTAGAGCATCTTGCCCATCTCGATGCCCAGGTCGGTCACCACGCCCGTCATGTGGGTGGTGCGGATCTGCGACGACGACATCTTGGTCACCGTGGCGTTCTGCAGGCCCATGATGAAGGAGAGCAGCAACACCGCCAGCGGCACGGCAAACGGTGTGGGCCAGGTGAGCGTGATGGCCCCCACCAGGCCGAACAGCAGCATGAGCACGGACTCCAGCACCAGCGGCAGCGCAAAGGTGCTGCGCAGCTTGCGCTGGCGCGCCCAGTTGATCATGATGGCCGTGGTGCCTGCGCCCGACATGAAGGCCCACAGCGCACCGATGGCACCCAGCACGATCTTCATCTGGCCCAGTACCAGGTTGTCGGCCAGCGAGGACAAAAAGCCGGTCATGTGCGAGGTGTACAGGTGCACCACCAGAAAGCCCCCTGCATTGACGGCCCCCGCATTGAACGCCAGCAGCAGGCCCAGCACCCGGTTGCTGGCGACCGTGCGGCGGTTTCCGGTGAGGTGGCGAAGGCGTCGCATGGCCAAGGTGACGGTGAAAACGGTGGTGGTGATGGAACTGACCCCGCCTACCAGGCCCGCGCCATGCGGCCGGGGTTGAAGATGCCAGCCGGGTCAAAGCTGTGTTTGAGCCGGGCGTGGATGTGTTCCAGCGCCTTGGACTGAAGGTCAAATGTGCCACTGGCGCTTGTCCCACCTGCGCTAGCAGCTACAAAAATAGAAGCATTTCCACCCACAGCCCGAGCGGCTTCGCGCAGGGCGTCGCCTGCGGATTCGGGCGCTTGCACCCAGCGCAGCGCGCCATGCCACTCGACCAGCGGCTGCGCGCCGCCCGGCAAGCTCAGCACCGGGGCCGTGGCGGGCACGGACAGGCGCCACAGGGCGTGGCCGGGCTGTGCAGCACGTGCGGTGAACCAGGGCAGGGTCTGCTCGCGGCAGGCCGTCCAGTCGGCGGCCACCGTGGCGTTGTCCATGCGCGTGCCACCCATCGTTTTGCAGGCGGCCTCGACCGCCGCCACGGCGCCGCGCAGGCGCACATAGAGCGTGCCCACGCCACCGTCTTGCACCCAGCAGCTGGCGTTCAGGGGCAGCGGCTGGCCGCCCCAGGCGTGCAGCTTGCGCAATGCGTCGGCCTGGTTGATGTCGTCAAACCGCAGCGTGGCCTCGCCGGGCGCCACGGGCAGCACCTTGAGGCTGACCTCGGTCAGCAAACCCAGCGTGCCCCAGGCACCGGCCATGAGGCGGGACACGTCATACCCCGCCACGTTTTTCATGACCTGGCCGCCAAAAGTCAGCAGCTCGGCTTTGCCGTTGAGCAGGGTCACGCCCAGAAGATAGTCGCGCACAGCCCCTACGCTGGCGCGGGCGGGGCCTGAGAGGCCTGCCGCGACCATGCCGCCCACGGTGGCGGCATCCGAGGAGGCCTTGGCGAAATGCGGGGGCTCAAAAGGCAGGCATTGGCCTTGTTCGGCCAGCGCGGCCTCCAACTCGGCCAACGGGGTGCCCGCCCGCACGGTGACAACCAGCTCGCTCGGCTCGTAGCTCACGATGCCGCGCAGCACCCGCGTGTCGAGCACTTCACCATGCAGTGCCAGGCCATGAAAATCCTTGGTGCCCCCGCCTCGGATGCGCAAGGGAGTCTGGTCGGCGGCGGCGGTGCGCACACGTTCGGTGATCTGGGCAAGGGCGAGGTCCATGCCTTGCATCGTAGCGGCAGCCATGTCCGGTGCTACACCCGCAGTGCGTGAATTTTTTGAACAGGGCGCGTGCAAAGGACTCGGTCCTGCGGACAAGTTGTCTGGGGGAACATGCCTTGGCTACCCTGCCAAAGCCAACAGCGAGCCCCCCACCGGTACGAAAAAAACCCGCCGTTGCCGGCGGGCTCAACAACCAGAGGAGTGACTCGCTTGTTCTTGTTGCGACGCTGCGGTGCCACCAGACACCGCAGCGCGTGGGGTGCAGGCAGATCAGCGGTTGTACGCCGTCTCGCCGTGCGAAGTGATGTCCAGGCCTTCGCGTTCGTCTTCTTCCGTGACACGCAGGCCCACCGTGAGGTCAACGATCTTGTAGGCGACGAAGGAGACCACACCCGACCACACGATGGTCAGCAGCACAGCCTTGGCTTGTGTCCAGACTTGCGCGGCGATGGAGTAGTCGGCCGATGTCACCATCGTTGCCGTCACCCAGTCGGCCACATAGCCAGGGCCACCCAGGCCAGGGGCGTTGAACACGCCGGTCAGCAGGGCACCCACGATACCGCCGATGCCGTGCACGCCGAACACGTCGAGCGAGTCGTCCGCGCCCAGCAGCTTCTTGAGACCGTTGACACCCCACAGGCAGGCAAAACCGCCCACCAGGCCGATCACCAGGGCGCCGCCGATACCGACGTTGCCAGCGGCAGGCGTGATGGCCACGAGGCCGGCCACGGCACCCGAAGCTGCACCCAGCATCGAAGCCTTGCCACGCATCAGCGCTTCGCCGATGCACCATGCCAGCACGGCAGCGGCGGTGGCCACCAGCGTGTTGATGAAGGCCAGGGCGGCAAAGCCGTTGGCTTCCAGGGCAGAGCCGGCGTTGAAACCGAACCAGCCCACCCACAGCAGCGAGGCACCGACCATGGTCAGCGTCAGGCTGTGAGGCGCCATGGCTTCCTTGCCGTAACCGATGCGCTTGCCCACCATGAACGCGCCCACCAGGCCCGCCACAGCGGCGTTGATGTGCACCACGGTACCGCCAGCGAAGTCCAGAGCACCCCACTGCCAGATCTGGCCAGCCTTGCCGGTCATGGCGTCGGCCACTTCCTTGGAGGCGTAGGCGTCAGGGCCCATCCAGAACCACACCATGTGGGCAATGGGCAGGTAGCTGAAGGTGAACCACAGAACCATGAACATCATGACGGCGCTGAACTTGATGCGCTCTGCGAACGCACCGACGATCAGGGCGCAGGTGATGCCGGCGAACGTGGCCTGGAAGGCGGCGAACACCACTTCAGGAATCACGACACCCTTGCTGAACGTGGCCGCGTTGGCAAACGTGCCTGCGGCGTTGTCCCAGATGCCTTTCATGAACAGGCGGTCGAAGCCACCGATGAACGCGCCGCCTTCGGTGAAGGCCAGGCTGTAGCCGTAGATGAACCACAGCACCACGATCATCGAGAACGTGACCATCACCTGCATGAGCACGGACAGCATGTTCTTGCTGCGCACCAGGCCACCGTAGAACAGCGCCAGGCCGGGCAAGACCATCAGGATCACGAGGATGGTGGAGGTCATCATCCAGGCGGTGTCACCCTTGTTGGGGACAGGAGCGGGTGCCTCGGCGGCAGCTGCGGGAGCGGCGGCCGCTGCCGCTGCGGGGGCTGCGGCAGCAGCAGGAGCCGGGGCTTCTGCGGCAGCAGCGGGCGCGGCAGCAGCCGGCTCGGAGGCGGCGGGCGCCTGTGCCAGGGACAAGTTGCCCATGGTCAGCAGACCCAGCCCCAGAATGAAGGAAGCAAGCAGTTTTTTCATGGCGTTTCGTTTCTCTTCTTGGATGTAGTACGGCCGCGCCCTTACAGCGCTTCCTTGCCGGTTTCGCCAGTGCGGATGCGCACCACCTGCTCCAGGTGGGTCACGAAGATCTTGCCGTCGCCGATCTTGCCGGTGCGGGCGGCGCTCTCGATGGACTCGATCACGCGGTCCACGAGGTCGTCCGCCACAGCGGCTTCGATCTTGACCTTGGGCAGGAAGTCAACCACGTATTCCGCGCCGCGGTATAGCTCGGTGTGGCCCTTCTGGCGGCCAAAGCCCTTGACCTCAGTGACCGTGATGCCTTGCACGCCGATGTCCGAAAGCGCTTCACGCACCTCGTCCAGCTTGAAGGGCTTGATGATGGCTGTCACCATTTTCATTTTGGTTCCTCCGACATGGGCGCAGCAAGCGCCCATTGAGACTTGCTTACAGGGTTTTGGTGAGCGTGACGATCACGCGCGACTTGTTGACGTGGCCGAAGAAGGCCTTCTTGTTGGCGCCGACCACGGCCGCGCCCAGCGACAGGCCACCGCCGAAGTCGTAGGCACCGCCCACGCTGTAGTCCATGTAGTTGGGCACGCCCAGGTCCTTGATGTCGCTGGCAAAGCGCGTGAAGCCGACCGAGGCCTTCACCGTCACGCTGGGGGCAACTTCCTGCGCAAACGCGAAGTTCAGGTAGCCGGTGTTGCGGCCCTTCAGGCCCGAGCCAGCCTTGGCGCCGGCAAAGCCGAAGTAGTCCTTGGAGATGGTGTGCGAATACTTGGCAGTGAAGGGGCCCATGGTGGCCGCGCCATACAGCTCGGTGGTGTTGCCGTTGCTGTTGCCAGGGTAGATGTAGGTCAGGGCGCCCACGTCCAGGTCAGCGCCGCCAGCCTTGAACTTGTAGCCGCCGTACAGGTCGGATTCGAGCGAGTTGTTGGCAAGCCAGTCCACGCTGGAGTTCCAGTTACCCACGTACCAGCCGGTGTCGCCGAAGGCGTAGTCAAAACCGCCTTGCAGTGCAGGCTTGACCGCTTTGGACTTGGAAACGTCCTGGTCCTGGCCACGGAACTTGTAGTTGGTGGTCAGGCTGACATTGCCGGTGAGCTGGGCACTGGCCAGCATGGGAAGGGTTGCAACAAGGGCAACGCCCAGGGTCTTGATGATGGCGCGGGTCATGTTTCCTCCGGTTGGACAAAGTAGGGACAAGCGTTTTAAGCACGGACCGTGCCACGCCAGTGCAACCATTGCATCGCCTTCACATCGCCGTTGCGTTGCGTTACACCGATCCCCAAGTACAGTGACGGTGTGCGCGCGGACCATGTTGCACCTTGTTGGTGCACTACACAACAGGGCCGCGCTAAAAAACCATAAAACGCACCCATCTGGGGAGAAACCGCTTCATGAGTCTTGCTTTGGTGCAAAGCCGCGCCCTTCTGGGGCTGCAGGCGCCTTCTGTCACCGTCGAAGTGCATCTGGCCAATGGTTTGCCCAGCTTCACGCTGGTGGGCCTGGCCGAGGTGGAGGTCAAGGAGGCCCGCGAACGGGTGCGCTCGGCGCTGCAGAACGCGGGGCTGGAGTTCCCGCATAACAAGCGCATCACGGTAAACCTGGCACCAGCCGATCTGCCCAAGGACTCAGGGCGCTTCGATCTGCCGATTGCACTGGGCATCCTGGCCGCCAGCGGGCAGGTGGACGCAAGCCGTCTGGCGGGCTATGAGTTTGCGGGCGAGCTGTCGCTGTCGGGCGAACTGCGCCCCGTGCGCGGCGCGCTGGCCACCAGCCTGGCGCTGCAGACCCAGCAGATCACCGCGCAACTGGTGCTGCCCCCCGGCAGCGCTGAAGAGGCCGCCCTGGTGCCCGCCGCGCGGGTGGTGCGCGCACGGCATCTTCTGGATGTGGTGCGCGCCTTCCTGCCGCCGGGCAGCGTGGCTGCGGGCGATGCCGACGTGGCCAACGACGGCTGGACCCGCCTGCAGGCCACCCCCATGGCGGCGAGCACAGCAGGCCCCGACATGTGCGACGTGAAAGGCCAGGCCAGCGCCAAACGCGCGCTCGAGATTGCTGCCGCTGGCGGGCACAGCGTGCTCATGGCCGGGCCGCCGGGGTCGGGCAAGTCGATGCTGGCGCTGCGGTTTGCGGGGCTGCTGCCCGCGATGACCGTGGACGAGGCGCTGGAGAGCGCCGCCATTGCCAGCCTAGCCGGGCGCTTTCGCACCGACCAGTGGGGCCACAGGCCCACAGCCGCGCCACACCACACCGCCAGCGCAGTGGCCCTGGTGGGCGGCGGATCACCCCCCAGGCCCGGCGAAATTTCGTTGGCGCACAACGGAATCTTGTTTCTGGACGAACTGCCCGAGTTTCCGCGTGCTGCCCTGGAGGCCCTGCGCGAACCGCTGGAGACAGGACACATCACCATCTCCAGAGCGGCGCAGCGTGCGGATTTCCCTGCCCGGTTCCAGATGATCGCGGCCATGAACCCCTGCCCATGCGGCTACCTGGGCTCCACCCAGCGCGCGTGCCGCTGCACGCCCGACCAGGTGAACCGCTACCAGGCCAAGCTCAGCGGCCCGCTGCTGGACCGCATTGACCTGCATGTGGAGGTGCCCGCCCTGCCCGCCGACCAGCTGGTGCAGGCACCCGCGGGCGAAGCCAGCGAGGCGATCCGCGAACGCGTGGCGCAGGCCCGCGCCGTGGCACTGACGCGGCAAGGCAAGACCAACCAGGCGCTGCAGGGCCAGGAGATCGACACCCACCTGCACCTGCAGGATGCCGCCGCCAAATTCCTCAACACCGCCGCCGCCCGCCTGGGCTGGTCGGCCCGCAGCACGCACCGTGCGCTGAAGGTGGCGCGCACCATTGCCGACTTGGCGGGTGCACCCTCGACCGAAGTGGGCCATGTGGCCGAGGCCGTGCAATACCGGCGCGTGCTGCGCAGCCCCGTCTGAGAGCCACAGGCGCCAATGCTGCACCGTGTGTGTCGCCTGCCACACATCAATTACTATAATTTTTATAGCAATATATATCCGTCAAATAAGCGCTAGCGGCTGATTTGAATCAAATTTCCGCGCAACCTGCTGCCAACCCCCGCCCACCCCCCGCCACAATCACCCCATGTCCAGCGTTCGCCCCACCAAAAAGACCACCGCCTCCATGGTTCCAGCCAACCCGGCGCCCGCACCCGAATCGGTGGATACCGGCTTTCTGCGCACCCTGGTGGGCTACAACGCGCGGCGCGCATCGCTGGCCGTGATCGAGGTGTTCATGGAGCGCATGGCGGTGTACCGCCTCAAGGTGGTGGATTTTTCGGTGCTGTCGCTGGTGGCGCACAACCCGGGCGTGACCTCGCGCCAGCTGTGCGTGACGCTGGGCGTGTTGCCGCCCAACCTGGTGGGCCTGGTGGCTGCGCTGGAGCGGCGCGGCCTGATCGAGCGCCGCCCCCACCCCAGCGACGGCCGCGCCATGGGCCTGCACCTGACGCCCGCCGGTGTGGAGCTGACGGCCCAGGCCGAGCAGACCGCCGCGCAGCTGGAGGTGGACGCCACCGCAGGCCTCACGGCCGCCGAGCGCAAGACGCTGATCCGCCTGCTGCAAAAGGTCTACGCCCGCGACGGGGCCTGACAAAAAAAGGGGCGCTGCAGCCAGCGCCCCTTGGTCTTTGGTTTTGTGCCCGGCTTCGGGCCGCTCCTGCGCCCCGTTTATTGGCCTGCGGCCGCCGGTGCCACCGCGTCAGACTTCGCGGCCATGGCCGCAGCCAGTCCGCCCCACTTTTCGTGGAACAGGCCCGCATCCATGGTCTTCACATTGCGCATGATCGGCTTGAAGCCCATGTGCGCCAGCACGTCGCGCTCCAGGTCAATGCCGGGCGCAATCTCGGTCAGCTCCAGCCCTTCGGTGGTCAGGTGGAACACGGCGCGTTCGGTCACGAAGAGCACGTTCTGCTCCCGCTGGGCAGCATCCAGCCCGTTGAAGGTGATCTGCTCGACCTTCTCGATGAACTTGCGCGAGCGGCCCTCCTTCACGATGGTGAGCTGGCCGTCGGCCACCTTCACCTCCAGGCCCCCCGCCGTGAAGGTGCCGCAGAACACCAGGTTCTTGGTCGACCGCGTGATGTTCACAAAGCCGCCACAGCCCACGGGCCGACCGTTGAACTTGCTCACGTTCACGTTGCCGTGGTTGTCGGCCTGCGCCAGGCCCAGGAAGCTCGCGTCCAGCCCGCCGCCGTCGTAAAAGTCGAACTGCAGTGACTGCTCAATGATCGCGTCGGCGTTGTAGGCCGTGCCAAAGTCGCCCAGCTGCGCCGGAATGCCGCCGGTGATGCCGCTTTCCACGCTCAGCGTGAACTGGTCCGCCACGCCCTCTTCCGCCGCCACCGACGGCACACCGGCCGGAATACCGATGCCCAGGTTGGTGATGGCACCCGGCTTCAGCTCCAGCGCGGTGCGGCGTGCGATGACCTTGCGTTCGTCCAGTGCCATGGGCGCCAGCGAGTTCACCGGCACGCGCACATCGCCACACAGCGCGGCGTTGAACTGCGTGGTGATGGTCTGCATGTGGTTCTCGGGCTGGCTGACCACCACGTAGTCCACCGACACGCCCGGCACCTTGACCGACTTGGGGTGCAGGCTGCCCGCCTTCACGATGCGCTCCACCTGCGCGATCACGATGCCGCCGCAGGCCTTGGCCGCGTGGGCGATGTTGATCTGCTCCAGCAGCACACCTTCCTTGTCCAGCGTGATGTTGCCGTTCTCATCGGCCAGCGTGCCGCGGATGATGGCCACATCGACCTTGGGTGAGGGGTAGAACAGCCACTCCTCGCCGTTGAATTCGACGAGCTTGACCAGGTCTTCGGTGGACTTGCTGTTGAGCTTGCCGCCTTCGATGCGCGGGTCCACAAAGGTGCCCAGTCCCACCTTGGTGAGCAGCCCCGGGCTGCGGCTGGCAATGTGGCGCGTGAGGTGCGACAGGCTGCCCTGCGGGAAGTTGTAGGCCTCCACCTCGCCATCAAACACCATCTTCATCATCTCAGCGCCGGTCTGGCCAAAGTGGCCGGCCACCGTGCGCTTGATCATGCCGGGGTGGGCAAAGTGCACCATGCCTGCGTCCTTGCTGTTGCCAATGGCACCGCAGGCCCAGGTGGTCACGTTGCGCGGGTGGCCGGTCTCCAGAAAGTTCTTTTCCACGCCCTTGAGCACTTCCTCGGGCAGGCTGGAGACGGCCAAGCCGCCCAGGAAGATGGTGGCGTTGTCGGGGATGAGTGCCCCGGCCTGGGCTGCGGTGATGATTTTCATGGTGTGCTTTGCAAAATGTGGGTTCAGGGTTCAGGCGTCGGGGTTCTCGATCAGCAGAGCAATGCCCTGACCGCCGCCCACGCAGGCGCTGGAGATGCCGTAGCGCAGCCCACGGCGGCGCAGTTCGCGCGCCAGCGTCACGGTCAGGCGCACGCCGGTGGCGGCCAGCGGGTGGCCCAGGGCAATCGCACCGCCGTTCACGTTGAGCTTGTTCAGGTCGAGCCCCAGCTCGCGCCCCACGGCCAGGGTCTGTGCGCCCTGGGCTTCGTTGATTTCGAACAGGCCGATGTCATCCAGCGTGAGGCCGGTGCGTGCCAGCAGCGCGCGAATGGCCGGGGCCGGGCCGATGCCCATGTACTCGGGCGCCACACCCACAGCGGCCACACCGCGCAGGCGCGCCAGGGGCTTGAGGCCACGCTGCTGCACATAGGCATCGCTGGCCACCACGGCGCCCACGGCGCCGTCCACCAGGGCCGAGCTGTTGCCGGCCGTTTGCACGCCACCGGGGTAGACCGTGCGCAGCGCGGCCAGGGCTTCAACCGGCGAGGGGCGCGGATGGGTGTCGCGGTCCAGCTGGGCCACCTTGCGAGGCAGCGTGATGCCGCGCGTGGCGTAGCCTTCCAGTTCAAACTTTTCGCTGGTCACTGGCACGATCTCGCCCGCCAGAAAGCCATCCTCCTGCGCCTTGAGCGCGCGGGCAAAGGACTGCGAGGCGTAGGCGTCCACGTCCTCGCGGGTGATGTCGTATTTTTTGGCCAGATTCTCGGCTGTCTCGATCATCGTGACGGGGCCGGCGGTGTCGATCAGCGCCTCCATCAGGAAGTCCTTGAACTCCACGGGCGCGCCCAGCTTGAAGCCAGTGCGGTGTGTGTAGGCCGCAATCGGGTTGCGCGTCATGGACTCGGTGCCCACCACCAGCGCCACGTCGGTGTAGCCCAGCGCGATCTGGTCGGCAGCTTGGCGGAACAGCTCAAAGCCCGTGCCGCAGATGCGTTGCACCAGGATGGCGGGCACGGCCTGCGGCACGCCTGCATACAGGCCAATGTGGCGCGGCAGCACAAAGGCGTCGAAATCGGCCTGCGCCATGGAGCCGGTGATGACCGAGCCCACATCGGCTGCGGGCACGCCGCTGCGCTCCAGCACGGCGCGCGCCACCTTGATACCCATGTCGGTGGGCGACACATGGCCCAGCGGGCCGCAGTAATCGACCATGGGCGTTCGCACGCCGTCCACCAGCCAGGCGTTCAGGGGCGCGGAGAAAGAGCTTGTCGAAGTGGTAGTCATGGTCAGGCCTTGGAAGTGGTTTTGCTGTCGGTCACCCGCAGCACGGTGGCATAGCCGGTGTCGCCCGCAGCGCAGCCGGTGAACAGGCCCACGCCGCCGCCGCGCAGCACCAGCTCTTCGATCAGCTCGATGATGGCGCGCATGCCGGTGGGTGCCTGGGGGTGGCCCCAGATGATGGAGCTGCCGTAGTTGTTCATGCGCTCCCAGGCAAAGCCGGTGTCGCGCGCCAGGGCGATGTCGTTCACGGCAAAGGGGTTGTGCGTCTTGATGGCCGCCACATCGCTGATGGAAAGGCCCGCGTTCTTGAGCGCGTTGAACGCGGCAGGCGACGGTGCCATGGGCATGTAACCCGCCTCCACGCGCGCCATGCCAAAGCCCAGGATCTCGACCTCGATGCCGGGGTCGGTCGCCACGGCACGGGCCCGTTCGCGCGTGGTGACGATGGCGCCCGCGTTGCCGTCGGCCGGATGCGTCTGGCCGCCGAAGGTCACCGTGCCACCCTCTTTGACGGGCTTGAGCTTGGCCAGGCCTTCGGCGGTGGTCGGGAAGATGCCTTCATCGGTGCTCAGCGTGCCGGTCTGCTTGCGGAACTTGGAGTCGGTGACGGGCACATCGGCCATGTAGCGCTTTTGGAAGGCGCGGTCGTCGGCCAGCGCCTCCTGGTACTGGTGGTAGCGGTGCAGCTTGAGCGCGTGCTGCTCTTCGGTGCTGATGCCATAGCGCGCGGCCACGTTCTCGCCCGTCTGCAGCATGGGGTTCTTGGCATACGGGTCGTGGCCCATGTTGTCGGGTACCCAGTGCTCGGTAATGCCGTAGCCGCCGGTGCCGCTGGAGTCGGGGTAGTACACCACCGGCCCGTTGGACTGGCGGTCGGCCATCACCAGCAGCGCGCTGGTGGCCGTGCCGCACGCCACTTCTTGCGCGGCCATCTGCAGCGCGCGCACACTGGTGGCGCAGGCCTGCTGCACCGTGGGCCCGGCCACACGGTCGATACCCATCATGCCGGTAACCCAGGGCAGGCCGTAGAAGCTGCCCTTTTGCGGGTTGGTGATGCCGAGGATCGCCAGGTCCACCGCGGCCAGGTCGTACCCGCGCGCGGTGAGCGCCTGCTTGCCCACCGCAGCGGCCAGCGGCAGCGCGTTGAGGTTGGCCAGCGTGCCCTGCCACTTGGCAAACGGGGACGACCAGTAGATACCGTAGGGGATGAAGGCGTTCATGACAGGGTCCTTGCTTGGATTGCGCACCAATTTTAGTTATTTATCATAACCATATGAGTCACTTGAAAAGCTAGGGAAACCCCCTAGCAAAGAGCGGCCTTGCGGCCTTGTTTTAGTTATTTTTGATAACCATAATTTCCCTAACTCACTCACACCACCATGACCAAGAACTCCGACATCTCCCTTGAAATCCGTGGCGAACGCGAGGAAATCGCGGTCATCCGCCTCACCCGCCCCGCCAAGCGCAATGCCTTGAACGACGGCCTGATCCTGGCGCTGCGCGACGTGATGGACAACCTGCCCGCAAGCGTGGGCGCCGCCGTGATCGATGGCGATGGCGAACACTTCTGCTCGGGCCTCGACCTCTCGGAGCTGAAAGAGCGCGACGCGGGCCAGGGCCTGCACCACTCGCGCATGTGGCATGCAGCGCTGGACCGCGTGCAGTTCGGCCCCGTGCCCGTGGTGGCCGCGCTGCACGGTGCGGTGGTGGGCGGCGGGCTGGAGCTGGCCAGCGCCTGCCACATCCGCGTGGCCGATGAATCCACCTTCTACGCACTGCCCGAAGGCTCGCGCGGCATCTTTGTGGGCGGCGGCGGTGCGGTGCGCATCCCGCGCCTGATCGGCACGGCCCGCATGACCGACATGATGATGACCGGCCGCGTCTACAACGCCGTGGACGGCGAGCGTGTGGGTTTTGCCCAATACCTCGTGCCCACCGGCACCGCATTCGATAAGGCCTTTGAGCTGGCCCAGCGCATTGCGCAGAACGCACCGCTGACCAACTACGCACTCATGCACGCGCTGCCCCGCATTGCCGAGCAGCCGTCCGACCAGGGCCTGATGACCGAAGCCATGATGGCCGCCATTGCCCAGAGCGCGCCCGAAGCCAAGGCCCGCGTGCGCGCCTTCCTCGACGGCAAGGCAGCCAAGGTCCAGAAGGCCTGAAGATGCGAGCCCCCGCCCGCGCCAGTGAGTTCTTGAAAGCACCCATGATGGCAATCGCCCCCACCCCCCGCTACCGGCCGCTGCGCTTTGGCGTGACCGAGGTCACCACCCGCCAGGGCGACAACGGCGTGGTCTATGTGCGCGCCACGCAAGACCTGCAGCCCCACCCCGTGCGCCTGACCGACCGCCTGGCGCACTGGGCGCAGACGACGCCCGACCGCACCTGGATGGCGCAGCGTGTGAAGAACGCCGACGGCAGCCTGGGCGACTGGCGGCACATCAGCTACCGCAAGGCATGGGACAGTGCGTGCCGCATTGCACAGGCGCTGCTGGACCGCAACCTGAGCGCCGACCGCCCCGTGGTCATGCTCAGCGAAAACGACCTGGAGCACGCCCTGCTGTCGCTGGGCTGCCTGGTGGCGGGCGTGCCGCAATGCACCGTGTCGGCCGCCTACTCCACTGTGAGCAAGGACTACGACAAGCTGCGCCACGCCATCGACACCCTCACGCCCGGCCTGGTGTTTGCGAGCAGCGGCGAGCGCTTTGCCGCCGCCATCAACGCCACGGTGGGCGCCGACGTAGAGGTGGCGCTGATCGAGGGCACCCTGCCCGGCCGCAGTACCACCCCATTCAGCGCGCTGCTGGCCACCGAGGCGACACCCGCCGTGGACGCCGCGCACGCCGCCATCACGGGCGACAGCATCGCCAAATTCATGTTCACCTCGGGCTCCACCAAGGCGCCCAAGGCCGTGATCATCACGCACGGCATGTGGGCCGCCAACCTGCAGCAGATGAACCAGTCCATGCCCGTGCTGGCCGAGGAAGACCTGGTGCTGGTGGACTGGCTGCCGTGGAACCACACCTTCGGCGGCAACCACAACTTCGGCATCGTCATCTACAACGGCGGCACGCTGTACCTGGACGAAGGCCGCCCCACGCCCGCGGGCATGGCCGAGACCATCCGCAACCTGCGCGAGATCGCGCCCACGGTGTACTTCAACGTGCCCACGGGCTTTGAGGTGCTGGCGCACACCATGAAGACCGACGCGCAGCTGCGCAAGAACCTGCTCAGCCGCGTGAAAATGTTCTTCTTTGCCGCTGCCGCACTCTCGCAACCCATCTGGGATGCCCTCTTTGAAGTGGCCGAGCAGGAGGTGGGCGAGCGCATCGTGATGAACACCGGCCTGGGCATGACCGAGGGCTGCCCCTTCTGCGTGGCCGTGAACAGCCCCAACGTGCAGGCGGGCGACATCGGTGTGCCCACGCCGGGGCTGGAGTTGAAGCTGGTGCCGATTGATGGCAAGGTCGAGGTGCGTTATCGCGGCCCCAACATCACGCAGGGCTACTGGCGCAACGCCGAGGCCACGCAAGAGGCGTTCGACGAAGAAGGTTTCTACTGCTCCGGCGACGCCGTGAAGTGGATCGACGAGGCCGACCACAACAAGGGCCTGAAGTTTGACGGCCGCATTGCCGAGGACTTCAAGCTCAGCACCGGCACCTTCGTGAGCGTGGGCCCCATGCGCGCCAAGATCATCGCGGCCTGCGCACCCTATGTGCAGGACGCCGTCATCACCGGCATCAACCTCAAGGAAGTGGGCGCGCTGCTGATCCCCACGCCCCATATCCGCACATTGGCGGGGCTGCCCAGCGACGCCAGCCTGCCACAGGTGCTGGAGAGCGCGCCCGTGCAGCAGCACTTTCAGCAGGTGATCAACCAGCTGGCCGCACAAGCCACTGGCAGTGCCACGCGTGTGGCCCGCATGCACCTGATGGCCGAGCCGCCCTCGCTCGACAAGGGCGAGATCACCGACAAGGGCTCCATCAACCAGCGCGCCGTGCTCAAACACCGCGCCAACCTGGTGGAAGCCATGCACGAAGGCAAGTTGCCATTCACCCTCGTGCCCCAGAAATGAATTGACCTGAACTGAACGACTACCCAAGGACACCACCATGCAGATTCAAGGACAAGCCGCCCTCGTGACCGGCGGCGCATCGGGCCTCGGTGAAGCCACCGCACGCGCACTGGCCGCCCAGGGCGCCAAGGTCGCGGTGCTGGACCGCAATGCCGAACTGGCTGAAAAAGTCGCCGCAGACATTGGTGGCGTAGCCTGCCCCTGCGACATCACCGACGCCGCCAGCGTGCAGGCCGCCATCGACAAGGCCGCCGCCGCCCACGGCCCCGCGCGCATTCTCATGAATGTTGCAGGCATCGGCAGCGCCAAACGCGTGGTGCAGCGCGATGGCAGTGCCGCGCCGCTGGAAGACTTTGTGCGCGTGGTCAACATCAACCTGATCGGCACCTACAACGTGAGCCGTCTGTTTGCCGCCGCCTGCAGCAAGCTCGACGTGCTGGACAACGGCGAGCGCGGCGTGATGATGTTCACCGCCTCCGTCGCCGCCTTTGACGGCCAGGTGGGCCAGCAGGCCTACAGCGCCTCCAAGGCGGGCCTGGCGGGCATGACGCTGCCCATGGCGCGCGACCTGGCACAGCACGCGATCCGCGTGTGCACCGTGGCGCCCGGCCTGTTTGCCACGCCGCTGATGAAGGAGCTGCCCGAGGCCGTGCAGCAATCGCTTGCCGCCAGCATCCCTTTCCCGCCACGCCTGGGCAAGCCCGAGGAGTTTGCCGAGCTGGCCTGCCACATCGTGACCAACGGCCATCTCAACGGCGAAGTCATCCGCCTCGATGGCGCACTGCGCATGGCGCCGAGATGAGAAGCCCCCCTGAGTCGCTTCGCGCCATCCCCCCCTGGGGGACGCCACCCGTGGCCTGGCAAAGCCAGTTCCACGGTGGCGCTGGCTTATGCAGCGCCCGTTTGGAGCGCCTCAGGAAATGCGTCGCCATTTGCCAGATAACGAGAGGGCGTGAAAAGCCCCGTTCAAATTTTTTGAGTTTTACCCCGTCATACCAGGAGACAACACCATGACCATCACCCGCCGACAACTCGTCCAGGCCTTTGGCGCCAGCGCCGCGCTGGGCGCCCTGCATCCCTTTGCTGCCCACGCCCAGGTAGACCAGGTGAAGGTGTACTTCGGCTTCCCCGCTGGCAGCTCGGGCGACACCGTGGCCCGCCGCGTGGCAGAAAAATGGGGCGGCAGCGCCTTCAGCAAGAACGCGGGTGTGGTGGAAAACAAGCCCGGCGCGGGCGGCCGCATTGCGCTGGAGACGCTGAAGGCAGCACCCGCCGACGGCTCGGTGCTGGCGCTGGCGCAGGTCTCGGCCATTGCCAACTACCCGCACATCTACAGCAAGATGAACTACACCGACAAGGACTTCGCGCCCGTGTCGATTGCCGCCGTGATGCACCACGGCCTGGCCGTGGGCCCCATGGTGCCCGCCAGCGTGAAGAACGTGAAGGACTTCCTGGCCTGGGCCAAGGCCAACCCCAAGGACGCCAGCTACGGCTCGCCCGGCGCGGGCTCCACACCGCACTTCCTGGGTGCGCTGCTGGGCATCAACAGCGGCGTGGACCTGCGCCACGTGCCCTACCGTGGCTCCATCCCGGGCGTGACGGACGTGGTGGGCGGCCAGGTGGCTGCCATGGTCACGCCGCACGGTGACTTCATCGCCAACTACAAGGCGGGCAAGCTGCGCATCCTGGCCACCTCGGGCCCCAAGCGCTCGCAGTACGTTCCTGATGTGCCCACGTTCGCCGAGCAGGGCTTCCCCGAGCTGACCACCGAAGAATGGTTTGGCTTCTACGCCCCCGCCGCCACGCCCAAGCCCGTGATTGCCGCCGCCAACGCTGCCATCAACGCCGCCCTGAAGGAAAAGTCGGTCATCGACAGCCTGGCCATCGTGGGTCTGATGCCCCACGGCTCCACGCCTGAGGAACAAGCGCGCTGGCAGAAGGCCGAGTACGACACCTGGGGTCCGCTGATCAAGAAGATTGGTTTCACCGCAGATTCTTGATTCCCCCCTGAGGCGCTGACGCGCCTTCCCCCCTGAGGGGGGACGCCACCCGTGGCCTGGCAAAGCCAGTTCCACGGTGGCGCTGGCCTCGGCCGCGACAGTGTTTGCGGCTTGGGTCACTACACAGGGCACTGCGCCATCACTGCAGCGACCCACCTCACACGTTCGGGCTGAGCCTGTCGAAGCCAGCGCGCAAGCAGCCACCAGGCTTGTGCAGACGAAATTCAGAAGAAAACGGCCTCCAGCGCTTATCCATCAAGCGCCAATAGCTATCAAATAGTGAGCATTTAATGCGAGCACGCCAAGCCCTTGCCGACATCCAGCATCTGCTGACCCACGTGTTGCAGGCGCCCAGCCGCTGGCAGGCGCTGGCGCCGTTTGCCGACACCGATGGCGAGCTGGCTGCGCAGGTGTTGGACGAGGCCGCCAAGTTTGTGGACAGCGCCATCGCCCCGTTGCAGCGCACGGGCGATGAGGAAGGCTGCCGGTTTGACGCAGGCAAAGTGCACACGCCCGCAGGATTTCGCGATGCCTACCAGGCCTTTTGGCAGGCGGGCTGGCCGTCGCTGTCGTGCGCGCCCGAGGACGGCGGCCAGGGCCTGCCTGCGGTGCTCGAATGTGTGCTGTTTGAATGGCTGGCCGGTGCCAACCACGGTTGGACCATGGCGCCCGGCCTGCTGCATGGCGCGTACGAATGCATCAAGCACCACGCCAGCGATGCCCTGAAGGCCCAGCACCTGGAAAAGGTCGCCACCGGCGAATGGCTGGCCACCATGTGCCTGACCGAAGCCCACGCGGGCAGCGACCTGGGCCTGGTACGCACACGCGCCGTGCTGCAGCCCGACGGCAGCGCGCGGGTGAACGGCAGCAAGATTTTTATCTCGGGCGGTGAACACGACCTCACCGACAACATCGTGCACCTGGTGCTGGCACGTTTGCCCGATGCACCGGCGGGCCCCAAGGGGTTGTCGCTGTTCCTGGTGCCCAAGGTCTTGCCGGACGGAAAGCGCAACGCCGTGGTGTGCGAGCGCATCGAAGAAAAGATGGGCCTGCACGGCAGCCCCACCTGCGTGATGCGCTTTGACGACGCCACCGGCTGGCTGGTGGGCGAGCCGAACAAGGGCCTGAACGCCATGTTCGTGATGATGAACGCCGCGCGCCTGCATGTGGGCCTGCAAGGTATTGGCCTGCTGGAGGCCGCGTGGCAAAAGGCCAGCGCCTATGCGGCAGAGCGCCGCCAGATGCGCGCGCCCGGCGCCAAAGACACCAGCCTCATCCAGGACCACCCCGCCATCCGCCGCACGCTGCAAACCCAGCGCGCCTGGATCGACGGCGGCCGTGTGCTGGCCTACCACACGGCACTGCAGCTCGATGTGGCCAAACACAGCACCGACGCGGGCGAGCGCGCCGCCGCCCAGCGCTGGTGTGCACTGGTCACGCCCGTGCTCAAGGCCGCGCTCACAGAACAGGGCTTCCACGGCGCCAGCGCCTGCCTGCAGGTGTTTGGCGGCCACGGCTATGTGCGCGAATGGGGCATCGAGCAGATCGTGCGCGATGCGCGCGTGGCGATGATCTACGAGGGCACCAACGAGATCCAGGCGATTGACCTGCTGGTGCGCAAGGTGCTGGCCGATGGCGGCCAGGGCCTGGCAACGCTGCTGACCACACTGCCCGGCACAGCGCCCAGCCCTGCGGCCAGCGCACGCCGCCATGCGCTGGTGGAGATCACACAGACGCTGGCGATTGCCGCCCAGTCCGACGCCGAACTGCCCTACTGGGTGGCCGACGACTACCTGCGCGCCGTGGCGCTGGTGCTGCTGGACTGGGCCTGGTGCCAGATCGGCGCGGCCAGCCACGGCGAGCGCTGGAACGCCCCTGCCCAGGCACTCACCCAGTGGGTGCTGCCCGAATTCGACATGCGCGCCGCCATCCTGCGCCAACGCATTGCACAGTCTCTGGAAATCAAAAACAAATTGGCCGCCAGCGCTTGATGGACAAGCGCTAACAGCTACAACATTAGTAGCAATCGCTGGTAGGGCTGCACCAACTCCTGCAGTGCATTGAGGCCGCGCTGCGGGTTTCCCTGGGCCTCAGATAACAAACGGAGACAACAGCATGACCATTACGAAAAGAAGAATGCGCATCCACCCCCTCGCCCTGTCGGCCCTGCCGGCAGCCCTGCTGATCGGGTGCGGAGGGGGATCGTCAGATGCAGGGCTGCCGCAGCTGGCAGCCGCCAACCCGGGCAGCTTGAAATCGTGCAGCGACCTGGCCGCACGCATCAACTTTCCCAACACCACCATCACGGCGGCCAGCCCCGTAGCGGCAGGTACGCTGACCGTGGCGGGCACCCCCGTGGCAGCGCACTGCCAGATCACCGGCACCATGCACTCGCGCGTCAGCGCTGTGGATGGCAAGAACTACGCCATCGGTTTCGAGATGCGCCTGCCCAACGCCTGGAACGGCCGCTTCTACTACCAGGCCAACGGCGGGCTGGACGGCAGCGTGGTGCCCGCCACCGGCAGCTACAGCTCGGGCGTGCAGGTGACCAGCGCCTTGCTCCAAGGCTTTGCGGTCATCAGTTCGGATGCCGGCCACACCGGCGCACAGAACAACACCTTCGGTTTCGATCCGCAAGCCCGCCTGGACTACGGCTACCAGGCGCCCCAGAAGCTCACACCCATGGCCAAGAACGCCATCGAGTTGGCCTATGGCCGCGCGCCAGACCGCTCGTACTTCGGCGGCTGCTCCAACGGCGGGCGCCACACCATGGTGGCCATGTCGCGGCTGGCCAATGAATACGACGGCTTCCTCGCGGGCGACCCAGGCTTCAACCTGCCCAAGGCAGCAGTCAGCCAGGTGTGGGGCGCCAAGAAGTACGCGGCCCTGGCCACGCCCGGCGCCATGACCACCGCGCCCGCCTGGCTGGGCGGCTTTCCGGTGCCCGACATCGGCACCGCATTCAACCCCGCCGAGCGCACGCTGGTATCGAACCGCATCCTGGCCAAGTGCGATGCGCTGGACGGCGTGACCGACGGCATCGTGGGCGATGTGGCGGCCTGCCAGACCCAGTTCAAGCTGAACGACGACGTGCCCACCTGCACCGGCGCGCGCGATGGCAGTTGCCTCACTGCCGAACAAAAGACGATGGTGGCCGAGATCCACACCGGGGCCAAGACATCGGCAGGCGCCGCCATCTACAGCACCTTCCCGCTGGACCCCGGCATCGCCAACCAGGACTGGGCGACCTGGGAGTTCGTGATCGGCCAGGTGCTGGACCCATTGTCCTCGGGCACCGTGTTCAGCACGCCCCCCGTGCAGCAGACGCTGGCCACGGCCAACATTGACCAGTTGGCCGCCTCCATCTTTGCCACCAACGCCACGTTCACCGAATCGTCCATGTCGTTCATGACGCCGCCCAACCCCACCGACCTGGCCAAGCTGAAAGGCCGTGGCGCCAAGGTCATGGTGTTCCACGGCACGGGCGATGCCGTGTTCTCATACGACGACACCGTGAACTGGTACAAGGGCGTGGCCGCTGCCAACCAGGGCGATGCGAGCAACTTTGCGCGCCTGTTCCCCGTGCCCGCCATGGGCCACTGCGGCAGCGGCATCACCACCGACCAGTTCGACATGCTGACCCCGCTGGTCAACTGGGTCGAAAAGGGCCAGGCCCCCGACAAGGTGATCGCCCAGGCGCGCGGCGCTGGCAATGCCGCCGGTGCCAACCTGGAGCTGCCCGCCAGCTGGTCTGCCAACCGCACCCGCCCGCTGTGCGCCTACCCCAAGGTGGCGCGCTACAACGGCACGGGTGATATCGAAAACGCCAGCAGCTTCAGCTGCAAGTAGTGCCCCGGCCCTGGCCACTGCGGCCAGGGCCTTTTTTGACTGCGCCCTTCCCCCGCCCACCTGGAGACATCGCATGCCTCACCTCCTCCCGCGCTCCCTCCCCCTGTCGGCACTGGCCACGGCCCTTGGCACCGCCACGCTGCTGGCGGGCTGCGCCAGCGTGCCGCGCACCACGCCCCCACCGCAACTCGGCGCCGCCACACCCGCCACGCTGAAAAACTGCACCACGCTGGCCCAGAGCCTTGCGCTGCCCGACACGCGCATCACCTCGGCAGAGATGGTGGCCGAGGGCCCGATCACCCTGCAGGGCAACACCACACAGGCGCCCGCGCACTGCCTGGTCAAGGGCAAGATGAAAGAGCGCACCGGCCCCGTGGATGGCGCCAGCTACGCCATCGGCTTTGAGATCCGCCTGCCCGTCCACTGGAACGGCCGCTTTCTGCACCAGGCCAACGGCGGGCTGGACGGCAGCGTGGTGACCGCGCTCGGCGCGGTGAGCGGCGCTGCGCCCGTGGCCCCCGGCCTGGTGCAAGGCTTTGCGGTGCTCAGCTCCGACGCGGGCCACGGCGCGCCCACGCCCTTCTTCGGGCTGGACCCGCAGGCCCGCCGCGACTACGGCTACCAGGCCGTGGGCACCCTCACGCCCATGGCCAAGGACCTGATCAAAAACGCCTACGGCAAAGGCCCCGACCGCTCGTACATCGCCGGCTGCTCCAACGGCGGGCGCCACGCCATGGTGGCCGCATCGCGCTATGCCGACCAGTACGACGGCATCCTGGCGGGCAACCCCGGCTTCAGCCTGCCCAAGGCTGCCACGGCCCAGCTGTGGAAGGCCCAGCAGTACGCCAAGGTGGCCACCAAGGACGCCAACGGCCAGCCCGACCTGACCAAGGCCGTGAGCCCCGCCGAATTCCAGCTCATCGGCCGCAAGATCGTGGAGCGCTGCGACGCGCTGGACGGCGCCACCGACGGCCAGGTGAACGACGTGCAAGCCTGCCAGGCCGCCTTCAACCTGCAGCGCGACGTGCCCACCTGCACTGCGGCCAACAATGCTCGGGATGGATCTTGCATCTCTGCTGAGCAAAAGAACGTGCTGGCCAGCATCTTTGCCGGGCCCCAAAACGGCAAGGGCGAAGCCCTGTACACCGGCACCTGGTTCGACCCCGGCGTGGCGGGTAGCAATTTTGCGTTCTGGCACTTCAACGCCCCCACCACGCGCGACGCGGGCGCCGTGGCCTTCCTGTTCACCACACCGCCCTCCACCCTGGACGCCTTCAAGGCCACCACCGGCCTGCAGTACGCGCTGAACTACAGCCTGGAGACGGACTACCCCAAGATGTTCGCCACCACGCCTGTTTACACCGAGTCATCCTGGTCGTACATGACGCCGCCCAACGCGGCCGACCTGGGCGCCCTGCGCAACCGGGGCGCCAAGATGATGGTCTACCACGGCGTGGCCGACGGCGTGTTCTCGCCCATCGACACCGCGAACTGGATGGACCGCGTGCAGGCAACCCAAGGCGGCAAGGCCGACGACTTTGCCCGCCTGTACCTGGTGCCCGGCATGAACCACTGCTCCGGCGGCCCCGCCACCGACCAGTTCGACATGCTGGCCCCGCTGGTGGCGTGGGTGGAACAGGGCAAGGCGCCCGACAGCGTGACGGCGAACGCGCGCGGTGCGGGGGCGAAGGTGGTTAACAACGAGCTGCCTGCCAGCTGGTCTGCCAACCGCACCCGGCCGCTGTGTGCGTACCCGAAGGTGGCGCGTTACAACGGGACGGGGGATGTGGAGAGTGCGAGCAGTTTTAGCTGTAAGTGATCAGCGCTTGAAATGTGGGAAGCCCGGCGCAAGCCGGGCTTCCCTTTTTTCTTTTTACGCCTTGGCGCGAGGCTTCATGCGAAAGCTGACGCCCATGCGGTTGATCGCATTCATGGCGGCAATTGTGAGCGTCAGGTCCACCAGGTCCTTCTCGCCAAACACGGCCAGCGCGGCCGCATAGGCCTCATCAGAGGCATGGGTCTCGCTCACGCGGGTCACCTCCTCGGCCCACGCCAGCGCGGCGCGCTCCTGCTCGGAGAACAGGTACGCCGCCTCATGCCACACAGGGACCAGCACCACCTTCTCCACCGACATGCCTTCCGCCAACAGGTCACGCGTGTGGATGTCGATGCAGTGCGCGCACGCGTTGATCTGCGACACGCGCAGGAAGACCAGGTGCGTCAGCAAGCTGGGCAGGCCTGTGCCCTGGGTGACAAAGTGGTGCAGCGTCCCGATGGCCTTGGCACCCTCGGGCGATACATTGAACCAGACAGCGCGATTCATACAGCAGTTCCTTTACGTTGAATGTTGGGCGGAGGGCGATATTGGCCTCCTGCTACCAAGACGTTTAGCGTGAGGGCGCTGTGACAGAGGCTGGAGAAATGGCAGCGGACATCGCCGTGGTCACCAGGATGAAATAAGGCAATGTGCCCAACACCGTGACGGCCAAGGCAGACGGAGCAGGCGCCAATGCGGTCAACACCGGGGCTGCTCGCGAGCTTGTCAGCCAACCGCACTCTGTGCCGTACGTTCACACCGAGGTGGACACGTGTTGGCCCAGCGCAGCTGTGCTAAAAGCAACGCAAAAGAATACATGGAGAAAACATGAAGCTTGAGCGCATCTCAATCAGCAACTTCAAGGGCATACGCGCTCAGAGCTTTGAGCCCAGTAAGTTCAGCTGCTTGGTGGGTGAAAACAACGCCGGCAAATCCACGGTGATGCAGGCAATCGTCTATGCACTCAATAGACCACCGCAGCTGCCTACATCCCACTTCTACGACTCAGCCTCTCCTGTCACTTTTGAACTCCGATTCTCGGGCGTGAATGGTGCTCACATCGCGCGCCTTGCTGAAGAAGCACGACAGAAAATCGCGGCCTTGGTGATCGAGGGCACTTTCTGCTTGCGAGTGCAGTACGCGCCTGGCGATAAGGTCGCGGTGACAGTTCTAAGGCGCGTGCCGTTGGAAGCTCGATATCAAAGCGACGCAATCGACGAAGCCTTTACCGGGAAGAGGGGACAGGGTGCTATCGAACAGGTGATTGCAGATTTCTTCCCGGAGTTCAGGGCTGCGCAGGTGGAACCCTTGAAGACGATCAGTACTGCCAAAACGTTCATTAGCGCGCAGATTGAAGCCCTACCTAACGATCAGTTCACTCTTGCGTACGCGCCACTTCCTACAGGCATCGCATCATCGATAGCGCCCCTGCTGCCAGAACCCATCTACATCCCAGCGGTCAAGAACTTAAACGATGACTTGAAGACCACTCAGACCACATCGTTCGGGCGCCTTCTCGGGCTTCTGCTTGAGGACATGACAACTGACCTCGCAGACATCAATCAATCTCTGCAAAATCTCAATGCACTTTTCAACCGCGTCAAAGAGGCTGAAGAAGAGTTCGACAACAGACACGAAAAGGTAAGGCAGCTTGAGGGCGAGGTTGAAGGCCTGCTTGGAGAGAACTTTCCGAACGTAAAAGTGCAGTTGCACATCCCGCCGCCTGAGTTGAAGACAATCCTAAATACCGCCCAAATCTTCGTCGATGACGGCTCACATGACCTGATAGAAAATAAGGGAGATGGCATCAAACGTTCATTGACATTCGCCCTACTACAGGCTTACGTCAAACGTTTAGAGCGGGCCACACAAGCGCTCGCCGAGCAAGGTATAGCAACTCGCCCCCTCCTGTTTCTGTTCGAAGAACCCGAGCTCTACTTGCATCCTCGCTCTCAGCGCGTGCTTTTCGGTACCCTGGCTCGTATCTCCAACACGCATCAGGTCGTGGTGACGACCCACTCGCCAATGTTCTTCGAGCCTGGGGTCACCGCCTCATTCGTGCGCGTTGCAAAGCGGCCTGACTTCCCAAAGCCCGCAGCTACCCTATACCCAGTCAACTTCGAGCTCAACGCTGTGGACGCCGAGACATTTCGGCTCGCTCGCTTCGAACACGCTGATGCCGCGTTCTTCAGCCAAAGCGTTGTGCTCTTCGAGGGCGAATCGGATGACGCGTACTGCAGGCACGTGGCAAAGATGCTCGACGCAGCATGGGACTTCGACAAAAAGAACATCGCGCTAGTTAAAGTCTCTGGGAAAGGTAACTTTCACAAATTCCGAAAGTTCTTCGAAAGTTTTGGCATCACGGTAAAAATCGTCGCGGACCTTGATGCACTGTTTGAAGGATTCCAGCACCTTGGTGCAACCGAAGCGGAAGTGGCACTTAAGAGCGCAGTAGTCCAGAAACTAGATGCCCGGATTGCAGCACTGGGAATAGTGGCAGAACCAAGCGCGCGTCAGATTAAGAAACGCGTCGTAAAGGACAGTTGGAGAGATCAATACGTCGCTGCGCGAGAGGCATTGCGTAGAGTTCAGCGGGGAGGCGCTGTAGATGGCGAGACCATAGATCTTCTTGACAGCCTTTTCGCGTGGGAGAAGGACACCACGAGGCTTCAGGTGTGTACGCAGGATAAGCAAGCGGCTGAAGAGCTTGTCCCGCTGTTGGATGCCCTTCGAGAATTGGGAATCTGTGTACTCGCGCGAGGCGCCATCGAGGACTACTACCCGGAACATATCGCTCAAGGTGGCAGCAAGCCTGACCGCGCGTTGGCTGCCTGCGCCGCCGTAACGACGAGGGAACTGGCTGTCGGACTGGCCGGACCTCTAGCAGCTGGGCGATCTTCTGAGCTAGAAGAAATTTTCAGTTGCTTGTTCGCCGAAATCCCTACTGTTAAGCAGGCCGCAGTGTGAGAAACGCGGCCGCCGATCGCAACTCAACTATTGCTTTAAGTGATTGCTTTTCGCGGCAAAAGGTTGTCAGCCTCATCTGTCTACATACAGCCTGAAGCAAGCGGCCGCGGAAGTACCTATTTTGTAGCCCGTCTCTTCTTGCTTATGAACTGGCGAAATTCACGCCATCGACAACGAGCAAGCTCGCAATGCGGAGGGCCCGACAAACAATCACGTTGTCAGGGTTGAAATCAAGGATTGGGATGATTCGAACGTTGTTGGACTGATACGGCCCAGCCCGCGCCAGACATCAGCTACCCCTCCGACGTCTCCTGCGCCCGTTCAGTCACACCTTGACGCCTGCTGGCTTCTGCTCTGGCCTTTTTCCCTTGGTCGTAATGCCACTTGATGGCGAAGAACATGCCGGTGCCGAACACAGCCACCTTGAACACAATGAAGACTATCGGGACCCAATCCATCTTTGAGATTTTCCTGGCTGTTGATTGGCACCATAGGGCGTGAAGTGCACTGCCTCAAAACGCTGCATCGGCAGCTTCATCGTGTTCAAGCCATCGTCGAATGGCACATCGACACCACGGGGCAAATGATCTGAAAACTTGGTGCGATGCTATCGGGCCTGCTGTGATGGCGTAAGCATCAGTTCTGCCTAAATTTTGCGTAGCAGATGGGGACCGCTGCCCAAAGCGACTGCCTGCACTGAGCGCCTATCAGGGCGCAAAAAAGGCTTGCAGGAGACCCCCCATGCAAGCCTTTAACTGGGGAGCAGCGCTACCGCAGGGTGCTCAGAACGGCAACCCCACATAGTTCTCTGCCAGCGACCCCAGCGCCTTCTCTGACGAGAACAGATACGCCAGGTCCGTGTCCTGCAGCTTCTGGTCGTACGCGATGGAATCCGGGAAGGTGTGCAGCATCGTCGTCATCCACCACGAGAAGCGCTGGGCCTTCCACACGCGGGCCAGGGCCTTTTCGGAGTATTTGTCGAGGCCGGTGCTGTCGCCATTTTGGTAGTGCGCCACCATGGCGTGGTACAGGTAGTAGATGTCCGACGCGGCGCTGTTTAGGCCCCGTGCGCCGGTGGGCGGCACGATGTGGGCGGCGTCGCCGGCCAGGAACAGGTTGCCGTAGCGCATCGGCTCGGCCACGAAGGAGCGCAGGGGGGCGATGGACTTTTCGATGGATGCGCCGGTGATGAGCTGCGCGGCCACTTCGGCGGGCAGGCGGCGTTTGAGCTCGGTCCAGAAGGCTTCGTCGGACCAGTCTTCCACGGTGTCGGTCAGCGGCACCTGGATGTAGTAGCGGCTCAGAACCTGCGAGCGCAGCGAGCACAGCGCAAAGCCGCGCTCGTGCTTGGCGTAGATCAGCTCGGGCGAGACGGGCTTGGTGCGCGAGAGCACGCCCAGCCAGCCGAAGGGGTAGAGCTTTTCATACTCCTTGAGCACATCGCGCGGGATAGACTTGCGGCTCACGCCGTGGAAGCCGTCGGCACCGATGACGAAGTCGCAGTCGATGCGCACCACCTCGTCGCCACTGCGGTAGGTGACATACGGGTTGGCGCTTTTCAGGTCGTGCGGCTGCACGTCTTCGGCGTTGTGGATGACGGTGCCCTTCATGCGGTCGCGCGCTTCGTAGAGGTCGCGTGTCAGCTCGGTCTGGCCGTAGACGACCACCGAGCTGCCGCCGCTGTACTTGTGCAAATCGACCCGGTCCATCTTGCCGTCGTGGGCGATGATGAAGCCGTCGTGGATCTCGCCTTCGCGGTCCATGCGCTCGCCGCACTGGGCCTCGCGCATCAGTGCGGCAAAGCCGTGCTCGAGCACGCCGGCGCGGATGCGGCCCAGCACGTATTCGCGGCTTTGGCGCTCCAGCACGATGGTGTCGATGCCCTTGAGGTGCAAGAGCTGCGAGAGCATGAGGCCCGAGGGGCCTCCGCCAATGATGCAAACCTGGGTTTTCATGGTGTCTCCTGGTGTGGTTGGTGTGTTCATGACATGGGTCAAACGGACCACCCAAAGATACGTGGCACAGTCGCCGCGTTGAATGGACGGATGGAGCCAGAACATGCACTTTTCGAACATCGATGGCATCCGCTCGTACAGCCTGTTTGGCGAGTCGCAGCACCTGCCCGATGTGCTGCACTGCGAGACGATTGCTGAGCGCTCGGTGCTGCACGACTGGGAGCTGGCCCCGCACCGGCACACGCGGCTGCACCAGGTGCTGCTGATCGAATCGGGCAGCGGCGTGGCACATTTGGATGGCGAGCAGCACACCCTGGCGGCCGGTGCGCTCATCAACGTGCCGCAGGGGCATGTGCACGCATTCCGCTTTACGCAGCACACGCAGGGCTGGGTGGCCACGCTGGCCGATGAATTGATGGACGAGATTTTTGTGCGCGTGGGCGATGTGCGGCGCGACCTGGCGCGGCCCGCTGTGGCGCCTGCGCAGCCGGAACTGCACCAGGCCATGAGCCAGGTTTGGCAGGAGTTCTCGGGCCGCGCCAAGGCGCGTGCGCTGGTGCTGCGGGGCCTGAGCGCCACGCTGCTGGGCTGGGTGGCGCGGGCCATTGAAGACCACAGCCCGAGCGACACCGCTGCACCAGAGTCCAGCCTGGTGCAGCGGCTGGAGGCGCTGATCGAGGCGCACTTTCTGGAGCACTGGCAGGTGGCGGACTATGCGCGTGCGCTGGCCGTGTCGCCCACGCACCTGAGCCGCGTGGCACGGGCTACCACGGGCGTATCGGCCCAGCGGCTGATTGAAGCGCGGCTGATGCGCGAGGCGCGGCGCAACCTGGCCTACACCCACCTGGGCGTGGCCACAATTGCCTACACGCTGGGCTATGCCGACCCGGCGTACTTCACCCGCGCCTTCACGCGCGATGCAGGCTTGTCGCCGCGCAGCTTTCGCGCACAGGTGGCAGCATCGAGCCCGGGCCGCATCACGTGAGCCCGGTGACACGCTGCTGACACTGCGCTGTCAGCAGGCCGCCGCGACCATCAAGGCTTCTTTTTTGACTTTGCACACACAAGGAGCCTTTGCATGAAAAACGCCATCACCTGGTTTGAAATCCCCACCACCCAACTCGACCGCGCCCAGACTTTTTATGAAGCCGTGCTGGGCCAGCCCCTGCGCCGCGAGAACATGGGGCCCAGCGAAGGTGCTGTGTTTCCCTACGACGGCGCAGCAGACGGCGTGGGCGGCGCGCTGATGATGGGCCCAACGGCACCGCAGGTATCGGGCAGCGGCACACTGGTGTACCTGGACGCATCGCCATCGCTCGACGCCGCGCTGGACCGCGCGGTGGCCCAGGGCGGCCGCGTGGCCCTGCCGCGCCAGGCGCTGCCACCGGGCATGGGGTTCTTTGCGCACATCCACGACCTGGATGGCAACCGCGTGGGTTTGCACGCACTTTCTTGAAGAAGGGACAACCGCATGGAAACACAGGAACTGCACCGGGGCCGGCTGATTGACCACATCCAGCTCGTTGTGCGCGATCTGGCGGCCAGCCAGGCGTTTTACACAGCCGCTCTGGGGGCGCTGAAGGTGCCGATGGGTGGCGCGGACGAGGGCTATTTCTGGGCGGACGAGCTGTTTGTGTCGTCAGCCGACAGCCTTGCTGCGCAAGGCCACCTGACCGGCCGCACTCACCTGGCCTTTCAGGCGCAGGACCGGGCGATGGTGGATGCCTTCTACCGAGCAGCACTGGCCCACGGCGGCACCGACAACGGCGCACCGGGCGAACGCCCCTACCACCCGGGCTACTACGCCGCGTTTGTGCTGGACCCGGATGGGAACAACATCGAGGCCGTGTTCCACGGCGACGCGCAGCGCAGTGCGGCGTCGGTGAAGATCACGTTCTGAGGGGTGGATCAGCCCGCCTCCGGGCGGGCCAGGCCGCGCAGCGGGATGGGCGTGGAGAACACGATGGACGTGCGCGTTTCGCCATAGCCGTTGATGTCGCCCAGAAAGCGCTCCAGATCGGGCAGGTCGCGCGCCACGACCTGCATCACGTACGAGTCGTTGCCGCTGACATGGTGGCATTCGAGCACCTGGGGCGACTTGAGCAGCTTGTCGATCAGCGCCTTTTTGCCGGGCTGCGGCACGTTGATGCCCACCACGGCGCGCACGCCGTAGCCAACCTTGGCGGGGTCGATGTCGGCATGCACGCCGCGCACCACGCCCGCCTCTTGCAGGCGGCGCAGGCGCTCGAGCGTGGCGGGCACCGACAGGCCCACGGCCTCGGCCAGCTCCTTGAGCGAGGCGCGGCCATCGGCCTGCAACGCGGTGATCAAGCGCCAGGCTTTGTCATCCACTTCCATAAAAGCCTTTATCGATTGGCACAGAAAAAACCGAAACCAATTTCTGGATTCGCCGAATTTTCTGCATTCTCCACCGCCCGCCGCCGACCTAGCATCGGTGCATGGACTTGACCTCAATCACCGTGTTTCTGCAAGCCGCCGTCATCGGCGTGCTCATCGCGGCCCCCGTGGGCCCCATTGGCCTGTTGACCATGCAACGCACCCTGGAGCGGGGCCTGGCGGCCGGGCTGGCCACCGGCCTGGGCGCGGCTACGGCCGATGCGGTGTATGGCGCCGTGGGCGCCTTCAGCGTGCGCTGGCTCATCGATGGGCTGACCCAGGCCAAGACGCCGCTGGCGCTGGGCGGCGGCGCACTGCTGCTGGTGCTGGCCTGGCGCACCTGGCACGCGCCGGTGGCCCACACCGCCGCCCCGGCCCGCGATGCACGGGGCCTGCTGGGCCTGGCGGCGGGCACGTTTGCGCTGACGCTGGCCAACCCGGCCACCATCGTGTCGTTCATTGCGGTGTTTGGCTCGCTGGGGGCGGGTCGGCCCAGCCTGCCGTCGCCGCTGTGGATGGTGGCGGGCGTGCTGGCGGGCTCTGCCGCGTGGTGGCTGCTGCTGACCGGCGCGATTGCCTACCAGCGGCAGCGCTTTACGCCCGCCTGGCGTCTGCGCATCAACCGAGCGTCGGCCCTGCTGCTGGGCGGGTTTGCGTTGTGGCAGTGGGGGCAGCTGATCTAAGTACCCCTGCGCTGCTGACTGAGATGCTGCAAAGGTACTGACACTGCGGTGTCAGCAGCACGCCCGCACCATCGGTGGCTTCTTTGACCCGGAGCTTTTCTCATGACCGACGCCGTGCTGCAACACCCCCTTTGGCCGGATGCCGAGCCTGCGCGCAGCGACATGCCTGTGTCGGCAGCGCCCCCCGCAGCCACCGCGCGCCGCAACTGGATTGCCGTGGCATGCGCCCAGCACGCCCGCCGGGGCTGCGCCACGCCTGGCGCGGGCTACATGCAGGTGTGCCATGGCAAGGTTGCGCCGCTGCAGCGCATACGGCCCGGCGACCGCGTGGCGTACTACGCGCCCACCATCACGATGGGTGGCAAGGACCGGCTGCAGGCGTTTGTTTCCATCGGCATCGTGTTGCCGGGCGCGCCGTATGCGTTTGACATGGGCGGCGGGTTTGTGCCGTCGCGGCGGGACGTGGCCTATGTGCCTGCGCGTGAGGCGGCGATTGCGCCGCTGCTGGACGCGCTGGAGTTTGTGGACGACCGCCAGCGCTGGGGCAGCAAGTTTCGGTTTGGGTTGTTTGCCGTGAGCGACCGCGACATGCGCCTCATTGCACAAGCGATGGAGGCAGATGCTGCCTTGCTGCATTGGGCATAGCGGCACGCCAACGGACGGCAAACACTGACCGCCCTCCAGAAGGTGCGACGTGGGGCTGGCAGCTGCCGACGCAGCCCCTCAACACACGGCCATCAACGCATCCACAACCCTTCGTTGGGCCGCGCTCAGTGCGGCATAGCCTTCGCGCATCATGCGCAGCACGATCACGTGGATTTCCATTTCGGCATTGGGCATGGTGTTCTCCTTGGAGGAAGTCTTCTTCGGCCACCGAGCAGGCGGGCCGAGGGATCACGGTGCATGTTGCAGGCCCGCAGACCCACTAGCACCCTGGCCTGCCCCACCATGGACCAGGCCCCATGCCACTGTGCCAACGTGGCACGGGGGCAATGCGGCGATGTGAGGGGAAATGGCGGCGCTGTTTATGTCCCACGGGGCCATCGATGGCCCACAGGCGCGGCAGTGCCAGGCTGCCTTCAGCTTCAATCACTCCTGTTTTTATAGCTGTCAGCGCTTATTCATCAAGCGCTAGCGGCCAAAAACACTAAAAATCAAGGATGCGCAGGCCCTGCCCGCACACGCGCCAGCGCCTCGGGCACATCGCGCCACGCCGGGCGTCCGGGGGCGTAGCGCTGGCGCATGTAGCCCGCCAGCTCGGTGATCTGCGCGTCGCTGAGCGCGTGGCCAAAGCCGGGCATGAAGCCGATGTCGCGCGCGGCGGGCTCGCGGATGCCGTGCACGATGACCTGCAGCAGGTTGTCGGGCCGGTCGCTGTGCAGGTTGCTGTTGAGCGCCAGAGGCACGTTCACGCCCAGCAGGCGCGGGCCGTCGCCGTCGTGGTGGCAGGCGGCGCAGGCGCCGTCGAACAGGCGCTGGGCCTGGCCGGGTTGCGGCGCCAGCGCAGCGGCCTGGGCCACGGCGGTTTGGGCGCGCTGCAGCGGGTCAGGCACAGTCAGGGTGGCTGGCTGGGTAGCCGCTTCCGCAGCGGTGAACGAGGCCAGGTAGCCCGCCATGGCGCGGATGTCGTCGTCGGGCAAATGCGCCAGCTCGCGCACCACGGGCGCCATGGGGCCGGAGGCGCTGCCGTGTTGCGGGCTGTGGCCGTGGCGCAGGTAGCCATACAGTGCATCGGCCGTCCAGGGCACAGGCGCCTTCGACAGGCCGGTGAGCGCGGGCGCCTCCCAGCCATCCACCATGGTGCCCGAGAGGAATGCAGCCCCTCCCAGCTCGGCCCCCAGCGCATTGCGCGGCGTGTGGCAGGCGCCGCAGTGGCCCACGCCTTGCACCAGGTAGGCTCCCCGGTTCCATTCGGGCGGGCGGGTCGGGTCAGGTTGGAAAGGGGTGGCGTCGTGGAACAGCGCGTTCCAGCCCGCCATGAGGGGGCGCACGCTGAACGGGAAGGCCAGCTGGGTCTTGGGCACCTCGGCCCGCACCGCGGGCTGTGCCATCAGGTAGGCGTACAGCGCGGTCAGGTCGTCGTCGCTCATCTTGGCGAACGATGTGTAGGGGAACGCGGGGTACAGGTGCTTGCCGTCACGCGAGATGCCTTCGCGCATGGCGCGCTGGAAAGCGCTGAAGGACCACTGGCCGATGCCGGTCTCGGCGTCGGGCGTGAGGTTGGTGGTGTAGACCTTGCCGAATGGCGTTTCCATGGCCCGGCCGCCCGTGTTGAGCGTGCCGCCTGGAGCGGTGTGGCACACCACACAGTCGCCCGCAGCGGCCAGCAGGCGGCCCCGCTCGATGGTGGCGGCGTTGTAGACCGACGCGCCCGCCGTCTGCACCACGGGCGCGATGGAGGGGCGCCAGCCCAGCAGCGCTGCGCCCATGGCGATGCCACCAGCGGCCAGTGCAAGGGCACGCGCCCAGGGGCTGCGTTTTGCGGGCCACGTGGCGCTGGCAGGTACGGCGGGTGCAGGAAGTTCCAGCGTGGGCAGCACCTCGGCTTGCTCGGGCGATGGAGTGCTGCCCGCAGCCGCTTGACCTGCGCCGCCGGGCAGTGGGTTGAGCCCGGCGCGCACCACCTCGGGCGTGAAGGGCGGTGCACGGAATCGCACACCCGTCGCATCAAAAATCGCGTTGGCAATCGCCGCCGTGCCCGGCACGGACGACGACTCGCCGGAGCCCAGCGGCGCCTCGTCCTGCCGGGGCATGTGCATGACCTCGATGACCGGCACCTCGCGGAAGCTCAGGATGGGGTAGCTGCCCCATTCGCGGTTGTCCACGGCCTGCTTGACGGGCTCGAACGTCACCTGCTCCTTGAGCGCACGGCTGGTGGTCTGCAGCACGTTGCCGTGCACCTGCTGCTCCACACCGGCGGGGTTCACCATCAGGCCCGCGTCGTGCCCCACGACCACGCGGCGCACATGCACCTCGCCGGTCTTTTTGTTGACCTCTACATCGGCCACCCAGGCGGCCCAGGCAGCGCCAAAGCCGGGCCATTTGCTGTGGATGTAGCGGGCATAGGCAAAGCCCTGGCCCTGCACCCAGTCACCATCCAGCTCGCGCTGCTGCGGGCCGGTGCGGCGAATCCAGCCCGCCTTTTCGGCCGTGGCCTGCACCAGCTCGGCGGCGCGCGGGTCGTTCAGCAACTGCAAGCGGAACTGCACCGGGTCCACCCCCGCCGCCGTGGCCAGCTCATCCACATACGACTCGTGCGCAAACGAATTGGGCAGCGCCGACACGCCGCGCAACCACGATGCGCGCACGATGGGCGGCATGTCGTTGACGGCCACGCGCAGGTTGTCGTACTGGTAGGGCGGGCGCGCGGTGCGGTCGCCCATCTCGTAGGCCTGGGCCACGGGCTCGATGGTGCGGGTGAGCAGCAGGGCCAGCGTGGGCGCGCCGTTGGAGGGGTAGGACGTTTCAAAGTCATACGCCGCCACGGTGCCATCGGCCTTGAGCCCGCCGCGCACCTGCATGAGCTGCGCCGTGCCCTTGGGCTCCCACAGGTGCTCCTGCTCGCGCGTGAGCTGCACGCGCACCGGGGCGCCCACGGCGCGCGAGAGCAGCGCGGCATCGGCCGCCACATCGTCGGCACCGTTGCGGCCGTAGCAGCCTGCGGCCTCCATGCGGATGAGGTCGATGTCCACATCGGCCAGGCCCACCAGGCGGGCCAGGTCGGCGCGCAGCACATGAGGGTTCTGCGTGCCAGCCCACACCGTCATTCGCGGGCGGCCCGTGCTGTCATCACTGCGCCATTCGGCCACCGCGCACGATGGGCCGATGGAGCCATGCATCTGGTACGGCCACACATAGGTGCGCGGCATGGGCTGGCCGTCGGCAGACAGCGCGGCCAGGGCGCCCTCCACATCGCCCTCGTCCACCAGGCGGCGCTGGGTGGCGGGGTTGGCGCGGATGGCTTGTTCCAGCGCCTCGGCGCTGTCCTGGCGCGGAAAGCCGGGCCAGTCCTTCCAGCGCACTTTCAAATCGCGCAGCGCCTGCTCGGCCTGTTCCTCGCGCTCGGCGACGATGCCCACGAAGTCGCGGATCACCACCACGGCGCGGATGCCGGGGACGTGCGCGATGGACTGCTGGTCCACCGATTCGAGCGTGTTGCCGATGAAGTCGCCGTGGTCGGCCCCCGCATAAGGCGGGCGCACCACGCGGCCGTGCAGCATGCCGGGCACGCGCATGTCGTGCACAAACACCAGCTCGCCGCTGACTTTAGCGGGGATGTCCACGCGCGGCACGGATTGGCCGACCAAGGTGTAATCGGCGGCGGCCTTGGTGGGCGTGCCATCCACCAGCTCCAGCGTGGTGTGTGCGCCCACCAGCAGCGCGCCGTAGGCCACTTGGTGCGATGGGTCTGCAGTGACCTGCACCATCCCCGCACGCACCTGCAATTGATCCACCGGCACGCCCAGCCGCTCTGCGGCCTGCGCCACCAGCCAGTGGCGCGCCTGCGCGGCGGCGGTGCGCAGGGGCATGGCGTGGATCTGGATGGAAGCACTGGCGATGGTGGCGCCCTGGTTGGGCGCGCGGGTGGTGTCGCCCAGCACCATGTTCACCTGGGCCAAAGGCACATCCAGCTCTTCGGCCACGATCTGCGCGAGTGCGGTGCGGATGCCGGTGCCCAGGTCCACATGGCCGTTGAGTGCGGTCACGCTGCCGTCGTCCCACACGGCGATCAGTATCTCCACGCCCTCGGCCGGGTTGCCCGCCACCACGGCGGGCTGGCCCTTGACGGGCGGTGGCGCGGGCGGTGGGTTGCGCACCACCAGCAGCACGCCCTGGGCGGCATGGAAGTCGGCGCGGGTGAGCGGGCTGTGGGAGCGCAGGGGCGCGGCGTTGTCAGGTGTGGCGCTCATGCCTGGGCCTCGCGCATCAGCTGGGCCGCGCGCAGCACGGCGCGGATGATCTCGACATGCGTGCCGCAGCGGCACAGGTTGCCCGACAGCTCGCGGCGCACGGCGGCTTCGTCGGGGTCTGGGTCGCGCTCCAGCAAGGCCACGGCCATCATCACCATGCCGTTGAGGCAATAGCCGCACTGCGCGGCCTGCTCATCCACAAAGGCCTGCTGCACCGGGTGAAGACCTTCGGTGCGGCTGCAGCGGCCGGGCAGGCCTTCCAGCGTGGTCACCTCGCGGCCTGCCACGCCCTGCGCCGGGATCACGCAGGCCCGCGCGGCAATGCCGTCCACCAGCACCGTGCACGCCCCGCACTGCCCCAGGCCACAGCCGTATTTGGGGCCGTTGAGCGACAAGTCATTGCGCAGCACGTGCAGCAGCGTGGCGTGGGTGGAGGTACTTGCTGGCAAGGCACAAGGCTGGCCGTTGACGACCATGGTGTGAAGCGAAGCGGGCGCGTGCATGTCTCTTTGGGGTGCCCTCAGCGCCGCAAACTGCCGGTGCGCGTGTACATCTCCAGATCCACAAAGTTGGAGCCATTGTGGTTGCCCGGGCCATACTGCAGCGGAAAGTCACCGATCTTGGTGGTGCCCATGTCTTCCATGGCCTTGATGAAGCCTTCACGCGTGAGCGCTTTGCCCGCGCGCTTGAGACCCTCCACAAACACGCGGGCGGCAATGTAGCCCTCCAGCATGGTGTAGCTGTCGATCTTCTCGCCCGCGTCGACGCGGTCCTTGCGGTAGTCCGCCACGATGGGCAGGCGGCTGGCCTGCGGCGAGGGCACGATGCTGGCCGTGACCAGCCCTTCGATGCCGCCGTTCAAGCGCTGCGCAGAGCCCGGCGCATCGGTGATGCCCACCGATATCGTGTACAGCGGCGAGGCGCCGCCCCCGGCACGGTAGTCGCGCAGGAACACCTCCACCATCTTGCCCGCCATGATCATCACCACCGCACCAGGCTGCGCCTTGGTGAGCGAGGCCACCTGGGCCTTGGCGTCGGTGGCGGCGATCTCCATGGGCACGGACTCCACCACCTTGACCTTGAGCCCCTGTGCAATCTGCAGGCAGGTGTCGAGGTTGGATTTGCCAAATGCGCTGTTCTGGTAGATGACCGCAATGTTGTGGATGCCCAGCGTGGCCAGGTGCCCCACGATCTTGCGAAGTTCGGCCTCGTAGCTGGCGCGCACGTGGAACAGGTAGCGGTTGTGGTTGGTGCGAAACGATGTGGTGCCGACCAGCGGGGCAAACATGGGCACACCGGCCTTCTCGGCAATGGGCATGGCAGCAATCAGGTTGCCCGTGGCGACATAGCCGATGAGAGCAAACACCTTGTCTTCGTCGATGAGGCGCGTGGTGTTTTCTGCGGTCTTCTTGGGGTCGTAGGCGTCGTCATGGGAGACAAGCTCCAGCGTGCGCCCCAACACTCCACCGGTCTTGTTGACCTTGTCGAAGTAGAGCGCAATGCCCGCCTTGTAGTCCACCCCAAAATCCTTGGCAGGGCCGGTGAACACGGCCGACTGCCCCACCTTGATGCGGGTGTCCGTCACTCCGGTCTCGGCAGCGGCCGGCCCCGCCCAGGCCCATCCCGCTGTTGCCACCAGCCCCGCCATGGCAGTCCGGCGGTCGATGCATCCATCCTCCACTCCTCGACACTTCATGTAGTGCTCCTTACATCAAAGGCGCCAGTTTCGGGGCTTGTGCTCGCATCGCGCAAGTGTTTGAAGAGGTGTTTTTTGTAACCAACAGCACCCGTGTGCGGCGCACCACATCGCACGGCTGCGCAGGTGCATCACACGCTCAGGTAAGCGCGCCGCACCTCTTCGTTGGCGGCCAGCTCTTCCATGCTGGCTTGGTAGCGGATCTGGCCCTTTTCGAGCACATAGGCGCGGTCGGACACCAGCTCGGCAAAGTGCATGTTCTGCTCGGACAGCAGAATGCTGACGCCCTGCTCCTTCAGCTCCAGGATCATGTGCGCCATCTGCTCCACGATCACGGGGGCCACGCCTTCGGAGGGCTCATCCAGCAGCACCAGGTAGGGGTTGCCCATGAGCGTGCGCGCCACGGTGAGCATCTGCTGCTCGCCACCACTCATGCGGCCGCCGGGGCGCTGGGGCATCTCGCCCAGGTTGGGGAAGAGCTTGAACAGGCGCTCGGGCGTCCACACCGGGGCGGCCGTGCCGTCGGGCCAGGTGCGGGCGGGCTGGCGGCCTACCTCCAGGTTCTCCATCACCGTGAGGTCGGTGAACACGCGGCGGTCTTCGGGCACAAAGCCCAGGCCCAGGCGCGCGGCTTCGTGCGGGTCGCTTTTGGAGATGTCCTTGCCCATGAACTGGATCTGGCCCTTGCGTTTGGCCAGCATGCCCATCAGCGTCTTGAGCGTGGTGGACTTGCCGGCGCCGTTGCGGCCCATGAGGGCCACGACTTCGCCCCGGCGCACGTCCAGGTCCACGTCATACAGGATTTGCGCCGCACCATACCAGGCCTGCAGCCCTTTGGCCTGCAGCAGCAGCTCTTTGGGTTCGTTGGTCGTCATGCTCATGCGGCCTCTGCAGCAGCGGCTGCCGTTTTTTTCTCGAAGGTCTTGCCGGTGCCGAAGTACACCTCCTGCACCTTGGGGTGGTCACGCAGCTCCAGCGGCTTGCCCTCGGCAATGAGGCGCCCGCGCGCCAGCACGATCATGCGGTCGGCATAGGCAAACACCACGTCCATGCTGTGCTCGGTGAAGAGCACGGCCATGTTGCGGTCGATCACCAGTTGCTTGGTGAGCGCCATGAGTTCGTTGCGCTCCTTGGGCGCCATGCCGGCGGTGGGCTCGTCCATGAGCAGCAGCTTGGGGCTGTTGGCCATCGCGATGGCCAGCTCCACGCGCTTCACATCGCCATAGGCCAGCACGCTGCAGGGGCGGTCGGCCTGCGACTTCATACCCACCTGGTCCAGCAGCGCCAGGGCCTCGTCGCGCTTGTGGTCTGCCGCCTTGCGCCACATCGCAAACAGGCGGTTGTCGTTGGAGATCAGTGCCATCTGCACGTTCTCCACCACCGTGAGCGATGCAAAGGTTTCAGCGATCTGAAAAGTGCGGCCCACGCCCATGCGCCAGATGTCGCGCGGCTTGCGGCCCACCAGCTCCTGGCCATTGAGCTGGATGGAGCCTGCATCGGCAGGCAGCTGGCCGTTGACCATGTTGAAGGTGGTGGACTTGCCCGCGCCGTTGGGGCCGATCAGCGCCAGCAGCTCGCCGGCAGCCAGCTCGAAGTGGATGCCATCCACCGCCTTGACGCCGCCAAAGGACTTGCCCAGGCCAGAGACTTTGAGCAGGCTCATGCCGTGCCCTCCTTCGTGTTCTTGGCTTCGCGCTTGTTGTCAAAGATTTGCTTGATGGCGCCCGCAATGCCCTGCGGGAACAGCAGCACCAGGATCAGGATGATGGCGCCCAGCATGGCGCGCCAGTAGTCGGTGTTGCGCGCCACGGTGTCGTGCAGCCAGGTGAAGGTGACGGCGCCCACCACAGGGCCCGCCAGCGTCTGGATCCCGCCGAGCAGCACCATGACGAGGCCATCGACCGAGCGGCCCACATGCAGCGTCTCGGGCGAGATGCTGCCTTTGGAGAACGCGAACAGCGCGCCACCCAGGCCCGCAAACAGCCCTGCGATCACGAAAGCCGTCCACTGCATGCGCTTGACGTCAATGCCGATCGCATCGGCCCGGAGCACGGAATCCCGCCCTGCCCGCAGCGCATAACCAAACGGCGAGAACAGCACCCGGCGCAACAGCAGCACACCACCCACCACCAGGGCCAGCGTGAGGTAGTAGTAGTTGCGCTTGTCTGACAGCCACTCGGCAGGCCATACGCCCGTGAGGCCATTGCTGCCGCCTGTGAAGCCGTCCCACTGGTAGCAGATGGCCCAGGTGATCTGGGCAAACGCCAGCGTCAGCATGGCCAGGTAGACGCCCGACAGGCGCACGCAGAACCAGCCATAGAGCAGGGCGCCCGCCGCCGCCGCCAGCGGCGCCAGCACCAGCGCCAGCTCCATGGGGATACCCGCCGAGCGCACCAGCAGCGCTGCGGCATAGGCGCCCAGGCCAAAGTACGCAGCGTGGCCGAACGAATGCATGCCCGCCGGGCCCATGATGAAGTGCAGGCTGGCCGCAAACAGCGCGGCAATCAGCAGGTCGATCATCAGCACCGTGAGGTATGGCGAGCCCGTGGTCAGCAACGGCAACAGCACCAGAGCAACCACCAACGCCGCGCCACCGAGCTTGAACCAGCGCTCGGGCTGGCGCAGAGGCGCCTCGGGCAGGCCGGTGTTGCGGCTCACGCCCTGCGGCTTGCCCATGAGGCCCCAGGGGCGCCAGACCAGCACCACGGCCATCACCAGAAACTCCACCACCAGCGTGAGCTTGGAGAACGACACGCTGAAACCGAAGATGTCCACCACGCCCAGCCAGATGCAGATGGCCTTGATTTCGGCGATCAACAGGGCCGCGACATAGGCGCCCGGAATGGAGCCCATGCCCCCCACCACGACCACCACAAACGCTGCGCCGATGGTGTTGAGGTCCATCTCCAGCGTGGCGGGTTCGCGCGGCAACTGCAACGCACCGCCCAGGCCCGCCAGCAGCGCGCCCAGGGCAAACACCGCCGTGAACAGCCAGGCCTGGTTCACGCCCAGGGCGCTGACCATTTCGCGGTCTTGCGTAGCAGCGCGCACCAGCGTGCCCCAGCGTGTGCGGGTGAGCAGCAGCCACAACAGGCCCAGCACCACCGGGCCTACGACGATCAGAAACAGGTCATACGAAGGGAACTGCCGCCCCAGGATGTTGACCGAGCCCGACAGCCCCGGCGCGCGCGGGCCCAGCAGTTCTTCCGGCCCCCAGAACCACAGCGCTGCGTCCTTGATGACCAGCACCAGTGCAAACGTGGCCAGCAGCTGGAACAGCTCGGGCGCCTTGTAGATGCGGCGCAGCAGCACCACCTCCACCAAAGCGCCCAGCGCCCCCACCACCACCGCCGCCAGCAGCAGCGCGGGCCAGAAGCCCAGGCCGGTGCCCAGCTTGGCCACCAGCGAATAGGCCACGTAGATGCCGACCATGAAGAACGAGCCATGCGCAAAGTTGACGATGCGCGTGACACCGAAGATCAGCGACAGCCCGGCGCCCACCAGGAACAGCGAGGAGGCCCCCGCCAGTCCGTTGAGCAGCTGAACGATAAAACTCGAAAAACTCATTCCACATCCTTCGGGGTCACGGCAAGGTCCATCCCTGCAGGTCGGCGCCTGCGCTATGGTTCAGAGATCAGGGGCAGTTGGCAGGGAGGGAGCCCTCCCCGGCCTTGCGCGGCCGTCAGTCGGCGGGGCGCATTTTCTTGACTTCGTCGTTCGAGGGCTGGACTTTGCTGCCATCCACATAGCGGTAGTCCACCATCACACCCTTGCCGCCTTCGTTCTTGGTGCGGCCCACATAGCCGCCCATCGTGGACTGGTTGTCCTCGGGGCGGTAGGTGATGCGGCCAAACGGCGTGGGCACCTGCAAGCCCTTGAAAGCTGCCACGAGTTTTTCAGTGTCGGTGGAGCCGGCCTTCTTCATGCCTTCGGCCAGCGACTTGATGGCGCTGTAGCCCACGATGGAGCCCAGGCGCGGGTAGTCATTGAACTTGGCCTGGTAGGCAGTCTGAAAGGCCTTGTGCTCAGGCGTCTGGATGCCGTACCAGGGGTAGCCGGTGACGATCCAGCCGTTCGGCGCTTCGTCCTTGAGCGGGTCCATGTATTCGGGCTCGCCCGTCAGCAGGCTGACCACTTCACGGCCCTGGAACAGGCCACGCGTGTTGCCTTCGCGCACAAACTTGGACAGATCGGCACCGAACAGCACGTTGAAGATCGCATCCGGCTTGGCGTCGGCCAGGGCCTGCACCACGCTACCCGAATCGACCTTGCCCAACGGGGGCGCCTGCTCGGCCACAAACTCCACATCGGGCTGGGCCGCCTTGAGCAGCTGCTTGAACGTGGCCACGGCCGACTGACCATACTCGTAGTTGGGGTACACCAGCGCCCAGCGCTTTTTCTTGAGGGCCGCTGCCTCGGGCACCATCATCGACACCTGCATGTACGTGGAGGGACGCAGGCGGTAGGTATAGCGGTTGCCGTTTTGCCAGACGATCTTGTCGGTCAGTGGCTCACCGGCCAGGAAGAAGAATTTCTTTTGCTTGGCAAAGTCGGTCAGCGCCAGCCCGATGTGCGAGAGGAACGAGCCCGTGAGCACATCGACCTTTTCGCGCGACACCAGTTCTTCGGCAGCGCGCACGGCGTCGCCAGGGTTGGCGTTGTCGTCGCGGATGATGAGCTGGACCTTCTTGCCCAGCACCCCACCCGATGCGTTGATCTCATCGACCGCCAGCTCCATGCCTTTCTTGTAGGGCTCCAGGAAGGCGGGTTGCGCCTTGTAGCTGTTGATCTCGCCAATCTTGATGACATCCTGGGCGTGCACCACAGGGGCCAGCGTGAATGCCAGCGCGGCTGCGGCCGTGGCACGCATGAGGTTTCGTCGCATCGTCATGGGGAAACTCCTGAAAGGTGGGTTGGGGAAGGGGAACTGGTGAGACTGCTCGGGATGGTAGTGCGCGCTCAGATCAGCGCAGTCCATCCTCGCCTTTGATTTCGGAGGCCTGAAGACCGCCAATGCGCGCCAGCGGACGGCCGCTGTCGGTCACGACGATGGCGACCACGATTTCGTTGGCGCGGGGGGCGTCGGCCACGCGGGCCTCCATGGCGTCGAAGTGGCTGCGCACATAGGCGGCATCCTTGTGGCCCAGGGGCACGTCGATGGCGGTGCCCAGGCCGCCGATCTTCTTGCTGGACGGCACCAGGGCAGCGCCTTTCTCGACCGCCACACGCAGTGGCGCCCCCAGCTTGGGGTGCAGGATGGCGGCGGCATGCTCCAGCTCGCCCGCCTCGCCCACGATGGCGGCCTTGCCGTAGCTCTGTGCCTGGCCAGGTTCAATGCCCAGGGCTGCGACGCAACGGGCACCCAGCAGTGCGCCCAGCTCTTCACCGATGGCCACGAGTTCGTCGAGGTTCTCGACATAGCGGCCCGCGCAGGGGTTCTCGATGACGGCCATGGCCAGGGCTTTGCGCACAGGCGGCTGTACGTCGCGCCCCATCTCCACGCGGACTTCGTCGGTTTGAACAATGATCTTCCGGATCTTGGCGGGCATGTGTGGGTCTCCTCGGGTCTTGGGTTGGCAGTGGATCAGCGCAGGCCGTTCCACTGGCTGATGTCTGCGGCCTTGAGGCCTCCAACGCGTGCATGGATGCGAGCGCCGGTGGACATGGCCAGGATGAAGACGATTTCATCCGATGTGGGTGCGCCGGGCACCCGCACTTCGATGGCATCGAAATGGCTGCGCACGTAGCTCGCGTTGATGTGGGTGAGCGGCACATCGAGCGCCGCGCCGGGGCCGCCCACCTTCTTGGTGGAAGGCACGATAGACAGTGCATTGGCGGGTTGCCCGGTCTTCTCTTCTGCAAGGCCTTTGGCGTAGGCGTTGCGGTCGCCCTTCCAGCCCAGCAGCTCGCGCATGGCATAACCACCGGGCACATGCCACAGCGCACCGTGCTCCAGCTCGCCAGCCGCCCCCACGATGGCGCCCTTGCCGTAAGTCTCGATGCGCTCGGCGGGCACAGCCATGGCCTTGAGCAGGCGCTGGGCCATGTCCAGCCCCACGTCCTGCAGGGCATCCATCATGGGGAGGATGTCGGGTTCGTACCGGCCCGCAAACGGGTTGGTCAGCACCGCGCCGATGGCACCACGCAGCAGCGGCACCTCAGCCACCGGCCCGAATTCGTGCCGGATTTCCTCAAGATGGGTGAAAACGCGTCGTATCTGGATCATTTTGGAGACCTGTGCAATTCGTTAAGCAAATACTGAACCAACTTCCGATTTCATCACCGCTTGTGGGGACCACACAGCACCGGCCAGGGCTTGCGGTGCTGCGGTCGCCAGAAACTGCCCCTGGCACGCCAGCAGCGCAAACCACAGCAGGCCGCTGGACTGCAATTCTTGCGCTTTTTGCAACCCCTGCTGCAAAGCCCGGCGAACCTGCTCTTCGGGCAAGTCAGGCACATCCACGGTGACAGGAATGGCACCCAGGTCACTGTCGTCCCGCACCAGCCACGCAGGCATGCGACCAATGCGCGCGTCCTGCACATTGACCGCATTGGCCACAATGGTCGCTGCCGCATCGGCCTGCGCGGCCGTGCGCGCCAGCACCGTGACGCTGTCCGCAATGCCCAGCGACTGGCTGCGCCCGCGCCACCCACTGGTGGCCACACCGCGCACCGGCATGGCGCTGTCGATGCAGATCTGCCCATCCAGCACCAGACCGTTGCGCAACTGTGCAGCATTCAGTGCGGCGATGTCAGCGTACACCCCCACCGTGACCGACTGGCCGGGCGCCAGGTGCAGCGCAATGTCGCCCCCATTGTTGACCCAGGCGCGGTCTATGCCCTGCTGGTCGTAGCACGCCAGAATTTCCTGGGCCACCGCACCCGCCACCGCAGCCATCGACGTGATGAAGCCTGCGCGGTAGGGGCTGCAGGCCGCCCACATGCGACGCGCCACCACGCCCTGCAACGCGCAGCGCTCACCCACCGGCGCCCGCAGGCCTGGGAGTTCACTCACCAGCTCCTGCAGCAGCCCTTCAAAACGTTGCCAGGCGCGCTCGTGCGCGTGGGTCACGGCGTCGTGCGCCCCTTCGGCCTGAAGGATGAGGTCCATCGGGCCATGCTGGAAGTGCCAGCGGCCGTCGGAAAGGAGTTTGCGGCAAGCGTTCACAGCGCGGCTCACTCAGCCTAGCAGGGGTGGGCGGCCCAGCGGCCACGGATTGGCCGCAGGCAAGGTCTGCCACACGCGCGCCTGCGGCGCACCGTCGTTGTGCCACGCACCGCGCTCCAGCACTTCGCGCAGGCTGCGAATTTGTTCGGTGTGCCCGCCCAGCGCTTCGTAGTCCGCGCGGCGCATGCTGAACTCGATGGGCGCCACGATGGCGGGGGTGGGCACGGTGCCAAAGCTGTTGTCCGGCATGCGCAGCACGTCGGCCATCACGGTGATACCGCCGCCCGGCCACACATAGGCGGGGGCACCGCCACAGGTCACATTGACCAGCGCGTTCTTGATGGAGCGCGTGAGCAGCACCGGGTTCTCGGTGACCCCTGCGCGCAGGCTGCCGCCCGCACCACCGAGGAACAGCACAGACGCCAGCGAGGGCTCGCAGTTTTCGCCGATGCGGTCCACGATGCGGCGCACCTCGACAGGCATCTCGGCTTCCACCGGATTCAGTTGCTCGTCCAGCACGTACCAGGATGCGTGCTCCCCCGTGGTGGAGGTCATCAAGAGGCGCAACCCCGGCCAGGCGACGGATTCGTCCCAGCCCTCGATGATGGACAGCGGGTCGGCAATGTCGGTGCCACCCCAGCCGGTGCCCGGATTCGCCACCTGAAAATAGCGGCCCGGCGTGGACTTGCGCCCGCGCATCTGGATGCCCGAGGGTTTCATGTCCAGACAGCGACCCGCCTGATGCTCGGTGAGCACGCCGGTGATGTGGTCGTCCACCACCACCACCTCGTCGGCATGGCCGAAGAACTGGCGCGCAAAGATACCAATGGCCGCAGAGCCGCAGCCCACGCGCATGCGCTGTTCAGCCACACCGTTGACGATGGGTGCGCGCCCGGCCTGGATCACGAGCTGCGAGCCGCCGTCGATGGTGAACTCCACGGCCTGCTTGTTGCCCAGCGCCTGCATCATCTCAGCGGTGATGCGGCCCTCCTTCTTGGTGCCACCCGTGAGGTGGTGCACGCCGCCGAGCGACAGCATCTGCGAGCCGTATTCCGCCGTGGTCACGTGGCCCACCACCTCGCCCTTGCAACGCACGTTGGCCTGCTCGGAGCCGAGGAATCGATCGGTGTCGATCTTCACCTTGAAGCTGCAGTAGCTGAAGATGCCCTCAGTGACCACCGTGACCATGTCCACCCCATCGGTTTTGGAGCCCACGATGAAGGGCGCCGGCTTGTAGTCGGGGTAGGTGGTGGATGAGCCCACGCCCGTCACGAACACCTCTTCAGACAGCAGCAGATCGCCGTTCCATGCGGGTTCTGGAGTCACCTCGGTCTCAGCGCCTTCTGCAGCGGGGGCGCGGCCCGCAAACGGCACCAGTGTGGCCTCGCCCGTTTCCAGCGTCTTGCGCAGCAACACCACCGGGTCAAGCCGCACAAGCACACCCGCCTGGTTGGCGTAACGGTCGCAAGCACCTGCGCGGCCTTCGGAGATCTGGCACAGCACCGGGCACGCATTGCACTCGACCTTGGCAGCGTTCATGCGCTCGTTGCGGGGCCGGGCGCGCTCGAGCACCTGCGGCAGATCTGGCGCATCCATGCCCGGCAGCCCATCGGTCTTGGTGTGTTCAGTCATCGTGGCAACCCATTCATTGCTTTGTTGCAAGTGCTTGTACGCGCTCTGCATTTTGTGTAGCATTCACTTAACTTAAATGTTGTGAACACTACATTTGATGTCAATGTAGCGGAATCAACCAGACTCTGCAATGGTGTTTTCGCACCCCCAAAAACGGTGCACGAGGAGCCCCAAAATGACGCACGTTGTGACGGACGCATGCATTCGGTGCAAGTACACCGACTGCGTCGATGTGTGCCCGGTCGATTGCTTCAAGGAAGGGCCGGAATACCTGGTCATTGACCCGGACGAATGCATCGATTGCGCGGTGTGCATTCCCGAGTGCCCGGCCAATGCGATCTATGCCGAAAACGACCTGCCCGAGGGCATGGAAATCTTCCTGCAGTTCAACAAAAAGCTGGCGCCCACGCTGCCCACAATCACCAAAAGAAAAGCGGCTTTGCCAGATGCGGAACAATGGAGGGTTGTGAGCCACAAGCTTTCAGGCCTGAACATTGCGCTGTAGAGCGCTTGGGGCCCTGAATCTGAGCCAGCTTCAGCCAGATTTCTTATTTGTTTCCAACTTTTCCATCTAACGCACCATGAGCGCCTTTCTTGACGAACGCGTCCTGACGGTCCACCACTGGACGGACCGACTTTTCTCCTTCACCACCACGCGCGACACCGCGCTGCGCTTTTCCAACGGGCATTTCACGATGATTGGCCTGCGTGGCGAAAACGGCAAACCCCTGCTGCGCGCCTACAGCATCGTGAGCCCCAACTACGAAGAGCATCTGGAGTTCCTGTCCATCAAGGTGCCCGACGGCCCATTGACCTCCCGCCTGCAGCACATCAAGGTGGGTGACACCATCGTGGTCGGCAAGAAGCCCACTGGCACCCTGCTGATCGACTACCTGCTGCCCGCCAAGCGCCTGTACATGCTGTCCACCGGCACGGGCGTGGCCCCGTTCCTGAGCCTGATCCGCGACCCGGAGACTTATGAGAAATTCGAGGAAGTCATCCTGGTGCACGGCGTGCGCGAGGTGAAGGAGCTGGCCTACCACGACTACATCACGCAGGAGCTGCCGCAGCATGAGTTCCTGGGCGAGATGGTCACCAAGCAGCTCAAGTACTACCCCACCGTGACGCGCGAGCCCTTCAAGCACCAGGGCCGTGTGACCACCGTGATCGAAAACGGCCAGCTGGCGCGCGACCTGGGCCTGCCCGCGCTCAACCCCGTGGAAGACCGCGTGATGATCTGCGGCAGCCCCGAGATGCTGCGCGACCTCAAGCACATGATGGAAGAGCGTGGCTTCAAGGAAGGCAACACCACGAAGCCTGGCGACTTCGTGATCGAACGCGCGTTCGCAGAGCAGTGATCCCCCGGCGGCCCCCCGCACCGGGGGACCGCCTCATCCACCAGGACCCGCCATGTCTGCCACTCCCACCAAGACCCGGACCGCGTCCCCCCGCGCAGCCTCTGCCCGCAAGACGGGCGTGCGCGAGCAGGCCGCACAGACCACGCGCGACAACATCCTGAAGGCGGCGACCAAGGTGTTCGCCCGCTACGGCTACGAAGGCGGCAGCGTGGAGAAGATCTCCAAGGCGGCCAAGTCCTTCGACCGGATGATCTATTACTACTTCGGCAGCAAGGAAGGCCTGTTCATCGAGGTGCTGGAGGAAACCTACCGGCGCATGAACGACGCGGAATCCAAACTGGACCTGGACACCGCCAAACCGGTGGAGGCGCTGCAGGCGGTAATCCGCTTTGTGGTGGGCTACTACCGCAAGAACCCCGAGTTCATCACGCTGCTCAACACTGAGAACCTGCACAAGGGCAAGCACATCTCCAAGTCGATGCGCGCCCGTGAATACTCGTCGCCCGCCATCGAGGTGATCCGCCGCGTGCTCGAAAGCGGCCAGACGCAGGGGCTGTTCCGCAAGGATGTGTCGGCGCGCGATGTATACCTGCTGATTGCCGCCACGGGCTACTTCTACATGTCCAACCGGCACACGCTGTCGGCCTTTCTGGGCGAAGACCTGGAGACGCCCGACGCGCTGGCGCACTGGGAATCGTTTGTCATCGACAGCGTGCTGCGCACTGTGGCGCCCGGCCCCAGTCTGCCCAAGGGCAGGGTCGCAGCGGCCTGAATCAACAAGAGATTTTTCCCTGCGGGGTGCCGCGTGGTGCCCCGCCCACCACCCCACGAGGAGAATCCATGGCAGAAGCAGCAGCAGGCGGCAAATCGGGCAAGGTCGTCATCCAGAACATCGGTCTTTTGTTGTCGGGCGACCTGGACCGGCCCATCCTCGACGCCGACACCATCGTGGTGAATGATGGCCTTATCGTGGCCGTGGGCCGCTACAAGGACTGCGACACCGACCACGCCAACACCGTGATCGACGCACGCCAGACCTGCGTGGCGCCGGGCCTGATCGACAGCCATGTACACCCCGTGTTCGGAGACTGGACGCCGCGCCAGAACCAGATCGGTTGGATCGACTCGACCATGAACGGCGGCGTGACCACCATGGTGTCGGCCGGTGAAGTGCACCTGCCCGGCCGCCCCAAGGACATCGTGGGCCTGAAGGCCCTGGCCATCACCGCGCAGCGCTCGTTCGACAACTTCCGCCCCGGGGGCGTGAAGGTGATTGCAGGCGCCCCGATCATCGAGAAAGGCATGACCGAACAGGACTTCAAGGACCTGGCCGATGCCGGCGTGACGCTGCTGGGCGAGGTGGGCCTGGGCTCCGTCAAGGCGGGCTACGAGGCCAAGCAGATGGTGGCGTGGGCACGCAAGCACGGCATCCAAAGCACCATCCACACGGGCGGGCCGTCCATCCCAGGCTCGGGCCTGATCGACAAGGACGTGGTGCTGGAGGCCGATGCCGACGTGATCGGCCACATCAACGGCGGCCACACTTCCCTGCCCTGGAAGCACGTGTGCGAGCTGTGCGAAAAGTCGTCCCGCGCGATCGAACTGGTGCACAACGGCAACGAGAAGATCGCCATCCAGGCCGCGCGGGCGGCCATCGAGCTCAAGTGCCCGCACCGCGTGATCCTGGGCACCGACGGCCCGGCGGGCTCGGGCGTGCAGCCCCTGGGCATGCTGCGCATGATTGCGCTGATATCGAGCTTTGCCGACATCCCCGCCGAACTGGTGTTCTGCTTTGCCACGGGCAACACGGCGCGCATCCGCAACCTGAACTGCGGCCTCATCGAGGTAGGCCGCGCGGCCGACTTCGTCTTCATGGACCGCGCCCAGCACACGGCTGGCGCCACGCTGCTGGAAAGCGTACAGCTGGGCGACATCCCGGGCATCGGCATGGTGATGATCGACGGCCTGGTGCGCTGCGGGCGCAGCCGCAATACACCACCCGCGACCGAGATCCCGGTGGTGCTGTAGCCCACGCTTATCCCACAAAAAAGCCCGCAATCAGCGGGCTTTCTGTTGGGAGAGGTGCGGTCGAATCAATACGTGTCCGCCACTCGCACCGCGCCGGGCTGTGCACGCGGGTAAGGTTCTTCAGCGCGCATGGCGGCGCCATCGTCCACGCGGAAGCCCTTGCCCTGCAGCACGACGGGCGTGCCCACGGCGGTGGGCTGTGCGCGGGTGAAGCGGCGCACCGAGCCGTCTTCCATGCGCACCGCGATCTGGTAGACCGTCTGCGTGCGCGTACGCTCTTCCACCTTGTGGCCCACGTAGCCGCCACCCACGGCGCCCAGCACAGTGGCGGCCGTACGGCCCGAGCCCTTGCCCACCTGGTTGCCCACCACGGCCCCCAACACACCGCCCGCCACCGCCCCCACGCCTGTGGCCGGGGCCGCCTGCTGCACTGCTTGCACCGACTCGACGCGGCCGCAGGTAGCACACAGGGGGGCCTGTGCGGCAGTGCGCAGCGGTGGCTGCTGCTGTGGCTGGTATTGCTGCGGGGGATGCCCGGCATAACCTTGCGAAGCTGCGGGCGGTTGATTAGCTACTCTATTAGTAGCAATATTTCTATTATCAACAAGCGCTGGTGCCGGTTTTTGTTGCAAATTCTCAGCTCTTGGCGCTCCTGACGCAGGCTGCGCCGTCATGGCCAAGGGTTGCGCGTCGGCGGCGGACTTGCCCGCGTTCTGCACCACCAGGGTCGTGCCCAGCGCCACCACACTCACGCCCAGCACGCCGATAGCGACCCACAGCCACTTGAGGGAAGGGCTGGCCGCGCCGCCAAGGGCGCCAGCCTGTGCCACAGGAACGGCGGAAGTGTGGGTGGAAGGCGAAACGATAAGACTCATGATTTTTCTCCGAAAGATCCAGAAAGCTCTGGATGAATGGCCGCCAGCGTAACCAGCCAGCCCGGAAATCCGGGCGTAGCGTCTGTAAAGGACGTAAGAACCTGTTTAAGAACCAGCCTATTGCGGCACATGCAGACGCCCCCGCGCTGCAGGTAGCGCACCCAGCTCCTGGAAAGCCCGGGCGCAGCTGGCTGAAAACAACAGCACCGCCGACGAGAAATAGATCCACATCAGCAATACAACCAGCGACCCGGCTGCGCCATAGGCCGACACCACAGCCGCCGTGGCCAGGTACCAGGCCAGCAGCTGCTTGCCCACCGTGAACAGCGTGGCGCCCACCACGGCCCCAGCCATGATGCAGCGCGGCGGCGGCTTGGCCCCGGCGCCAATGCGCATCAGGCCCACAAACAGTGCCACGGCAAATCCAAAGGCCACCACTTCATTGACCAGCTGCATGGCCGGTGCCAGCGGCGCCAGCGCCAGGCGCGAGCCCGCCCAGCCCGCCAGCAGGTGGATCAGCGTGGACAGCGCCAGCGACACCAGCAGCAAAAAACCCAGCGCCAGCACATAGGCCAGCCCCCGCAGGCGCAGCGACGCCATGCGCCACCAGGCGGCCCGCTGCGGCACAGGGCCTTCGCCGCGCCACAGGTGCTCCAGTGCCGACTGCAACTCGACAAACACCCCGGTGGCGCCTGATACCAGCACCACAAACCCCACCAGCGATGCCAGCCGCCCCTCGGCCGGGGCCTGCGCACTGGCCATCGCCTGCCGCACCACGTCGGCCACCTGCTGCCCCATCACAGCCTGCACCTGCGCGATGAGATTGCTTTCCAGATAGCTGCGGTCCATCCACCAGCCCAGCACCCCCACCAGCAACAGCAACAGGGGCGCCAGGCTGAGCATGCCGTAGAACGACATGGCGGCGCTCATGCGCAGCCCGTCGGCGTCCAGCCAGAGTGTGGTGGCGCGCCAGAAAGGCTGGAGCAGGGTCCACACGGGTTTGACAAGGCGCAGTGCGCGGCGCTTCAAGGAGGGTGCTGCCATATGCGGCTAGCCTACGGCGGCAGCCTCCTCGCGTCCACCCGCGTTTCGCTGCAACTGCGGTAGGCCCGATCCCACATCGATCCCATAGCCCCTTGCAACAGTGGCCCTGCCTGTTGCCCAGGTGACCCGCCAACCTCCACGCGCGCGGATATTCTCAGTGCCGACACCCATCCACCCGGAGACACCGCCCCATGCACCCCCACGCCTTTACCCACCTGCGCGCCGCACTCCAGACCCACGTCGACCAGGGTCTGCTGCCCGGCGCAGTGGCCCTGGTGCACCACCAAGGGCGCACGGTGCTGCACGAAGCCGTGGGCGCCCAGCGGCCCGGGGCAGGCGCGCCCGCCATGGCGCCCGACACCGTGTTCCGCATCTATTCCATGACCAAACCCATCGCCTCGCTGGCGGCGCTGATGCTCATGGAAGAAGGCCACCTGCTGCTGTCGCACCCTGTCTCGCACTACCTGCCGGCTTTTGCAGGCCAGCGGGTGTACGACGAAGCCACCGGCACCACCGCCCCCCTGCAGCGCGAAGCCACGGTGCACGACCTGCTGCGCCACACCGCAGGGCTGAGCTATGCGTGGGAGGCCGGCACGGTGCCCGACCAATACCGGGCGGCCCGCGTCGGCTCGCGGCGCCACAGCAATGCCGAGCTGGTGGCCGCGCTCGGCCCGCTGCCGCTGGTGCACCAGCCTGGCAGCCGCTGGGAATACAGCCGCGCCACCGATGTGCTGGGTGCGGTACTGGAGGTGGTCGAAGGCGAGAGCCTGGGCACCCTCCTGAAACGCCGTATTCTGGAACCCCTGGGCATGCACGACACCGGGTTTTCGGTACTGCCCCACCGCTTGGCCGACCTGGCCGAGCCGTTCGCGCGCGACCCGCAGACCGGGGCCGAGGTGGCGTTGATCGATGTCTCGGCCCCGCCCGCGTTTGAATCCGCTGGCGGCGGGCTGGTGTCCACCGCCAGCGACTACGCACGCTTTTTGCAGCTGATGCTGGGCCAGGGCACCGTACAAGGCCCGGACGGCCACACCATCCGCCTGGCCAGCCGCGCCACCGTCGGTTTCATGACCGCCGACCATCTGGGCGGCATCCCCACAGCGGGCGACATCCTGCCCGCAGGCTACGGCTTTGGCCTGGGCGTGGCCGTTCGCAAGGCCACCGGCCTGGCATCCAGCCCCGGTTCGGCAGGCACCTACAGCTGGAGCGGACTGGGCGGCACCTTCTTTTTGGTAGACCCTGCCGAAGACCTGTTCGCCATCCTGCTCACCCAGGCGCCGGGCCAACTGCGCACCCTGTGCGAGCTGTATCCGGCGCTGGTGTACGCGGCGCTTTGATGAGCACACCTCCTTGAGGAGCTGCGTCCCAGGCCGGGGCAGCGCCAGCTGCAACCGCTGCGCATGGCAACGGAGGCCACGGCTTACACTCAACGCCCAATCACGGCACGCGACGCAGCTCCACCCGCAGCACGCATACCCGTCTCCCAGACCTCTTTTTTGAACCTATGCAGATCCGCTGCGCACTGGTCGGCATGCCCGGCTCCGGCAAATCCACCATCGGCCGCCAGCTGGCCCACCGGGCGGGGGTGCCCTTCATCGACCTGGATCACCGGCTGGAACAGACCATCGGCACCACCATCCGCAGCTTCTTCGAGGCCGAGGGCGAAGCCCGCTTTCGCGATCTGGAGTCGCAGGCCCTGGCCGACGTGGCCGGGCAAGCTGGTGGCATGGTCCTGTCCACCGGCGGCGGCGCCGTGCTGCGCCCCGAAAACCGCGAAACCCTGCGTCAGTTTGGCAACGTGCTGTACCTGCGCGCCTCGCCCGAAGAAATCTACCGGCGCGTCAAACACGACCGGACCCGCCCCCTGCTGCAAGGCGGCAACCCCATGGACAAGCTGCGCGACCTGTACGCCCAGCGCGATGGCCTGTACCGCGAAACCGCCCACTACGTCATCGAAACCGGCCGCCCCACTGTGCACACGCTGGTCAACATGATCATGATGCAGCTGGAGATGGCGGCGGGGGCACAGGGGGAGCAAGTGCCGCACGGCGCGTCCGATGCCCCAACCTCTGCGGGCACGCCGCACGCCGACCGCTCTTGAATCAATTGCTATTAAATCAATAGCTTTTTGCGCTTTACTGGCAAGCGCTAGCCGCCATTTTCATGCCCCCTGCAGCAGCGAGCAGCCCCCCTACCGCGCCTGCAACTGCCCCTCAAACACACAGGCAGCGCCCCGATAGGCACCGCAACCCGTCTCGGACACCCAGGCCCGGCGCCCGTCGGGATCCACCCGCACCTGGACCTCGCAAGCAGCAGCGTCGGGCTCGGGCCGGTAGGGCTTGAGCACCAAGGTGCCTCGTTGCCACTGCCCCAGGCTGTCCAGACCGCCGCTGCACTGCGGCGATCCAACCGTGAGCGCTGCCGCCACCGCGCCGCGTTCAGCATCCAACACGATGAGTCGTAACTGCAACTGCCCCACCAAGGCCGGGCCTTCCCAATGCGCCGCGAGGCGGCTGGCTGGCAAGGTCGAACTGGCGGCAAGAGCAGGCGCCTGGGCCTGGGCCCAGCAGACGGGCTGGGCCAGTGCCAGCGCGGTCCACAGCGCTTTTCGCGCTCCAGCACACGCCACGCTGCGCGCCACGGCACCAAAACGTACAAGGGAGCGAAGTCGAGCGGACAAGGAACAAGTCATGGCAGAAGTCGGGCGTTTCAACGGAAGTTGGCGGGCACTATGCGCTGCTCAATGTACTGCCACAGGTACGCCGTGTAAGCCTTGGCTGCACTGCCGTCGTGGGCGTCGATCATCGCCTGGCGCTTGTCGGCATCAGCCACGTGGTTTTTCAGCAGGCCTTCAGCGCGCGCATCGGTCAGCGTGCCTTTGAGGATTTGCGCGGCACCATTCGCCCCCTCGTGGTGGACCAGATAGATGTACTGCGCTTTCTTGTCTGCGGACAGATCGGCAGGCACCAGAGGGGTGCCATCGTCGTTGGTGCGGGCGCTCAGTTGGGTGAAGTAACCCTTGTCCAGCTCAGCCGCAGCCACGATGGAGGTGGTGGCGTCAAAGCGCAAGTCCAGCAGCGCAGCCCGGTCCACCACCTGGTTGGCATCGTTCACCTGCCCCAGGGACTTGGCCTGTTCATTGACGTAGCTGCCCGGCTTGGTGGCCGATTCGATCCAGGTGCTTTCCAGAAATTGCGTCAAGCCCCCAGCCTTGCTGGTGGTGTTGTAGCTCTGCGGGTCCCAGGTGGCCGAGAGTTCACGGCGCAGGGCCTTCCACTCGGCGGCCCCCGCCTTGTCCAGCTTGGCTTTGGGGTCCAGCTGCGGATGCAGCTCGCCAAAAAAGCGCTGGTTGGTGGCATCGTCCAGACGCTTGCCGCGCAGCGGGCCCGCTTCTGCAGATATCACGGCCGCAATCGTGGCGCGTGGGTAGCCCGTGCGATCCGCAGCCAGGGTAATGGCGTCGCGATAAATCTCGTTCACGCCCAGTCGCAATGGATCGGTCCGGTCGCGCTCGGCATTCCGCAACGCTGTCAGGGCATTGGGCGCAGGCACGGTGCCAGCCCCCCAGAACGGCGTGGAGTTGGCGCTTTGCGCGGTGTTGCTGCTGACGATGGGGTTGAGGGTATCGGCCTGCGCCAGTATCAAGCCAGATTGCAAAGACGTCGCGGTGCTTTCGTTGGCAAAGCCCGTCCCCTGAGACAAACTGGGGTCCGTGGGTGCTGTAGCAGCGCCACTGCCGGACAGTGCCCAAGTACTGGTGTTGGTAGTGATTTGCATGGTGAAGAGCTGTCGGTATTGATCCATCCCTGGGCACGATGGGCACTGGGCCTCGGGCCATCCCTTGGGGCATCTGCCACTTGATGCAGCCATGGGGGATGAACGTGATTGAACCGGTTTTACCTTCGTATAGCTATACAGGCGATTCCTAGCTAGGAATCTCCCTAGCTGGGAAGAACACCTACCCACAGAGAGAAGAACCGCCCGGCCACACCAAGGGCTCGGAACGGAGCCCTGCGCTCGATCTAGCGGAAAGTCTGGCCAGGAGCCTTGATCGGGCAGCCCGAGCTTTCGCCCTGCCTGTCGAGGGACTGTTCAGCGGAGACGCCCTGGCTTGGACAGGGCCAGCCCGAACGGGCGGGGGGAAACGGGCGGGACAAAGGACGAGGGCAACGGGTGCGACATGTTGTCACAAGGTCCTCAAAATCAAGCCGAATCAGCCTCCAGCGCTTTATCCGTAAGCGTAAATTGCTACACAATTAATAGCAATATGCATCCAACGGCATCACAGATTAGGCGCCAGCAACCGCTCCAACACCTTCTCATCCATGCCCCGGCGCTGGGCCATGTCGTGCAGTTGGTCTTCGCCGATCTTGCCGACGTTGAAGTACACGGCATCAGGGTGGCCGATGTAGAAGCCGCTCACGCTGGCGGCGGGCATCATGGCCAGGCTTTCGGTGAGCGACATGCCGATCTCGCCAGCCTGCAGCACGCGGAACAGGTCGGTCTTGGCGCTGTGGTCAGGGCAGGCGGGGTAGCCGGGCGCGGGGCGGATGCCCTGGTATTTCTCGGCAATCATGTCGTCGTTGCTAAGCTGCTCACCCGCTGCGTAGCCCCACAGGTCGGTGCGCACACGGTGGTGCAAGGCTTCGGCAAAGGCTTCGGCAAGGCGGTCGGCCAGGCTCTTGAACAGGATGGCCGAGTAGTCGTCCAGCGCGTCGATGAAGGCCTTTTCCTTCTTCTCGATCCCGAGGCCCGCCGTCACGGCGAACATGCCTGCGTAGTCGGCAATGCCGCTGCTCTTGGGCGCTACAAAGTCGGCCAGGCAGCGGCTGGGGCGGGTCACGCCGTCGATGGTGTGTTTTTCGGCCTGCTGGCGCAGGCCGTACCAGGTCATGGCCACTTCGGTGCGGGTGTCGTCGGTATAGAACTCGATGTCGTCATCGTTCACGCTGTTGGCGGGCAGCAGGGCCATCACGCCGCTGGCCGTGAGCCACCGGCCTTCGATGATCTTCTTGAGCATGGCCTGCCCATCGGCAAACACACGCGTGGCTTCCACGCCCACGATCTCGTCGGTGAGGATGGCGGGGTACGGGCCGGCCAGGTCCCAGGTCTGGAAGAACGGACCCCAGTCGATGTACTTGGCCAGCTCGCCCAGGTCGAAGTTCTTGAACACGCGGCGGCCCAGCGCGCGCGGCACGGTGGGCTGGTAGGCAGCCCAATCAACCGGCGTCTTGTTGGCGCGGATCTTGGCCAGAGGCCACAGGGGCGTGGCCTTTTTGTTGGCGTGCTGGGTGCGGACCTTGTCGTAGTCCGCGTTGAGCTCGTCCACGTAGTTCTGCACGCCGTCGCCCAGCAGGCTCTGCGCCACGCTCACGCTGCGCGAGGCGTCGGGCACATAGACCACGGGACCTTCGTAGTGCGGCGCGATCTTGACGGCGGTGTGCACGCGGCTGGTGGTGGCGCCGCCGATCAGCAGCGGGATCTTCTTGATGCGGAAGTGCTCGTCCTTCTGCATCTCGCCCGCCACGTACTGCATTTCTTCGAGGCTGGGGGTGATCAGGCCCGATAGGCCCACGATGTCGGCCCCCTCCACCTTGGCGCGCGCCAAAATCTCGTGGCAGGGCACCATCACGCCCATGTTCACCACCTCGAAGTTGTTGCACTGAAGCACCACGGTGACGATGTTCTTGCCGATGTCGTGCACGTCGCCCTTCACGGTGGCGATGACGATCTTGCCCTTGCTGCGCACGTCGCGCCCGGCCAGTTCGTCCTGGCGCTTTTCTTCCTCGATGTAGGGGATGAGATGGGCCACGGCCTGCTTCATCACGCGTGCGCTTTTCACCACCTGGGGCAAAAACATCTTGCCCGCACCAAACAGATCGCCCACCACGTTCATGCCGTCCATGAGCGGGCCTTCGATCACGTGCAGCGGGCGGCCGCCCTTGGCCAGGATCTCGCGGTAGGCCTCTTCGGTGTCTTCGGTGATGAAGTCGGTAATGCCATGCACCAGCGCGTGCGACAGGCGTTCGCCCACGGTCTTGGGGTGCTCGGGCGTGCCGCGCCATTCGAGCTTCTTGCTTTCGTCCTTGGCGCCGCTCTTGGCGGTTTCGGCGATCTCGACCAGGCGCTCACCAGCATCCGGGCGGCGGTTAAGCACCACGTCTTCCACGCGCTCGCGCAGCACGGGCTCCAGGTCGTCGTACACGCCCACCATGCCCGCGTTGACGATGCCCATGTCCATGCCGGCCTTGATGGCGTGGTACAGAAACACGGTGTGGATGGCTTCGCGCACCGGATCGTTGCCACGGAAGCTGAACGACACGTTCGATACCCCACCCGACACCTTGGCGCCGGGCAGGTTCTGCTTGATCCAGCGCGTAGCCTCGATGAAATCGACGGCGTAGTTGTTGTGCTCTTCAATGCCGGTGGCCACGGCAAAGATGTTGGGGTCGAAGATGATGTCCTCGGGCGGGAAGCCCACTTCATCGACCAGGATGCGGTAGGCGCGTTCGCAGATTTCGATCTTGCGCTCGTAGGTGTCGGCCTGGCCTTTTTCGTCGAAGGCCATCACCACCGCTGCGGCGCCGTAGCGGCGCACCAGGCGCGCCTCGTGCTTGAACTTGTCCACGCCCTCCTTCATGGAGATGGAGTTGACGATGCCCTTGCCCTGCACGCAGCGCAGACCGGCCTCGATCACCTCCCACTTGGAGCTGTCCACCATGATGGGCACGCGCGCGATGTCGGGCTCGGACGCGATGAGCTGCAGAAAGCGCACCATGGCGGCCTTGCTGTCGAGCATGGCCTCGTCCATGTTGATGTCGATGACCTGGGCGCCGTTCTCCACCTGCTGGCGCGCCACGGCCAGGGCTTCTTCGTACTGGCCGTTCAAAATCATGCGCGCGAACGCCTTGGAGCCGGTGACGTTGGTGCGCTCACCGATGTTGACGAACAAGGTGCCCTCGCCAATGGAGACGGGCTCCAGACCGGACAGCTTCATGGGGGGCAGGGATACAGCAGACATAGGACTCACTCACCTGTGCAGGGGCAGCAGAAAAACAGGTGAGCGTCGTTGCGGTGTACGGTGGGGTGCGCGGGGCCCAAGCCTGACGAATCGCCATGCACCAAGCCGGGCATGGCAAGTCGCTGCAACGCTCCTTGGGCCGAGGGGCGATTGTAAGTTGCCCGCGCGGGATCAGCGCACTGGGCGGCGGCCCCGGAGTGCGGCCAGCAGCATCAAGCCCGCCATCAGCCACAAAGCCCACTCGGACAACGACGGAATCGCGCTCGCGGCCACTGCCGTGATGGTGTCGGTATCGGTGGCGCTGTTGTTGCCGGGGTTAGGGTCGGTCACGCCACCCGGGGCCGCGACCGTCGCGGTGTTGACCAGTGTCCCCGTTGCCGACGCGCTCACCGTGGCGGTGACGGTGTAGGTCACCGATCCGCCCGCAGGCAGATTGACCACGTCGTTGATGTTGCCGCTGCCCGCCGCCGTGCAGGTGCCGCCGCCGGAGCCCACGCAGGTCCAGGTGCCGGTCAGCACGGCGGGCAGGGTGTCTGCCACCGTCGCGCCAGGGGCGTTGGACGGTCCGGCATTGCTGGCGGTGATGGTGTAGGTCACCGAGCCGCCAGCGTTGGCCGTAGTCACGCCATCGGTCTTGGTGATGGTCAGGTCGGCTTGCGATGCGATGGTGTCGGAATCCGTGGCGCTGTTGTTGCCCGGATTGGGGTCGGTCACCCCGCCCGGCGCTGTCACCGTCGCGGTGTTCACCAGCGTTCCGCTGGCCGCAGCACTCACTGTTGCGCTCACCGTATAGGTCACCGATCCACCGGCGGGCAGGTTGACGCTATCGTTGATGTTGCCGCTGCCCGCTGCCGTGCAGGTGCCGCCACCCGCGCCTACGCAGGTCCAGGTGCCGGTGAGCGCTGCGGGGAAGGTATCCGCCACCGTGGCCCCCGACGCATTGGACGGCCCCGCGTTGCTGGCGGTGATGGTGTATGTGACTGAGCCGCCAGGTATGGCCGTGGTCACGCCGTCCGTTTTGGTAATGGACAGATCGGCCTGCGGCGTGATGGTGTCGGAGTCCGTGGCGCTGTTGTTGCCCGGGTTGGGGTCGGTTACACCGCCCGGAGCCGCGACCGTCGCGGTGTTGACCAGCGTCCCTGTGGCCGCTGCACTCACCGTGGCGCTGACGGTGTAGGTAACCGATCCTCCGGCGGGCAGATTGACGGTGTCGTTGATGTTGCCGCTGCCTGCTGCCGTGCAGGTGCCGCCGCCCGCGCCCACGCAGGTCCAGGTGCCGGTAAGTGATGCGGGGAAGGTGTCCGCCACCGTGGCCCCCGGCGCATTGGATGGCCCCGCGTTGCTGGCGGTGATGGTGTAGGTGACCGATCCGCCCGGCGTGGCCGTGGTCACCCCGTCGGTCTTGGTGATGGCCAGATCGGCCTGTGGCGTGAGCGTGTCGGAATCGGTGGCACTGTTGTTGGCGGGAACCGGGTCGTTCACGGCGGACGTCACTGTCGCGGTGTTGGTCAGTGTTCCGGTCGCAGAAGCGTTGATCGTGGCGCTCACCGTGTAGGTGACCGATCCCCCCGCTGGCAGGTTGACGCTGTCGTTGATGTTGCCACTGCCTGCGGCGGTGCAGGTACCACCGCCCGCGCCCACGCAGGTCCAGGTGCCGGTGAGCACGGCGGGAAGGGTGTCCGCAACCGTTGCACCGACGACGGGGTCCGGCCCCGCGTTGCTGGCGGTGATGGTGTAGGTCACCGACCCGCCCGGGACGGCCGTGGCCACACCATCGGTCTTCGTGATGGACAGGTCCGCATCTTGGGCATGCGCTGCGGTCGCAGCCACCATGGCCAACAAGAGCGCAGTGAGCCACAGCAAAACACGTTGGAGCATGGCGAAGTCCCGATTCGAAGTAGAGGGGTGACCAAAGTGTAACGCCACGTTTCCACCCGGAATCTTCGTGCATGGCGGCACGCGCTGACCGCGCGTCCCGCGCTTGAAGCGGTTGAATAGCTCTCAACGCACCGGCAGGAACTGCAGGAACGTGCCGCCCACAATGCCCTGCACATAGCTGATGGCGGCGCGGCGGTACTTTTCGGTGGTCAGGGCAGCCAGCAGGTCGAGACGCGCGATGATCTTGCCAAACTCGCGCTCAAAGCTCAGGTTGCGGCCTTGGGGGCCGATCTCGTCCGCCAGCAGCAGTGGCTGGCCCTGGGCGTTGCGGCGCTGGGCCAGCAGCCACACGGCGCTTTCCACATTGCGGGCGGCGTTGTAGAGGTGCTGGGCATCCATGCCGTCGAGCAAGAAGAATTCGATCTTTCCGCCATGGGCCGTGATGATCATGTCGGCCGTGGCATGGATGAAGGCTGCCACGCGGTCCCCGGTGAACTCCGGCGCGAACGCAAAGCCCATCGCGGCAATGTCGCGCCGCCCCTGCAGTGGTGCCCAGGGCTGGCGCTGCAGTATGGCTGTGCGCACCTGCTCGGCCGCGTGCTCGCGGCTGGTGGCGCTGGTTTTGCGCCATTCGGCGGGGTTGCGGCGGTAGAGCTTGTCCATGAGGCGGAACAAGCCCTCCAGGTTCTCGTGCATGGCCAGCGTGGCCACGCGGTTCATGTCGGACTGGGCCAGCTCGGCGGGCGTTGTGGCGGCCCCCTTGACCTCGCCGCGTGGCGTGGGCGCATTCGCCGCGCAGCCAGCGAGCACGGTGCACAGCAGTGCACACGATGACATCCACAGGAGAGAAAGGAACGGCCCACGCATGGGGGCCGATTATCGGGCGCAGTGTGGGCGCCTCACAGCCGGTTAACACTGTTTGAAGATCTCAGGCCACGGCCCTGAATCCCGTTGCCTCAGCAGCGGTCTGCGCTGTCGGGGTTGGGGATACCCTCGATCGGGCACTCCTCGGTGCCCACCATGGGCCGCGTGATGGCCTCCACGGCCTTGCGCGTGCCTTCGGGGTCAGTCACCCAGCGGGTGTAAAAGTCATACGGGCAGGCGGCCACACCCTGGTCTCCACCGCCGGAGTTGATCAGCCCTGTGTATCCCCGGTGCAGCAGCTTGAAGAGGTGGTTCTCGGACTGCCCGTTCTTGCGGAAGTCGCGGATCAGGCTCTTTGACAACGCGGCGTACTGCACGCCGTATTCCTCCTCGCCGCATTCACCGAGCGTTCGGCCATCAAAGCCAATCAGGGCGCTGTGGCCGAAGTAGCTGTATACGCCGTCAAACCCGGCGGCATTGGCCACGGCCACATACGTGTTGTTGGCAAAGGCCATGGCCTTGCTCATCAGAATCTGCTGCTCCTTGGCGGGGTACATGTAGCCCTGGCACCGCACGATCAACTCGGCACCCTTCATGGCGCAGTCGCGCCAGATCTCGGGGTAGTTGCCGTCGTCGCAGATGATGAGGCTGATCTTCAGGCCCTTGGGGCCTTCGCTGACGTAGGTGGTGTCCCCGGGGTACCAGCCTTCGATGGGGGTCCAGGGCATGATCTTGCGGTACTTCTGCACGATCTCGCCCTGGTCGTTCATGAGGATCAGGGTGTTGTACGGCACCTTGTGCGGGTGCTCCTCATGGCGCTCGCCGGTGAGTGAGAAGACGCCCCACACCTTGGCCTTGCGGCAGGCGGCGGCGAAGATTTCGGTCTCTTCACCCGGTACGGTGGCCGCCGTGTCCATCATCTCCTGGGCGTCGTACATGATGCCGTGGGTGCTGTACTCCGGAAAGATCACCAGGTCCATGCCGGGCAAGCCGGTCTTCATGCCCACCAGCATGTCTGCGATCTTGCGCGCGTTGTCCAGCACCTCGGCCTTGGTATGCAGGCGCGGCATCTTGTAGTTGACCACCGCCACGCCGACGGTGTCCTTGCTGCTTGAAATATCGCCGTGAATCATGGTGAAGCATCCCTATCAATGAGAAATCATCCAGGGCCGTTTGCTCGGAAACGCCTTGGCGCCGCTGGGCGCCGTCACCGTGGCCTTGCGGCTTTGCGATGACGAACAGCAGCCACAGCCTGCAGGGTGTTTGAGGCGGGCGTAGTCGCCCGAGCGCTGCGGCTCGTGCCGCGCTCGCTCGTTGGTGGCGATGGCGCTGCGCGCGGACGCGCTCATGAGTGCCAGGCGCGGCGCGGTGGCAAACACGCGCGGCGATGCCGCGCCGCAGTCTGGGCAGGCAGCGGGTTCGTTGCGATCGGCCAGCAGGCGGAAGGCATCAAAGCCGCCACACTGGGCACAGGCGTAGTCGTAGGTGGGCATGGCGGGTCCTTCTGCAGCAATGGTGTTTGACTGTCAGACCAGGTCGGGCGACAGCGGCATGGCCACCGAGCCATCCAGGTGCTTGATCGGCCCCGCCGCACTCGGGTTGATGTCAAAGTCAAAGATCTGCGTGGGCAGCCACAGCGTGGCGCAGGCGTTGGGCACATCCACCACGCCGCTGATGTGGCCCTGCACCGGGGCTGTGCCCAGGATGGAATACGCCTGCGCGCCCGAATAGCCAAACTTCTTGAGGTACTCGATGGCGTTCAGGCAGGCCTGGCGGTAGGCCACGTTCACGTCCAGGTAGTACTGCTTGCCACTCTCGTCCACGCTGATGCCCTCGAAGATCAGGTAATCGTTGTAGGTGGGCGTGATGGGACTGGGCTTGAAGATGGGGTTCTTGATCCCGTACTTGGCCATGCCGCCCTTGATGAGCGTGACCTTCATGTGCACCCAGCCTGCCATCTCGATGGCGCCGCAAAAGGTGATCTCGCCGTCGCCCTGGCTGAAATGCAGGTCGCCCACCGACAGGCCGGCGCCGTCCACATACACCGGGAAGAACACCTTGGCGCCGCGCGACAAATCCTTGATGTCGCAGTTGCCACCATGCTCGCGCGGGGGCACCGTGCGGGCGCCTTCAGCAGCCGCTTTGGCCTTGGCATCGCCCGTGAGGCGGCCCATGTGGGCCGTGCCCGCCGAGGGTGGGTTGGCCAGCCCGGCCGTGGGGTCTGAGTCGATGAGCGCCTGCTCGCGCGCATTCCACTGCTCCAGCATCTTGCGGTCGGGCAGGCAGCCAATCAGGCCGGGATGGATGAGCCCGGCGTACTTCACACCAGGCACATGGCGCGAGCTGGTGAACATGCCATGAAAGTCCCAGATGGACTTTTGCGCCTGCGGGAAATGCTCGGTCAAAAAACCGCCGCCGTTGTTCTTGCTGAAAAAGCCGTTGAAACCCCACAGGCTGTCCTGCTTGGCACCAATGTCCAGCAGGTCCACCACCAGCAGGTCGCCCGGCTCGGCGCCCTTCACGCCCACGGGGCCGCTGAGGTAGTGCACCGTGGTCAGGTCGATGTCGCGCACATCATCGGCGCTGTCGTTGTTCTTGATGAAGCCGCCCGTCCAGTCAAACGTCTCCAGCACGAACTCATCGCCAGGATTGACCCAGCAGGCCATGGGAATGTCTGGGTGCCAGCGGTTGTGGATGTTCTCGTTCTCGGTGGGCGACTTGCTTAGATCGACCTTGATCAGGGTTTCAGCCATGGCGTGCTCCTTGGAAGGGTTGGGTGGAAGAAGGAAAAAGCGAGAAAAAATCCCGGCCTTACATGGCGCATTGCCGCCGAGACCGCCACGGCCGAGGCCAGGGACGCCAAGCAAGGGCCGCCCCGCAGCGAGGGCGTCGTCCCCCTTGAGGGGGAAGGCGCCGAAGGCGACTCAGGGGGTGTTTCATACCGACAGATAGGCTTTGATGCGCTGCTGGTCGGTGTCGGCGCGGGCGGTCTCGTGCACCAGGCGGCCGCCCTCAATGACGAACAGCCGGTCGGCCACGTCCATGGCGAACGAGAGCACCTGCTCGCTCACCACGATGGTGATTTGGCGCAGCTTGCGAATCTCGTTGAGCGCCTTGGCGATGTCCTTGATGATGGAAGGCTGGATGCCCTCGGTGGGCTCGTCGAGCAGCAGCACCTTGGGGTCGGTGACGAGCGCTCGCGCAATGGCCAGTTGCTGCTGCTGCCCGCCCGAGAGGTTGCCGCCCTTGCGCCGGCGCATGTCCCACAGCACGGGAAACAGTGCGTAGATATCTTCGGGAATCTGTCGCGTCTTGGAGTTTTCCAGCCCGGTCTCGATGTTCTCTTCGACCGTGAGGGTCGGGAAGATCATGCGGCCTTGAGGCACATAGGCGATGCCCTTGGCCACGCGGCGAAAGCTCTCGTCCTTCGTCACGTCCTGGCCTGCCACGGTGATCTGGCCGCTCTTGACGGGCATCACGCCCATGAGGCTTTTGAACAGCGTGGTTTTGCCCATGCCATTGCGGCCCATGATGGCCACGGTCTCGTTGGCACGGCCGTCAAACGAGATGCCGTGCAGCGCCTCGCTCTGGCCGTAGGCCACAAACAGATCTTTGACTTCCAGCATGCGATGCTCCTGTGAAGGAATGGGTTGCTCAGTGGCCCAGGTACACGTCGATGACCTTGGGGTCCGCCTGCACCTTCTCCATGGGGCCTTCGGCCAAGATCTTTCCCTGGTGCATCACCGTGACCTTGTGGGCAATGCGCTTGACGAACTCCATGTCGTGCTCAATGACGATCACCGCGCGGTTCTTGCAGATGCGCTGCAGCAGCTCGGCCGTCAGTTCACGCTCGCGCGCGCTCATGCCGGCAATCGGCTCGTCCAGCATCAGCAGCTCGGGCTCCTGCATCAGCAGCATGCCAATCTCCAGCCACTGTTTTTGCCCGTGGCTCAGCAAGCCAGCCTCGGTATCGAGCTTGTCGCCCAGGCCAATGTCTTCGGCCACCACCTGCACACGCGCCTTGACCTCATCGGTGCACTTGAACGCCAGCGCGCCCAGCACCGAGCGGCCTGCGGGGTAAGACACCTCCAGGTTCTGGAAGACCGACAGGTTCTCGTAGATGGAGGGCGTCTGGAACTTGCGCCCGATGCCCAGCCGCACACGCTTGTGCTCGGCCATGCGGGTGAGTTCTTCGTTCTTGAACTTGATGCTGCCACCCGTGGCGCGGGTCTTGCCGCAGATGAGGTCCAGCAGCGTGGTCTTGCCCGCACCGTTGGGGCCGATGATCACGCGCAGCTCGTTCTTGTCGATGTACAGCGTGAGGTCGTCGATGGCCTTAAAGCCGTCGAACGAAACGGTCAGGTCTTCAATGGCCAGCGCGAAGTCGGTGTTGCTCATGAGGAGTGCTCCGGTGGGTTCAGACGCCCTGGCGGCTCACGCCGTCAGGCAGCGCAGCGGACGGTGCGGGCGACGATGCCGTCGCTGGCCCAGCATCCGCAGGCGGGCGGACTGCGGGCGGCCGGTTTTGCGCGGACGCCTGGCGCAAGGCCTCGCGGCGGCCCTTCCACCAGGGCACCACATGGCTCTCCCACAGGCCCGCCAGGCCCATGGGGAAGGCCATGGTCACGCCGATGAAAAGCCCGGCCATGAGGAACAGCCACAGCTCGGGAAAGCTCTCCGAGAAATACGTCTTGCCCGCGTTCACCAGCAAGGTGCCATACACCGCGCCCACCAGGCTCATGCGCCCGCCCACGGCGGCATAGATCACCATCTCGATGGATGGCACGATGCCTACGAAGCTGGGTGACATGAAGCCCACCTGCAGCGAGAACATGGCGCCCCCGATGCCCGACAGCGCGGCGGCCAGGCAGAAGGTGAAGACCTTGAAATTGGCCACGTCGTAGCCCGAAAAGCGCACGCGGTCTTCTTTGTCGCGCATGGCCAGCAGCAGCGTGCCCACCTTGCCGGTCTGTATCCAGCGGCACAGGATGATGGAGCCTATGAGCAGCGCCACGCACACGTAATACAGGATGTATTTGGCGCTGTCGGTGCGCGTGTCCCAGCCCCACAGGGTCTTCAGATCCGTCATACCGTTCACGCCACCGGTGTAGCCCTGCTGGCCGATGATGAGCACCGTCAGAATCAGTGCCACGGCCTGCGTGATGATGGCAAAGTACACACCGCCCACACGGCGCTTGAACATCGCAAAGCTGATGATCCAGGCCAGCAGCGTGGGCACGACGATCACGGCCGCCAGCGCAAACGGCAGGCTCTTGAACGGAATCCAGAAGCTGGGCAGCTCGGTGATCTGGTTCCAGTCCATGAAGTCGGGGATGCCGGGCGTGGACTGGATCTTGGTGCTGATGGGGTCAGACGCTTCGAGCTTGAGGAACATGGCCATGGCATAGCCCCCCAGGCCAAAAAACACGCCCTGCCCCAGGCTGAGCACGCCGCCGTAGCCCCACACCATCACGAGGCCGATAGCGACGAACGCATAGGTGAGGTACTTGCCGACCAGGTTCAGCCGAAAGATGTCGAGTGCCAGCGGCAGCACCACGGCCAGCAGCACGGTGAGCAGTACCAGGCTGGCGAGCTGGTAGCGCAGGATCCAGGCTTTGAAGGCGTTCATGCGGAGACTCCGGTGGGCTCGAAGGAAATGGACAGATGAGCGAATTTCATCGACGAACTTTTGACGCAAACAGGCCCTGCGGCCGCACCATCAGGATCAGCACGATCAGCGACAGCGTGATCATCTTGGCCATGGAGCCCGCCATGAAGAACTCGGTGATGGACTGCGTCTGCGCAATGCCGAAGGCAGACACCACGGTGCCCAGAAGGCTGGCCGCGCCGCCAAAGGTCACCACCAGGAAGGCGTCCACGATGTAGAGCGATCCCGATGTGGGGCCGGTGGAGCCGATGGTGGTAAACGCCGCGCCCGCCACGCCGGCAATGCCGCAGCCAATGGCAAAGGTCAGGCGGTCGGTCTTCTGGGTGTCGATGCCAATGGCGTTGGCCATGATGCGGTTGCTCACCGTGGCGCGCACCCGCAGGCCCCAGCGGCTTCTGTGCAGGGCCAGCAGCACGCCCCCCGTGACCACGGCAGTCAACGCCAGCACAAACAGGCCATTGATCGGGATGTCCAACCCCTCGGCTGGCGCCCACGAACCCAGCAGCCAGTCGGGCAAGGTCGGGCTGACCTCCTTGGGGCCGATGAAAGTGCGAAAGCATTGCTGCAGGGCCAGGCTGATGCCCCAGGTGGCCAGCAGCGTGTCCAGCGGGCGCTTGTACAGATGGCGGATCAGCCCCCATTCCACCAGCCAGCCCGCTACAAACGCAAACCCAAACGCCGCCACGATGGCCAGCGGAAAGTAATACGGAATCATTTGCGGCGCATGGTTGGCCGCGAGGGTCGAGCCCAGGTAGATCGTATAGGCGCCAATGGTCATGAACTCGCCATGGGCCATGTTGATCACGCCCATCTGCCCAAAGATGATGGCCAGGCCCAGCCCCATGAGCAGCAACACGGCAAACAGACTCAGGCCCGCAAAGCCCTGCATCAGGCCGATGTTCATCATTTCGGAAAAGGTCATGTTGCAGCTCCTGCGTGGGCAGCGTTGGAAAACGAACAGCGGTGCCATGGGGCGGCCTCTTGCGAGGGACACCGAGGAAGGGCCGCCCCGCACCGAGGGTGTCGGCCCCCTCCCGCGCAGCGAGAGAGGGGGGAAGACGCGAAGCGCCTCAGGGGGTGTTTATTGATAACCTTTGGGAAATGGATCCGGCTTGATCAGCGCAGGCGACTCGGACACCACCTTGAACGAAGCATCCGGCATGCCCATGGCGATGCGCGACTTGCTCCACAGGTGGTGGTTGGCGTCCACCTTCACATAGCCCTCGGGTGCGGTGGTCAGCTCGATGCCGGGCGATGCGGCCACCACCTTGTCCACGTCAAAGCTCTTGGCTTTTTCGACCGCCGCCTTCCACAGCCAGGGGCCCAGGTAGCCCGCCTGCGTCACGTCGCCGATCACGGCGTCCTTGCCGTACTTGGCCTTGAAGGCGGCCACAAACTTCTTGTTGTTCTCGTTGTCGAGGGACTGGAAGTACTTCATCGACGAGTAGAAACCGTTGAAGTTCTCGCCACCCACGCCGGTCATCTCGTCTTCGGTGACCGACAGCGTGACCAGCAGTTGCTTGTCGCCCGTGATGCCCGCGGCCTTGAGCGCCTTGTAGAACGCCACGTTGGAGCCGCCCACCACCGCCACAAACAGGCAGTCGGGCTTTTGCACCTTGATCTTGTTCATCAGCGAGCCGAAGTTGGTGCTGCCCAGCGGGTAGTACTCCTCGCCCACGACCTTTCCCTTCTGGAAGTTCTCGATGTGCTTGCGCGCAATCTTCATCGAGGTGCGGGGCCAGATGTAGTCGGAGCCGATGAGGAAGAAGGTCTTGGCCTTCTTCTCGGTCTTGGCCCATTCCAGGCTGTACAGAATCTGCTGGGTAGCTTCCTGGCCCGTGTAGATCACGTTCTTGGATTGCTCCAGGCCTTCGTAGAAGGTGGGGTAGTAGAGCAGGCCGTTTTCTTTCTCGAACACCGGCAGCACGGCCTTGCGCGAGGCGCTTGTCCAGCAGCCAAACACAGCGGCGCAGCGGTCGTTGATGAGCAGCTTCTTGGACTTTTCGGCAAACGTGGGCCAGTCCGACGCACCGTCTTCCTTGATCACCTTGATTTTGCGGCCCAGCACACCGCCCATGGCGTTGATCTGGTCAATGGCCAGCTGTTCGGCCTGGATGGAGCCGGTTTCGGAAATCGCCATGGTGCCCGTGGCCGAGTGCAACTGGCCCACGGTGACTTCGGTGTCGGTGATGGCGAGCTTGGTGGTGTTGACCTGCGCCGTGGGCTGGCCAAACGACCAGGCAGGCAGGCCCGCCACGGATGCGGCGCCCAGCGCCTGCAGGATGCGACGGCGGCCGGGTTCGGCCTGGGCGGAGTCACTAAAGCGGGGGTCGGAAGGGTGGCTCATGAAGACGCTCCTTGCAGGATCGGTGTGAATGAAGGGACGGGACCAAAGCGGGTTGTTTGCGCTGTGGAATGAAGGTTAGGGACAACCCTTGAATGCGCCCATACGTCAATTAACGTAGGGCTGCGTACGCCCCTCGGTGCACGCACTGCAAATAGACCTACGCACGGCAATGCGAGCACCTGCAACGCCCCAACGCGGTGCGCGCCTAGAACGCTTCTTGCTTTGTGCTGGGCATGGCCTCACCACAAGCACCCGATGCCCAGAGCGCACCACAAACGATTTTTCGTTTCCGGCGCGAGTACAACGCCTGGGTGGCCGACGAGACCATGGAGGACTACGCACTGCGCTACACGCCCAAGAGCTTTCGGCGCTGGAGCGAATTCCGCGTGGCCAACACGGCGTTCGGTTCGCTGTCATTCCTGGCACTGGAGGCCATTGGTGGCGCGATTGCGCTGAACTACGGCTTCAGCAACGCCATGTGGGCCATCCTCACCGTGGGCTTGCTGATCTTTCTGACCGGCCTGCCCATTGCCTACTACGCAGCGCGCTATGGGCTGGACATGGACCTGCTCACGCGCGGCGCAGGTTTTGGCTACCTGGGCTCCACCATCACGTCGCTGATCTACGCAGTGTTCACGTTCATCTTCTTTGCGCTGGAGGCTGCCATCATGGCGCTGGCGCTGCAGATGGTGGTGGACTGGCCGCTGGAGTGGTGCTACATCGCGTCGTCGCTGGTGATCCTGCCGCTGGCCATGCGTGGCATCACGCTGATCTCGCGCCTGCAGGCGTGGACGCAGCCGCTGTGGCTGTTCTTGCTGCTGCTGCCCTTTGTGTGGATTGCGCTGGCCCAGCCGCAGCTGTACCGCGACTTTGCGGGACTGTCGGGCCTCAAGAGCGGCAGCAGCCAGTTTGACCCGCTCATGTTTGGTGCAGCCGCGGCGGTGATCTTTTCACTGGTGGTGCAGATTGGCGAGCAAGTGGACTTTTTGCGCTTTCTGCCCGAGCGCACTGCCGCCAACCGCCTGCGCTGGTGGGGCGCGGTGCTGGTGGCGGGACCGGGCTGGGTGGTGATGGGCATGCTCAAGATGGCGGGTGGGGCCTTTCTGGCGTTTGCCGCGCTGCAGTTCGAGGTGGGCGCCCAGCGCGCGGCCGAGCCCACGCAGATGTTCCTCGCAGGCTTTCACCAGGTCATGCAGGCGCTGGGCCTGCCGGGCCTGGCGGTGGCCGTGACGGTGGTGTTTGTGGTGGTCTCTCAGATCAAGATCAACCTCACCAACGCCTACGCGGGCTCGCTGGCGTGGTCCAACTTTTTTGCGCGCGTCACCCGCAGCCACCCGGGGCGCGTGGTGTGGCTGGTGTTCAACGTGTTGATCGCCACCTTGCTGATGACGCTGGGTGTGTTTGGCGCGCTGGAGAAAGTGCTGGCCGTGTACAGCAACGTGGCCATTGCCTGGGTGGGTGCGCTGGTGGCAGACCTGGTCATCAACAAGCCACTGGGCCTGTCGCCCAAAGGCATCGAGTTTCGGCGCGCGCACCTGTATGACTTCAACCCCGTGGGCCTGGGCGCCATGGTGCTGGCGGCCACGGTGGCCTGCTGTGCCTATGCAGGGCTGCTGGGCGAAGAGGCGGCCGCGTTTTCGCCCTTCATTGCGCTGGTGCTGTCGATGGCGCTGGCGCCGCTGCTGGCCTGGCTGACGCAGGGCCGCTACTACCTGGCGCGCGCGCCGGGCAACGAGTGGCGGCCCGGCGAGATCGTGCGCTGCACCGTGTGCGAGAACCAGTTCGAGTCCGAAGACATGGCGCGCTGTCCGGCCTATGCCGCGCCCATCTGCTCGCTGTGCTGCTCGCTCGAATCGCGCTGCCACGACCGCTGCAAGACCGGCTCGCGCGCGGCCGATCAGTTGCGCAGCGTGGTGGAAGCCTTGCTGCCGCAGCGCTGGGCCATCAAGGTGAACTTTCGCCTGGGGCAGTACCTGATGGTGATGGTGTCGCTGTGCGCGGTGATGGCGTTTCTGGTGGGCGTGGTGTATGTGCAGGAAAGCCTGCAGGCGCCGGTGCCCGGCCAAATGCTACAGATGCCGTTTCTCAAGGTGTTTGCGCTGCTGGCGCTGCTGGCCGCCGTGTGCGCGTGGTGGGTGGTGCTGAGCACCGACAGCCGGCGCATGGCGCAGGACGAGTCGGAACGGCAGACGCAGCTGCTGCTGCAGGAAATCGAAGCCCACAAGCGCACCGACGCCGAACTGCAGGCGGCCAAGGACCAGGCCGAGTCCGCCAATCAGGCCAAGACGCGCTACGTGGCAGGCATGACGCACGAGCTGCGTTCGCCGCTCAACAGCATCCTGGGCTACACACAGATCCTGCTCAAGAACCCGCACACCGAGGGCTGGATGCGCGAGACGTTGTCGACCATGCAGCACAGCGGCCAGCACATGCATGCGCTCATCGACGGCTCGCTGGAGCTGGCGCGCATCGAGGCGGGGCGCTTGCGGCTGGACATGGCCCCGCTGCCGCTGCCCGAGCTGATCGAGAACATCGAAGCCATGCTGCGCCCGCAGGCCGAGGCCAAGGGCCTGCACTTTGTGGTGGAGACACTGGGCACCATGCCGGGCTGGATACGGGCCGACGCCAAGCGGCTGCGGCAGATTCTGATCAACCTGCTGTCCAACGCCGTGCGGTTTACCGAGCGCGGCGAGGTGCGGCTGCGCATGGACTTTCGCCAGCATGTCTCGCGCATCGAGGTGATCGACACCGGCATCGGCATCGAGCCGCAAGACCTGGAGCGCATCTTTGTGCCGTTTGAGCGCGGCAGCGCCGGGCGCCGCGCCAGCGAGGCGGGCACGGGCCTGGGCCTGACCATCACGCACCTGCTTGCCGAACTGATGGGTGGCCAGCTCACGCTAACCAGCACCCCCGGCCAGGGCAGCACCTTTACCGTGCGGCTGTACCTGCCCAGCATTGCGGTAGACCCGGCCTGGACCACGCCCAGCCGCGCAACACTGCGCCCCGTCATCGGGTACCTGGCGCCCCAGCGCACGCTGCTGGTGGTGGACGACCAGCCCCTGCAGCGCCAGCTGCTGGCCGGCCTGCTGGTGCCCCTGGGTTTTGAGGTGCGCGAGGCCGCCAGCGGGCGCGAATGCATCGAGATCGTGCGCCAGACACCGCCCGACCTGGTGCTGCTCGATATCACCATGGATGACCTGGACGGCTGGCAGACCGCCGCCCTGCTGCGCGAGTTGCGGCCTGCGTCGGAGCTGCCCATCGTGTTCGTATCGGCCAATCTGTTCGAGCACGAGGCCTCACGATTGGCGGCGCAGCAGTGCCAGGCTTTTGTGGGCAAGCCGGTGATCGAATCCGAACTGCTCCAGGCGCTGGAGCACGCGCTGCAGCTGGAATGGGTGCGCGACAACACGCCGCTTGCGCCCAGCCCCGAGCCCGCCGCGGGCCCCTCCAACCCGAACGACACCCCGGCCACGCTGCCCGACGAACTGCGCGAAGACCTGACCCGCCTGGCGCGGTCTGGCCAGGCCGCCGCGCTGCGCGAGCGGCTGCGGCGCGCACGCGGCGACCTGCCCGGCCATGCCGCCACGCTGGCGCTGCTGCAGGCCAGTGCCGACCGCTTCGACTTTGAGACCCTGGCCCACCACCTGCGCGAGCCCGAAGAGGGAACCCTATGAACGACGAATCCCATCCAGGCCAGCAGGTCAGCCAGCGCGTGATTCTGGTGGTGGACGACGCACTCGACACCCTGCGCATGCTGTGCGACGCCCTGGCCGCCGAGGGCTACGCCGTGCTGGCCGCGCGCGACGCCGAAGAAGCCCTGCAGCGCTTTGACCTGACCGTGCCGGACGGCGTGCTGCTGGACGCCGTGATGCCCGGCATGGACGGCTTTGCGCTGTGCCGCCGGTTGAAAGCCACGCCGCCCTGGTCGCACGTGCCGGTGGTGTTCATGACGGGCTTGTCGGACACCGAGCAGATCCTGCGGGGCTTTGCCAGTGGCGGGGTGGACTATGTGGTCAAGCCCCTGCGCATCCCCGAGGTGCTGGCCCGGCTCGCCACCCATGTGCGCAACGCCCAGGCCACGCGGCTGGCGCGCGAGGCGGTCGACGTGGCCGGGCTGGGCGTGGTGGTGCTGGACGGCCAGGGCCGCGTGGCCTGGCGCTCCCCGCAGGCATTGCGCTGGCTGGAAGCCGCCTTTGCCGCCGACCCCGCCCCCGCAGATGCCGCCGCTGCCTGGCTGGTGCGCGCGCAAGCCACCGGCGACCAGACCCTGGCGCTGGCCGACGGCCGCCAGTTGCTGGCCCGCCACCTGGGCGCGAGCGGCCTGGCGGAGTCGATGCTGCTGCTCAGCCGCACCACGCCCGAGGCCACCGCCCCGCGCCACCTGCAGCAGGTCGCGCTGACCCCACGCGAGACCGAGGTGCTGTCCTGGCTGAGCAAGGGCAAGACCAACCGCGACATCGCCGACATCCTGGGCATGAGCCCGCGCACGGTGAACAAACACCTGGAGCACATTTTTGAAAAGCTGGGGGTGGAGACACGCACCGCCGCTGCGGCCATTGCGGGGCAGCTACTGCAGGCCTGAGTTCGGATTTTCCGGATGGGCCACACCTGCCCCGTCCCTGCGAGCTGAGCCTGCCAAAGCCAGGGCCCTTCGACGGGCTCAGGGCGAACGATTCGTCCGATATTCCTGAGCCAGCGCCACATCAGGTGGTTTATGGGGCAAATTGGCATCTGACGCTTGTCTGAAGAGCACTCAAAGCTATTAAATCAATAGCAAAACATCTTGCAACCTCAAACAGACACTGGCTCCATGGCCGACGCCGGCAGGCCGAACAGGTGGTCGAACACCCAGTTGAAAACAAAGGTGTAGCAAAGGAAGAACACGATCAGCCCCAGGTCCATCACAAACGCGTGCCACAGGGTGATGTCAAACCACCAGGCAAACAGCGGCACGAGGGTGAAGACCAGCCCGCCTTCAAAACCGATGGCATGCGCCACGCGCCGCGCAACGCTGCGACCGCGCACGGGCTGGCGAGCTTCCCAGCGCTCAAACGCCCAGTTGAAGACGATGTTCCAGACGATGGCAATCACCGAGGCTGCCACGGCCACCACGCTCGAATGGCCCGCACCCTGGCCCGAGAGCAAGGCCAGCCCGGCCGTGGCCGCCGCGATGGCGATCAGCTCGTACAGGCTCACATAGATCAGTCGACGCTTGAGGCCCTGCAGGCCGAAAAGGGTGGGTTGCTTGTCCATGGCGGTGACTTTATGTGCCTGCAGCTGATATATAAAGTCAGCTTGTTTCAGTTTATTTGATAGATCACACCCATGGCCTTCTCTTCAGACAGCGTGCAGGTGTTCCTGGCAGCGCTGGACCACGGCTCATTTTCGGCGGCGGCGCGGGCGCTGTCGCGGGTGCCGTCGGCCGTGAGCATGACCATTGCCCACCTGGAAGCCGAGCTGGATGTGCAGCTGTTTGACCGCAGCGGCCGCGAGCCCCGGCCCACCGCCGCCGCACGCGCGCTGGAACCGCAGGCCCGGTTGCTCGCCGGGCAGCTGCAGCAGCTCAACGCCCAGGCGCTGGCGCTGACGCAGGGGCTGGAAGAGCGGCTGACGCTGGCCATCGCGCCCGAGCTGCTGGCCGCCCGCTGGACAGGCCCCCTGGCCACGCTGGCGTCGGAATACCCGCTGCTGCAGGTGGAGGTGCTGACCGCCCCGCAGGTGGATGCGCTGGCCCTGCTGCACAGCGGCCGCGCACAGCTGGCGCTGGTGTTCGAGCGGCCCAGCATCGACGGGCGCGAGGGTTTTCAGGAGGTGGGCACCGAAACCCTGGTGGCGGTGATGGCGCCGGACCATGCGGTATTGCAGGGCGCGCGCGCCTCGGCCCTGGCCCGGGGCGAGCCGCCCGAGCGCGCCATGCTGCGCGAAGAACACCTGACCACCACGCGCCAGATCGTGGTGGCCAGCCGTGACCTGGGGCAAACCGACCCCCGTTTTGTATTTGCCCGCCACCACTGGCGCACCGACAACCACCTGGCCGCGCTGGGCATGATCGAAGCAGGCCTGGGCTGGGGCTGGCAGCCCCGGGCGTTGGTGCAGCCGCGCATCGAGGCGGGGCGGCTGGTGGAGATGCCGTTTGAGAACCTGAGCAACGGCACCGCACTGTGGGTGGATGTGGTGTGGTCCAAGGAACGGCCGCTGGGCCTGGGCGCGGCGCGGTTTGTGGCGCTGATGGCCACGGCGGCCAAGGCAGCACCCCGCTGAGCGCTCCTGCAAGGCAGGCGCTGCCCGCCCCCATGCGCACCCAGAAGGCAAGGGAGCGTTGCTGCAAAGGCAAATGCGAATTGTTTGCATTTGCATGGATAATGACGACCTTTCATTTGCACCCCGCCCGTGCCCCGTTCAACACGACCTCTCTCCCGTGCGGCGGTTTGCACGGCGCGCGGGAGCAAGCCCCGCCGTTTTCTCTCTACCGATCTGCACCATGCATCCCTCGATTCCCCGGCCCGCCCGGCAGACTGCTACGGCCCGCGCCACCCTGGCGCTGTGCGCCTTTACCGCCAGCGCCGCCATGGCCCAGACGGCACCCCCTGTTTCATCGGCTCCACCGACCGACGCCGTCCCCACCAGCCCCGCCCTGTCGGAAGTGCAGGTGCGTGACAGCAGCGCCACCACCGGCTACCAGGGCGCGCAGCGCAACACCGCAGCCACACGCACCGACACGCCGCTGATCGAAACCCCGCAGTCCGTGCGCGTGGTGCCCCAGCAGCTGATGGAAGACCTGGGCGCCACGCGCCTGGCCGACACCGTGGACTATGTGAGCGGCATCACCCGCCTGAACGACTTTGGCGGCACCTGGGACAACTATGCGATCCGTGGCTTCAGCAACACCGACGGCGGCCAGCTGCTCAACGGCTTTGCCTCCAACCGGGGCTATGGCCCGCAGCGCGACGTGAGCTCGGTCGAGCGCATTGAATTTCTCAAAGGCCCGGCGGCCGCGTTGTATGGCAGCAGCGAGCCGGGCGGCACGCTCAACATCGTCACCAAAAAGCCGCAGTTCACTCCCGCGCACAAGGCGGGTGTGCAGGTGGGCGGGCATGGCTACCGCCGTGCCACGCTCGACACCACAGGCCCGCTGGGCACGGACGTTGCCTACCGCCTGAACGTGGCGGCCGAGGACGGCGCGAGCCGTACCGCGCTGGTGGACAACCGCAAGATGGTGGTGGCCCCGTCCCTCACCTGGAACCTGGGCGCCAACACGGTGCTGAACTACGAGGCGGAGTTCATCCGCATCCGCACCCCGCTGGACCGGGGCATCGTGCAGGTGCGGGGCAACGTGGGCGCGCTGCCGTCCGACCGGTATCTGGGCGACCCCAGCCGCGAGAACCTGCATGTCAACGGCGACACGCACCAGCTGACGCTGGACCACGACCTGGGCCAGGGCTGGCGCACGCGCCTGGGCGCGTCGTACCGCGAGACGGACCTGTATGGCCCAGCCATCGACCTCACGGGCGCGCTGGCTGCTGACGGCCGCACTCTGACCCGCCGCGACAGCTGGCGCAGCCTGCCAGCGCGCGATGCATCGCTGCAGGGCGAAGTCGAAGGCAAGCTGCAAGCGGGCGGCTTCAGCCACACCGTGCTGGCAGGTGTGGAGACCTGGCGGCTCACTGCGGCGCAGGACATCCGCTACTCCAGCCTGGCCAGCCAGCCGTTTGCCATCGACATCTACAACCCGGTCTACAACCAGCCCGTGGGCAACCTCACGCCGGGTTTTGACCTGGTGGACCGCACCCGCGCCACGGGCGTATTTGTGCAGGACCAGATCGACCTGAGCGCGAAGTGGAAGCTGCTGGCGGGCGTGCGCTTTGACCGCTTTCACCAGGACAGCGAAAACCGCCTGGCCGCCACCCGCCAAGTGCAGGAGCATTCGGCCACCACGCCGCGCATCGGGCTGACCTACCTGATCAACCCCAACACCTCGGTCTATGCCTCGGCCGGACGCTCGTTCCGCCCCAACGCAGGCACGGATGAAAGCGGCAAGGCGTTCGACCCGCAAAAGGGCCAAGCCCTGGAACTGGGCGCCAAGTGGCAGTCGGCCGACCAGCGCCTGAACGCGAGCGTGGCGCTGTTCGATATCCGCAAGACCAATGTGCTCACGCGCAGCCCCACCAACGCCAACTTCAGCATTGCGGCGGGCGAGGTGCAAAGCCGGGGCCTGGAGCTGGATGTGGCCGGGCAGATAGACACCCACTGGCGCATGACGGCCAACATGGCCTACACCGACACCGAGGTGACCCGCGACAACAACCCCGCCCTGCTGGGCAAGCGCCTGCTGAACGTGCCCCGCGTGAGCGCCGGCCTGTTCGCCATCCGCGAAGACCAGGCGCCCTGGGGCGGCCGCTACGGCATCGGCGGCGGCCTGGTGCATGTGGGCGAGCGCACAGGCACCGCTACCGACACCTACCGCCTGCCCGCCTACACCACGGCGCGCATCACAGGCTACTGGCAGATCGACAAGCGCACGCGCCTGACGCTGGATGTGCGCAACCTGTTCGACAAGGCGTACTACACGGCCTCGTGGGGCGCACTCACCGTGATCCCGGGCCTGGGGCGCCAGGTGGTGGCGGGGGTGCAGGTGGTTTTTTGAGCCAAACAGGGCTCTAGCGCTTGTTTATCAAGCGCTGATAGCTATACATTTAATAGCAATCAACTGCTGCACGACAAGGAAAACTTCTGCTTTCACCATCCTCCGGCACCCAGAGGCGGTCTGCCCAGCCACCGTCTACCGCCAATTGGCGCACCGCTGCGCGCGTGGTGGGGCAGTGGTCCAGCGCCTGCAGGTGGTTCACCACCAGCGTGCCGTGGGCCAGCTGCGCGGCTTCGGCCATGTCGGCGGCGTCCATGAGGATTTCTGCCCCCACATCGAACCGGGCCCCGCCCGCAGGCAACACCGACACCGTAGGCTGAAGGCGCGCCAGGCAGTCGCGCACCGTGGGCGTGAGCATGGTGTCGCCCGCCAGGTAGACGCTGGGCTCGCCCGGCAGCTCCAGCAGGTAGCCGTGGCCGTGCTCCATGAAGCGGCCCACCCAGCCGGTACCGTGCACACACGGGATCGGCGTGACATGGCCGCCCAGCGCCCACGGCTGGCGCGCTGGCCCCGCCAGCGGCCACACCAGCAGGCCGCGCTGCGCCAGGTAGTCGGCATCGCGTGGCATGCAGATCACCGGAATCTGCCGTTCGCGCAGAAAGCGCTTGCCAGCGCGGTCCAGGTGGTCGAAATGGCCGCGTTGGCAGTGCGTGATGAGGGCGTGGGTCACGCGCTCCAGCAGCGCATCGGTGCCCCCGGGCAGCTCCACAATGGGATTGCGCTGGCGGCCCGTGCCCAGATAGCGCAGCGCGGGCAGGCTGCCCCTGGGGGCGAGCATGGGGTCCACCAGCAGGCCCACGGGGCGGCCCTGGGATTGGAATTCAAGAAGCACGGTGGCGTTGCGCAATTGGGTGATCTGCATGGTGTGGGCTCCGAAGCCAGTGGGTATGCAGTGGATTGTTGGGAATCGAACGCCCGGCGAGAATGGCCTGGTTTGACAATTTCTTTCCATTTCTAGCCAAACTACCCCGCCACCATGCGCCGCACCACCGCACCACCTGCACCACCCTTGCGCCTGGCACTGTTGCTGTACCCCGGTTGCATGCCCGCAGGCCTCTTTGCCACCGCCGACCTGGCCCGCGCCGCCAACCTGCGCGCGCAGCGGCCGGTGATCACCACCTGCTGGGCCGGTGCAGACCTGCAGCCTGTGCCCACCTGGCAAGGCCCCGCCCTCACGCCCAGCGTCAGCCTGGTGCAGGCCGAGGTGGACGCGGTGCTGGTGCCAGGCCTGTGGCTGTCTTCGCCCGACGGACTGCAGGCGCCGCAGCAGCAACAGCACATCGCGCCCGCCATCGCGGCACTGCGCGCCCTGCCCCGCCGCACCCAGGTGTGGAGCTATTGCGCGGGCGTAGCGCTGGCTGCGGCCAGCGGCCGGACGCGCGGGCGCGGCGCCACGGCCACCTGGTGGCTGCGGGCCCCGCTGCAACAGCAGTTTGGCGCGGTGCACTGGCGCTTTGACGAACCTTTGGTGGAAGACGGCCCCATCACCACCGCGGCAGGCGCCAACGGCTACCTGCCGCTGATGCTGCACGCGCTGGCAACGCGGCTGGACGCAGAAGCCCTGGCAGATCTGCAGTCGCTGCTGATGCTGCCCCGCCCGCGCACCACCCACCCGGCGTTTGCGGGGCACGACCTCATGGCAGTGACCGACGCCGAACTGCGGCGCGCGATGCTGTGGGTGCAGCGTTGCCCCGCCACCGCACTGCGCCTGCCCGCGCTGGCCGAGGCGCTGGGCCTGTCGCCCCGCACGCTGGCGCGGCGGGTGCAGGCGCACACGGGGCTTTCTGCCGCGCACTGGATGCGGCGCATCAAGCTGCGGCAGGTGAGCGAGGCCCTGTGCGACACACCCCTGCCGCTCAAGCGCATTGCCGAGGACCTGGGGTTTGCCAGCGAGGCGGGCCTGCACCGCGCCTTTCAGCAGGCCACAGGGCAGACGCCGCTGGCCTACCGCATGGCGCACGGGTGAAGGCGCAGGGGGGGGGCAGCCAGCGCACGGGATCGTTCACAAGGAGGATGCCGCCGAGCGCAAAGTTTGCGATCATGCACCCGCTCCCTCTGCATCAACTCTCAGCACCACGACAGGACGAACACCCATGCCTGCTTCCACCTACACCGCTACCTGCCACTGCGGCGCCGTCGAAGTCGAGGCCACGCTGGACCTGGCCCAGCCCACCTACCGCTGCAACTGCAGCATCTGCCGCCGCACGCGCTTCTGGCCTGCCGTGGCACTGCCCGGGGGCTTTCGCATCACCCGGGGCGAAGGCGACCTCACGCGATACACCTTCGGCACCCACAAGAACCACCACTACTTCTGCCGCCACTGCGGCGTGCGCGTGTTCGGCCACGGCACCGACACACCGATGGGCGAGATGTACGGCGTGAACGTGGGCTGTATCAATGGCCTGACCGACGAAGACCTTGCGCGCCTGGCCATCGTGCGGGTGGACGGGCTGCACGACCAGTGGCAGCAGGCACCGGCGCACAGCGGATATCTTTGAGGGCCCCGCAGTGTTCCAATAGCGCCACTGCCGCTGCCCTGCCTGGAGTCTCCATGCCTTTTCCGCTTGATCCGAGCAAGTCCTCTTTGATGCAGCGCCTGCTGCCCTGGCAGCCTGCGCCTGCAGAGCCTGCGACCGACGAACGGCGCCGCGAGCCCCCCCGGCACACCGTGTCACTGGAAGACTTCGATCCCGGCGCCAAACCCTTCTCGCTGGGCGACAAGGCCCAGGACAAGGCAGCCGTCGAAGACCTGGCGGTGGAACTGGACGGGCTGCAGAACCTGTTCTACGCCGACAAGCGCTACAAGCTGCTCGTGGTGCTGCAGGGTACCGACACCTCGGGCAAGGACGGCACCATCCGTGGCGTGTTTGGCCGCATGAGCGCCTTGGGCGTACACGCTGTGGGCTGGAAGGCCCCCACCGAAACCGAGCGCGCACACGACTACCTCTGGCGCATCCACCAGCAGGTGCCGCAGGCAGGCGACATCACCGTGTTCAACCGCAGCCACTACGAGGACGTGCTGGTGCCCGTGGTCAACGGTTGGATCACGCCGGAGCAGCACCAGCAGCGTCTGGCACACATCAACGACTTTGAACGCATGCTCAGCGAGACGGGCACCATCGTGCTCAAGTTTCTGCTGCACATCGGGTTTGACGAGCAGCGCGAGCGGCTGCAAGAGCGCCTGGACGACCCGGCCAAACACTGGAAGTTCAGCATGGGCGACATTGAAGTGCGCAAGCAGTGGGCGCAGTACCAAGATGCCTATGGCACCCTGCTCGCTGCCACCCACACGCCCTGGGCGCCCTGGACCATCGTGCCCGCCAACTCCAAGACGCACCGCAACCTGATGATCGCCACGGTGCTGCGCGAGGTGCTGCAGAAGCTGGACCTCCGCTACCCGGCAGGCGACCCCGCGCTGGCCGGCTTCACGGTGAAATGACCGCTCGTGCGGCAGTGCAGCACGCTGCCTTCTCGGCGTTTTCACTGGCCACATTTTTGTTGCAGTGCCGCATTGGGCGGTGTTTTCCCGTGGTTATGCATTAATTGCATAGCACCAAAACACTACGGCCTTAGACAGGGTGCAGCGGCAGGCATAAGCTTCGCAGCCTGAACTGATCCCACAAGGAATTCACCATGTCGCAACCCGTCGGCGCCCCTGCCGCACAATCCCACCCCCTGCCCTCGTACCTGCAGGCCGACCACCTCGGCCCCTGGGGCAACTACCTGCAGCAGGTAGACCGCGTCACCCCCTACCTGGGCAGCCTGGCGCGTTGGGTGGAAACCCTCAAGCGTCCCAAGCGCATCCTGATCGTGGACGTGCCGATCGAGCTGGACAACGGCACCATCGCCCACTACGAAGGCTACCGCGTGCAGCACAACCTGAGCCGGGGCCCCGGCAAGGGCGGCGTGCGTTTTCACCAGGACGTGACGCTGTCGGAAGTGATGGCCCTGTCGGCCTGGATGTCGGTGAAGAACGCTGCGGTGAACGTGCCCTACGGCGGCGCCAAGGGCGGTATCCGCGTGGACCCCAAGAAGCTCTCGATGGGTGAGCTGGAGCGCCTGACGCGCCGCTACACCAGCGAGATCGGCCTGCTGATCGGCCCGTCCAAGGACATCCCTGCGCCTGATGTGAACACCAACGGCCAGATCATGGCCTGGATGATGGACACGTATTCGATGAACACCGGCGCCACCGCCACCGGCGTGGTGACCGGCAAGCCCGTGGACCTGGGCGGCTCGCTGGGCCGCGTCGAGGCCACCGGCCGCGGCGTGTACACCGTGGGCGTGGAAGCCGCCAAGCTGACCGGCCTGGCGCTGGAAGGTGCCCGCATCGCAGTCCAAGGCTTTGGCAACGTGGGCGGCATTGCGGCCAAGCTGTTCGCCGAAGCAGGCGCCAAGGTGGTGGCTGTGCAAGATCACACCGGCACCATCTTCAACAGCAAGGGCCTCGATGTGCCCGCGCTGCTGGCGCATGTGAAGACCCGTGGCGGCGTGGGCGGCTTTGCGGGTGCCGATGTGATGAAGGCCGAGGAGTTCTGGGGCGTGGATTGCGAGATCCTGATCCCTGCCGCGCTGGAAGGCCAGATCACCAAGGACAACGCAGGCCAGATCAAGGCCAAGCTCGTGATTGAAGGCGCCAACGGCCCCACGACCACCGAGGCCGATGACATCCTGCACGACAAGGGCGTGCTGGTGCTGCCCGACGTGATCGCCAACGCGGGCGGTGTGACGGTGAGCTACTTTGAATGGGTGCAGGATTTTTCCAGTTTCTTCTGGAGCGAGGACGAGATCAACGCCCGCCTGGTGCGCATCATGCAGGAGGCCTTTGCGGGCATCTGGCAAGTGGCGCAAGAGCACAAGGTGAGCCTGCGCACCGCCACTTTCATCGTGGCCTGCCAGCGCATTCTCCATGCGCGCGAAATGCGCGGCCTGTATCCGTAAGCCCCCCTGAGCGGCTGCGCCGCTTCCCCCGAGGGGGACGCACCCGGTGGCCTGGCGGAGTCAGTTCCACGGGTGCACTGGTGTGAGGGCCGCGCGCCCCGCAAAGGCCACGCCCATCCAGGCGGCAAGTCCCTTTCAAAACCGCCAGCGCCGCGATCCGGTCCTGGCGGTTTTTTGCTTTTCTCCGTGTTGGCACACATGCGCTGTGGCGCTGTGGCGCCGCAGCGACGGTGCCGGGATGCCGTGTGCCGTTGGCTGGTCCAAACCGACCGCACAGCCGCGCCAGCAACAACAAGATACGTGTACATACAAATTGTGGCGGTTTGCAACCTGCGCACATGAAAGACTGGCTGGCCATGCCTTCTCTCGGAGACTTCCGTGGCCTTTCCATCCCTGCGCAGCCTGGTGGTGCGCTTTCTGCTCAGCCGCCTGCGCACGGCGCGGTCGGTGGCGCGCCTGGCGTACCGACGCCATGCCCACAAACCCGCGCTCATCGACCGGCGTGGCACCCTCAGCTACGCACAGCTGCAAGAGCGCGTGCAGCGGCTGCAGGCCTGGATGCAGGCGCAGGGCGTGAAGAAGGGCGACGTTGTGTTCACCCTGCTGCCCGAGACCGGTGAACAGTACGAAGCCCGGCTCGCCACGTTCGAGAACGGCACCATCTTCGCGAGCTTTCACAAACACCTGCCGGCCGATGCGGCGCTGACCACCATGGTCCGCGTCCGGCCGGCGGTGCTCATCCACGACCCGCTGCTGAGCGCGCCCATCCTCCAGGCCGTGCGCGAACAACTGCCAGGGATACACCTGCTGGCGCTGGGCGAAGACTACGAGCAGGCACTGGCGCAGCATGCGCCTGCCCCCGGCACGGCCGCGCTGCACGAAGACGATATCTTTGCGCTGCACATGACCTCGGGCACCACGGGGCTGCCCAAGTCCATCGGCTACAGCAACCGCAAGTACCTCGACAGCGTGCGGCTGATCTCCAAGTCCATCGATTTCCGCCCCCCCGCCAGCCGCCAGGATGTGAACATGCTGGGCCTGCCCCTCACCGGCCCTGGCTCGGGCCTGGTGCTGCCCACCCTGCTGGCGGGCGCCACGCTCGTGATGCCCGAAGACTTCAGCGCCGCCACGCTGGCCGCGTTGATCCAGAAGCACCGCGTCTCGCGCGCCTTTCTGTCGCCCTCGGCCATCATCGACCTGCTCGACGAGCCCACGCTGGGCCAGTACGACCTCTCGTCCCTTACGCATGTGCCCTATGGCTCCGAGATGATGCCGGCGCCCAAGATTGCCGAGGCCATCCGCCGTTTCGGGCCGATCTTCCAGCAAGGTTATGGCTGCCTGGAGGCGCTGCCGCCCATCACCTGGCTGCTGCCTCACCAGCATGTGGACGCGCAGGGCCAGCCACTGGGCAATGACATCCTCTCCACCGTGGGCCGGGTGATGCCCGGGGTGCAGGTGGTCATCCGCGACGAACAGTTTGCGCCCCTGCCGTTGGGCCAGATGGGCCTCATCACCGTGTTGACGCCGGTGCGTTTTGACGGCTATTGGCTCGACCCCGAAAAAACCCAGGAGACGCTGCGCGACGGCTGGGTGGTGATGGGCGATGTGGGCTATTTCGATGCGGCTGGCTACCTGCATGTGCTGGGCCGCAGCGCCGACCGCGTATTGCGCCACGGGCAGTGGCTCAACCCCCGCGAGGTGGAAGAGGTGGCGCACACCCACCCCGCCGTCAAGGAGGCCTGCCTGGTACAGCACGGTGCCCGTGCTGTGCTGGTGCTGAGCCTGCGCCAGAGCTGGCGCACCGGGCATGACTGGCAAGCGCTGGAGCACGACATTGCCCAGTATCTGGCACACAAGCTGCCCGCCGACCACCAGCCGGACGATGTACGCATCGTCGAAGAGATCCCGCGCAGCTTCCTCAACAAGATGCTGCGCCGCGAGGTGCGCCTGATGCTGGAGGCCGCCCCACCCCGCGTGGCCCATGCTCCCACCACGGGGAGCCCGACGGCGTCTCTTTCGGCCGCACATCCATGACGGGCCCCGCCACCCGGCTCTCGCTGGGCACCAAGCTGGGCTATGCCACCGGCAATGTCGGCCTGCAGATGCAGATTGCCGCCATGAACTTCATGCTCATGATCTTCTACACCGACGTGGCCCTGGTGGCGCCTGCCGTGGCTGGCGCGGCGCTGCTGGTGGGCAAGGTGTGGGACACCATCAACGACCCGCTGTTTGGCTGGATGACCGACCGCACCCGCTCGCGCCTTGGCCGCCACCGGGTCTATCTGATCTATGGTGCGGCTCCGCTCGCCATCGCAGCAGCAGCGGTGTGGATGGTGCCCCCGGGCCTCAGCCCGTGGGCCGCGTTCCTGTGGATCGCCCTGACCTACACCGTGTTCGACACGCTCATGACCCTGGTGCAGCTGCCCTACCAGGCCATGGCTGCCAACATGACCCGTGACTACGACGAGCGCACCAGCCTCACGGCCTATGCATCGATGGGCGCCCTGCTGGGTTTTTTTGCGGGCAGCGTTTTCATGCCCATGCTGGTGCGCGCAGCCCCGGACGCACGCACGGGCTATGCGCTGGCGGGCTCGTGTTTCGGGCTGGTCGCGGGCGTAGCCGTCGCTGTGGTGGCCTGGCGCGTGCGCGAACCGGCAGAAAGTGTGGCGGACCAGGGGGTGCGGCCTGTGGATGCCGATACCCCCGCAATGTGGGAGTCGGTGCGCGAGACCTTGCGGACCACGCTGCACAACCGCCCCTTCCTGATGCTGATGGGCGCTGCAACGCTGGTGCGCCTGGGCCTCACGCTCGTGCAGGCCTCGCTCGCGTATTTCGTGATCTACCAGCTGCAGGGCGACAAGGGCGACCTGCCGCGCTTCATGGGCACCCTGCTGGGCGTGGTGGGCCTCTCGTTGTTCATGTGGAAGCGCGTGGTCGACCGCTGGGAAAAGAACCTGGCCTACATCCTGGGCCTGGTGTTCTGCGCGGCCGGGCTGGTGGCGCTGTACTGGGTGGGCCCGGGTGACCAGCGCCTGGTCACCGCCATTTTGGTGGTGGTCGGTATCGGCATGGGAGCCCACTGGATCGTGCCTTTTGCCATGGTGCCCGACACCATCGACCACGGCCACATGCAAACGGGCGAACGCAAGACCGGCATGTACTACGGCCTGTACGGCCTGATGGACAAGCTGGCACGCACGCTGGCCACCGTGCTGGTGGCTGGCATGCTGGACGTGACGGGCTATGTGCCCAACGTGGCGCAGTCCGCCACGGCGCTGCAGGGCATCACGCTGATGACGGGCATCCTGCCGGCGGTGTGCCTGGTGCTGGCCATTCCGCTGCTGGTGGCCTATCCGATCACCCGTTCACGCCACGCAGACATACTGGAGCGCAGTGGCAGGCACTGAGCCCCGGCAATCGCCCCGCCCTACACGGCCTGTTGCGGGCAGTGGGTCGCCAGGTCATTCCAGCCAGCGTACGTTCTGCAGAATCTCGTCGAAGAAACTGCGCAAGGTGACTGCAGACATGCTGTAGGGATCGAAATCTGCAGTCCCTGAGTATTTCAGGAACAGCTGGCGATTGGATTCGAGTGACGCAATCAGCCCCATCGACCAGCCGGTGAAGCGCCGGCAAGGAATTTCGCTCATGTCCAGGACCGCCGTGTCGCGGTGGCGGCCGTCTTTCAGCAAGCGGTGGTACAGCGCGTTGACGGCAGCCCGGTCACCTTCGAGCAGTTGCAGAAAGATGCCGTTGTTCAGGCACAGGGCGCCCGTGATCCCGGCGCGGGTGTTGTTGCGCTGCGAGGCCCCCAAAATGTCCTTGACGTCTGCAGGCCCCAGCACACGCGAAGACCGGCTCGCGTAGATCAGTTGTATCAACATGTGTGTCTCCAAAACGCCGAGTGTGTCAGCGCTGGCCTTGCCCGGTGGCCCGCTCGGAAAAAACCCCTCAAAACCCATCGCCGAATCCGCCCGAAGGGACTTCAAACGGACTTCGAATACCCAGGATGGGGCATGGGTGGAGGGTCTTTGCGCGCAAGAGCACCGCAGCCAGAGGGGATCGTGTAACTTTCGGTAGCTCAACTCGGTACCCGGTACGACACCCATGACGGAATTGCCGCCTCCCCTGCCTGCCGACGACGCCCTGATACAGGCGGCGCTCACCGCCCCTCTGCGGTTGGCTGCGGTGCGCGAAACCGGCTTGCTCGACAGCATCGCCGAAGAGAGCTTTGACCGATTGACCCGGCTGGCCTCCACGATCACTGGCGCTCCCGTCACCTTCATCTCGTTGCTCGACGCGCACCGCGACTTCTACAAAAGCACATTTGGCATGGGCGAGCCGTTGAGCACACTGCGACAGCTCACCGGGCGGACGTTCTGCCACTACTCCATGGTGTCTGACGGGCCCCTGGTGCTGGAAGATGCCACGCAGTTGCCCGTGTTCCGCGATGTGCCCACCGTGGCGTCGCTCGGGGTGCGCGCCTACGCAGGCATCCCCCTGAAAACCGAAGCGGGCGAGGTTCTGGGCAGCTTTTGTGCGGTTGATTTCAAGGCCAAGCAGTGGACGGAAAAGGACATCGAAATCCTGGTCGAACTGGCCCACTCCACGATGCGCGAGATCCGGCTGCGCCGGGCATTGCGCGACGCCGAGGTGCTCAACCAGCAGCTGGTCGAACAAATCCAGAAGGTGGACGCACTGAACCTGGCGCTCAACGAGCTGGCCCGGACCGACCCGCTCACCGGCCTGCGCAACCGGCGCGCATTTGACGACAGCCTGGAGCTGGAACTGGCCGTGGTGGAGCGCACGCAGTCGCCCCTGAGCCTGCTCATGCTGGACGTGGACCATTTCAAGCAGATCAACGACAACTTCGGCCACGAGGCTGGCGACAAGGTGCTGCGGTCCATCGCGCAGGTGCTCAGCGGCTGCGTCAGGATCATCGACATCGTGGCCCGGGTGGGCGGCGAGGAATTTGCCGTGATCCTGCCCCACACGGATGCACAGGGCGCCCACGAAGTCGCCCAGCGCATGCGTGTTGCGGTGGCCCAGGCCGGCTGGCTGAGCCAGCCCACCACCATCAGCATTGGTGCGGCCAGCTTGCGGGATGCAGAGAGCGCGTGCAGCCTCTTTGCACGGGCGGACGCAGCGCTGTACGCCGCCAAGAAATCCGGGCGAAACCGCGTGGTGACGGCGTGAACCGCCTGAGGGCGTTCAGCGCGATGCGCTGCCGTACGCCGAAGCGTCCACCGTGGCCACCGAACGAAAAGCCGGCTTGGCAAACAGATAGCCCTGCATCAGGTGTATCCCCACATCGAACAGAAAGTCACGCTCGGCAGGTGTCTCGATGCCTTCGGCGACGACCTTGATGTTCATTTCCTCGCACAGCCGCACAAGACTGCGCACGATGGCCTGGCGGGCGCGGTTGGCATCCACGTTGCGGATCAGGTCCATGTCGATCTTGATGATGTCGGGCTGAAAATCCGACAGCAGCTTCATGCCCGCATAGCCTGCACCGAAGTCGTCAATGGCGGTCTGGAAACCGCAGCGCTTGTACTCGCGCAGGATCTGGGCAAACCAGGGGCCGTCTTCAATGCGCTCGCCCTCGGTCACCTCAAAGATGATCTGAGAGAGCGGAAAACCGTTCGCCTTGGCAGCCTCCAGGGTCGTGCGGATGCACACCTCAGGTTTGTAGATCGCATTGGGCAGAAAGTTGATCGACACCGGCTGCGCCATCCCCAGCTCTGCTGCGCCTTTGATGGCTTTGACCCGGCAGGCCTGGTCAAAGCGGTAGCGGTTGTGGTCGTTCACCTGCGCCAGCACGGTCATCGCGCCCTCGCCACCCGGCCCCCTCACCAGTGCTTCGTGCGCAAAGACCACACGGCGCTCCACGTCCACGATGGGCTGGTACGCGTAGTCAAACTGAAACCCCAGCCCCACGGCCTTGCCGCAATCCTCGCAGTCCTTCGGAGTGCCGTCCAACGGGACGAAACCGGCGGGGAAAGAGGCATTGGACGGGGAGAGGGGAAGCACGCGCATGGCCAGGATTCTCCGTTCGATTCACCAAACAAGGGGGTTGGGCTGGATTTGACCTCACACAGGCCACTGCTTGCAAATGACCGGTGTGCAAAGAGCTTGATTGGCACCCGGATTGCTATCAAGCGCTGGACGCCGGGCCCACCGGTTCGGGCGGCAGCACGCCGCGCATTGCCAGGCAAAACGGCTGCACACATTCAGCCCGCGCGGCATAGGGGCAGCCCACCGTTTCGCACAGGCCGGATGCGCCATTGCGCGCACGCTCATCCTCACGCGGCACCTGGCCGCTGGCCTGCAGCACGGCCATCTGCGTCCACGGGTCCAGACGGCCCGTGGCCTGCTGGAGCATGTCGCGGCCGTACACCGTGGCGGCCAATTGCGGCTGCAAGTCCAGCACCAGCAGCGCACTGGTGCGCGGTGCGGCGGCGTCCATGCCCTGCAACACCAAAGCCATCACGCCCGACTGCAGCGGCTGGCCGCCCCCGGCAAACGGCACCTGCAGCGCGCCGCCTGCAGCACTGGCGTTTGCGCTGGCCTGTGCTGCGGCTGCACCGGTCGCTGGCGACGCCTGCGTCGCCAGCCATGGCACCGGTGCACGCAAGGTCAGCGCCAGCCCGCGCGGCCCCTCGGGTGTCAACACCACCCCCTGACGTACCAGCCAGGTCTGCAGCGGCGGCTGGTCGGCATCCAGCGCCCCACTCTCCAGCGCCTGCGCCATGCCGATGGGCCAGGGCTGCGCGGCCACTACGCGCTGCGGCACCCCGGCCTGGGCCGTGACCTGCGCCACGAGCGCGCTCACCAAACGCAGCAGCGGCGCACCCAGCCCCGTGGCAGGCCAGTCAACGCCTGACAACGATGCCGCCGAAGGGGCGGACACGGCGGGTGCCGACGTTGGCGCCCCCACGGGAAGTGGGGGCGGCGCCAGCGGCAGTAACGGCCCACGCGGCGCAGGTCCCGCCTTCACCCCTGAAGCGGCAGCATGGCCCGCTACTTCGCGCCGCGGGTCAAAACCCGCGCCCAACTGCTCGCGCGCCTGGGCTGAAATGCTGGCCTTGTCGGCAGGTGCGGGCAAAGGCCCAGCGGGGGGGCTGGGCGAGGTGGTTGTGGGCGGCGGCGCGCTCGGGTCGGCGGTGGGCAGCGGTGCGGGCGCAGGCGTGGGTTTGTCCAGCCCCAGCAGTGCGCTCTGCCGCTGCAGCGCCGCCTCGGCCAGAAACTGGGCCACGGGCGGAAGCGCGTTGCGGGAGGGGTCGATAGGGAGGGACATACCGTACGTGCAAAGGGATGCCCGATTCTGTAGCGATTCCGCCAGTGTGAACAGGGCGCGCTGCCCACAGCGCGGCAGCTCATTAATGAGCTATTAAATAGATAGCATAAAATACAATACAGTAAAGCGCCAGCGGCCTATTTGATTCAAAATCTTATCGACCCGCCTGCCTGCCCGACGCCAGCACCCCGTGGTTCCAAACCCCGCCATGCCCCAGCACCCCACCCTCCCGTTGTCCGACAACACGCCAGGCCCCAGACCAGCGCCTCACCGCTGGGTCGCACCCGCCCTGCTGGGCGCGGTGGCGGGCTTTCTGCTGTTCAGCGCGTGGATCTTTTCACCGGGCTGGGAGCGCGCATTCCGCTCCGACAACTCGCCCGCATCGTGGCTATCGAGCGCGCTGCTGCTCACGCTGTGCGTCACCGCGCTGCGCCTCACGGCCGAACGCTGTCTGCCCTGGCGGCTGGGTGTGTGGCTGGTGCTGGCCTTCGGCGCGCTGGCGCTGGACGAACAGTTCATGCTGCACGAGCTGTGGAAGTTCCGCTGCCACGAATGGATGGATGCATGCCGCTGGAGCGCCGTGCGCGAGGTGCCGATGCTGGCGGTGGCCTTGGTGGGTTTGGTCACGCTGGCCCGGCTGCACCGGGCACTGAGCCACCGCAGCACCCGCTGCCTGCTGTGGGCAGGGTTTGCCGTGGGGCTAGTGGCCATTGCGGTGGACCAATGGCCCGAGGTGCGGCCGTATTGGCCCTGGTTACCAGAGGTTCCGGAGTTGCTGGCTACGCTGGAAGAAGCGTTGGAGGTGATGGCGGAGGCACTGGTGCTGGGAGCGTTGTTGCGGCAACCGGCGGTCACCAGGACAAGCCAAACGACGGCAGCTGTCTAACCGGAATCTGTATGCGAATTTCCACCTTCCCGTACGCGCATCGGATACTTTGCATGCGAGCGGTTCGTGCCAACGCAAAGGTCGCTCTGCCACGTTGTCGGCCGCACATAGCTGCATTGCGTACGATTATTTTCAACACAGGAACGTCGATGGCACGTGCTCTTTTCCTATCTATCGCTGCTTTATTTCTCGTAGCAGGGTGCGAAAACGCTGATAGTTTGCGCATTGAGGAAACACGAAGCAAATTAGTCGGTACTTGGCTGAGGGACGATGGTACGGACGGGGAAAAGTCGCTCCGGTTGCTCTATCTAGGCGCCGATGGCAAATTCGTCGACAGCATTTCAATGTCAAATTCAGAGGGCCGCATAGAGCGCACTGAGCTTTCTGGCGAATGGTCTTATGACGGGAAAAGCCTCAAACGCCGATTTCTGCAGGAGAACGGACGTCAATTTTCTGGCGGACGAATGCGGTACGCCACTTTTACGCTCGTCTCTGCGGAAACATCGGAGTTCGTGGTGAACGACAACATCGTTGGCCGCGAAGTCAGATATCGCAGGACTTTCGAGGGAGCGCAAAAGTGAGTCGAGGCACCCACACACCTCGCTCAGCTATCAAGTGCACTCCTCATCCACCCAGTGCCCCGCCCGGAACCACTGGCCACCGATATTGAGGTACCAGCGCCATTCAAAGATCGGCTCGAAGCTCATGCCGCCGGGCGAAGGGGTGTCGATGCGCAGGATGTCTGCGATGCCATCGCGGTCCAGGTCGATCTCGTGCACCAGCACGGCAGTGTTCTTGCGCTGGGGCTTGTCCCGGATGGGGGGGGCGGCGGGCTGCATCCAGCTCGTGGCGTATCGCCGGGTCTTCACCTTCACCGCATCAGGCGGCAGCTTTCCGGGCAGCACCAGGTGGGTCAGCACCTCGGCACTGTCGGACAGCTTGGCATAGCCGCGTACGGGCTGGGCTTCTTCGCCAGGGTCGTTGAACCCGCGGCCGGGGTAGTGGCCGCCGCAGTAATGGTCTTCGTTGCTGATGTCCCAATAGCGCTGGCGCACGGTGTGGGCCCCCACCAGGCCCTGGTGGGTAATGGCATAGAGGGTCAGCGCAGGGGCAAAGGCCTGGTCGGCAGAGCCCACGTCCCAGAAGCCGGTGATGTATTCGATTTCAGGCCCATTGTGGCGGTTGAACCGGCCCACGGGCGCCCCGGTAGGAATGACGCTGATGCGGGCGCCCGCCACGGCAGCCAGGCCGTCGGCATCGGTCTCATGCAGCAGGGCCACGCTGGTGTGGCTGCGAAAGTACGACGGGGCAATCGTCGGCAAGGTCGGCTTGGCGGCCAAAGGGGTCACGGCGGGAATGTGGTCCACGGCACGGGTGGCCAGCTTCAGGTCGTCCAGCGGGTTGACGGGGCGGCCCCGGTCGATCTCCTGCTCGGGCCGCAGCACCACGCCAGCGCGCATGAGCTTTTTGGCGGCCTCCCATTCAGGACGCATGGGGTACTGCACCGGCATTTCATGCGCGTGGCTCTTGACCAGCGCGGGCAGCTGCAGGGCTGGCGGACGCGGCAGAGCGTTGCCGTATGCGCGCAGGCGGTTGGGTGACGGTGCCACCCAAAAGGCGCGGGCCGCATCCTTGCCCGCCTGGGCCAGGGTGAGGGGCTGGTCGGCCAGCAAATTGCAGGCGATGTGAGCCTGGAGCGGCTCTGCCAGCGGGGGACCCAGGCGGGCATCGCCCGCATAGAGCACGGCGCACCAGCCATCGCGCTCGGTGAGCTGTTGCAGCACGGTGTTGGCGGGTACTTGGGCGACGATGCGGGCCTGGGATTGAGCCGACTCGCGCAGGTTGACCCACGAGCCTTGCACATAGCGCTGCTTGGCGGGTGCTACAGCCGGGGCCTGGGCCCACGCGCTGGCGCCCGTCAGCGCGGCAACCGCCGCAGCCGCCATGGCGACCGCTAACGCGGCGGGAACTCGGAAGCGTTGCTGGGCTTTCGATGTCGTGCTCATGTGTGTTGACTCCCTTCGCGATGGGCGTGAGTATCGCCCGCCCGGGAGACCCACTCCGGTCGGGCCCTTCGGCCTGTCTGAAGAACACAGCCCGCGAGCCCACACTCAAGGCAACGACTTCACACCCTCAAAAGCCGCATTCAAGGCAGCCTCAGCCGCCAGCAGCCGCTGCCGCGCTTCGCCCGACCACACGCGGTCTTTGGCCAGGGTGTCCTTGGCAACGGTCGCCATGCGCGTGACCTCCTGCGGCTGCGGCCCGCCTGTGCCGGTGCGTGTGGTCACCATGTCTGCGGGCGACAAAGCGCGGCGGAACGCGGCTTCACCCAGCGGCAGGCGCTGGTCCTTGAGGTCGTATTTCTTGCCCGCTTCGCGGTAGATGCGCACGGCTTCGGCGTACGGAAAGTCTTTCGGCCGGATGTTGCGCTCCTTGGCATACACCACCACATCCGACGCAAAGTGGTGACCCACGCGGAACGGCACGCCATGGCTGCGCTGCAGCGCCTCGGCCAATTCCATCGAGGTGGTCCATTCGGATTCGAGTTCGTCCAACGCGCGTGCGGGGTCGATGCGCAGCGAGTCCAGCACATCGGCAAACTGCTGGAGCATCTCCACGCCCTGCACAAAGGTCTTGGCGCTGGCCGGGCTCCAGGTGTTCTTGTAGTCGATCATGCCGGGCGTGACGTTATGCGCCCGCCACAACGACGCCTGCGCCGAGGCCACCACATCGCTGGCCTTGGCCCGCGTGTTCTGGATGATGCCGGGGTTGGCCTTTTGCGGCATGGCGCTGCTGGTGTAGGTCTTGCCGCTGGCCAGCAGCAGCCAGGGCCGCGTCTGGTGGTACTGGGTGTGCACATCCTGCATGAAGGCCCCCACACGGATGGCGGTGGAGCTGGCGATGGACGTGGCCTCGATGGGAATGTCGTAGGTGCTGATCTGCCCTGCATCCAGCGAATTCACGATGAGCCCATCGAACCCCAGCAACTGCGCCAGGCGCTCGCGGTTGATGCCCCAGCTGGAGTTGGACAGCACCGCCGTGCCCATGGGGCTGAGGTTGATGCGGGCATAGGCCTCGCGAATGCGCACCGAGTCGCGCGCGAACGAATCGGCCCAGGCCATGAGGTAGTGCCCGTAGCTGATGGGCATGGCCTGCACGCCGTTGGTGTATGCGGGCACATAGGTGGCGGTGTGGGCCTGCGCCGTGGTGATGAGCCGTGCGCGCACCTGGTCCAGCGCATCGGCAAAGTCCAGCATTTCCAGACGCAACTGCGCGGCATTCAGGGTGGAGTGGATGTCCTGGCGGCTGCGCCCGGTGTGGATCAGCGTTGCCTCGGGGCCCACGGCATCCGTGATGATCTTCTCGACCTGCAGCACATCGGTGGGGCGCTTGCCACTAGGCGTAGTGGCCTGGGCGATCGAATGCTCCACACCGCGCGCGATGCGACCGGCCTGGGCCTTGGGGATGATGCCTTGCTCCACATTCACCACGGTCGATGCCATGTTGATGCGGCCGAACCAGTAGAACGTGTCTTGCGACTTTGCCAAGGCGCTGGTGGCGTCCCCTTTGACCACCCCCTGAATCTTGGCCACCTGCGCCTGGCATTCGGCCGTGGTCTTGCACGCGGTGTCGAGGGTATCGGCGGCGTTGGCCTGGCCCATGGCGAAGATGGCCGCCATCACCGGGGCGATGAGGAAACGGGACGGGCGCGAAGTGATCTCGCCCAAGGTGGGGCGCTGCAATGACGGCATGAAGTTTTGTCTCCTGAGTTCCTGCGCACTGGCTTGCACACGGTGCGGGAATAAGATTCGTTAGTTGAATGACCCCAGGGCAGGCTCGCGCCCAACCGAAGGCAAGCGATGGTTGCACAGCAGGCAACACAGGGCCAATGCTTCTTTTTCAACATGATTCAAATTTTGAATACCCCATGCCAGACCTGACGCCCTCCGTCCTGTTCAATCGCATCCTGGGCCGTGTGCGCCTCAAGCACCTGCAGTTGGCGATTGCGATTGCCGATTTGCAAAGCCTGCACCGCGCGGCCTCTGCCATTGGCCTGAGCCAGCCGGCAGCGACGCATGCGCTGGCGGAGTTGGAGAGTTCTATGGGCGGCGCCCTCTTTGAAAGGCACGCCAAGGGCATGCGCCTGACCCGCCTGGGGGAGGCGGTTCTGCCACTGCTGCGCGCTTCGCTGGTGCCCCTGCAAGCGGCTGCTGGCAACGCGGCGCTGATGCAGCAAGGGGCCGCGTCCGCGCTGATCCGCATCGGCAGCATCGCGGCGGGCATCAACGGGTTGCTGACGGCCGCCATTCCGGCCTACTGCGCCCTGCACCCGAGCGCCGCCATCGATGTTCACGAAGTCACCATCGACAACCTGCTGGAGAGCATCCAGGAAGGAACCCTGGACCTGGCGATCTGCCGCGAACCGACCCCGCTGCCGCAGGGGTTCGAGTTTCACGCCGCACTGCCGGATGAATTCGTCATCGCTTGCCGCCCTGAGCACCCTTTGGCGCAACAGGCAATCGTCACGTCCGCCGAGCTGCTGTCACAACGCTGGCTGAGCCCACCACTCACAGGGCTGGGCCCACAACAGGTGGATAGCCTGTTCGACGATTTAGGCGGGGTGCCGGAACTGTGTCGCGTGTCGAGCCGCTCGACGGAAATCATCTACGCCATGCTGGCGGACAGCGACATGCTCGTCTGCGTGCCAGCGAGCCTTGTGCGGCCCTTGGTGCGGCGCAAAAATCTGGCCGTCTTGTCGTGGAAACCCCAGGACGTGGGCCCTCTGGGTGTGTTGGTGAAAGCGGCGGTGTGGGCGGATAGCTCACATCCCTGTCGTGCATTCATCGAGCATGTGCTCGGTGTGCTTGACGTGTTGGCCATCGGCAAAGAGCCCGAGCCTGGCGCGATGTGCCCCGGCTGAACACGGGCAGGCGATTGCACGCCAGGGCAATTACTTCTATTTTGATAGCAACACATCCAATACAGTAAAGCGCTAGCAGGCAATTTACAAAAACCCCGCCCCCCCCCCCCGAAGCCCGACCCCACCACCGCGCCACCTTGTGGCGCCCTCACCATGCCAGCGCCTACCCCGTTGAACCTACCCGCCAAGATTTCGATCGCCGCGCTCGCGGTGCTGGGTCTGCTGGGCGGATCGCTGATCGTGGCCCACGCAGGCTTTGCGACATCACCACGGCGCGGCGGGCCGTCCACCTTCGTACCGGCGCCCGAGGCCTACATCCTGTCTGCGGTGATGTATGCGATGTCTTTCCTTGCGCTCTGGGTCTTGCTGCGAGACCGCCAAGCATCCAAGGCCACCACCCTGGCGGCAATGGGCGCCTACGGTGTCATGGCCTGGGCCACGGTGCATGTGATAGCCGCCTGGTAGGCCGTCCAATCTGCTCACACAACGGCAGCAGCCAACGGACAGCAAACAGGAGCGCCCTGGCAGGCTATGCAGCCAGGGCAGGCTCGGCAGCCGCTGGTGCAAGCGGTTGCGCTTCGATCACGCGCGCCAGCAAGGCCCCGCTGTAGCGCGCAGGCAGCGCAATCCACACACGCACGGGGCTGCCCTGGGCTACGTTGACCGGCTGGCCTTCGACATTGCGCATCTCCTGCAGCCGTACGGTGATATTCCCACTCGGGTGGACCACCTCAATCAGGTCTCCCACCGCAAAGTGGTTCTTCGTCTCCACCTGCACCCAGTCCCCTTGCAAGCCCACATCGGCCTGACCCTCTGCACCCAGCACCTCGCCCACATACTGGCTGCGCTGCGTGGCCGAGTGGCCGTTGATGTAGTTCTGGTAGTCGTTGCTAGGGCGGCGCTCCAGCAGGCCGCCGGTGTAGCCGCGGTTGGACAGGCCTTCCAGCTCGATCAGCAGCTCGGGGTTGAAGGGGCGGCCCGCCACGGCGTCGTCAATGGCGCGGCGGTAGACCTGGGCGGTGCGGGCCACGTAGTACAGGCTCTTGGTGCGGCCTTCGATCTTGAGCGAGTCCACGCCGATCTGCGCCAGGCGCGCCACGTGCTCCACCGCGCGCAGGTCCTTGCTGTTCATGATGTACGTGCCGTGCTCGTCTTCCATGATGGGCATCATCTGCCCGGGGCGGCCAGCCTCTTCGATCAGGTAGACCTTGTCGGCCTTGGGGTGGCGCTGGCCGTTGCCGGTGGTGGAGAACGACTGCTCGGCCTTTTGCTGCGCGGCCTCGAAGTTGAAGTCGCCTTCCATCTTCTGCGCAATGGCTTCGCCGGTGGTGGGGTCGATGTCGGCGTCGTGCGTGGCGTAGTTCCAGCGGCAGGCGTTGGTGCAAGTGCCCTGGTTGGGGTCGCGGTGGTTGAAGTAGCCGCTGAGCAAACACCGGCCTGAATAAGCAATGCACAGCGCGCCGTGCACGAAGACCTCCAGCTCCATGTCGGGGCATTCCTGGCGGATTTTTTCGATCTCGTCCAGGCTGAGTTCACGCGAGAGGATGATGCGCTCCACGCCCATCTTTTGCCAGAACCTCACGGCCGCCCAGTTGGTGGTGTTGGCCTGCACCGAGAGGTGCACCACCTGCTCGGGCCACTTTTCCTTGACCATCATGATCAGGCCCGCGTCGGCCATGATGAGGGCGTCGGGCTTGCAGTCGATCACGGGCTCGATGTCGCGCAGGTAGGTGCGGATCTTGTCGTTGTGCGCAATGAGGTTGCTGGTCACAAAGAACTTCTTCCCGCGTGCATGCGCCTCGTCAATGCCTTGCCTGATCTGCTCCAGGCGGAACTCGTTGTTGCGCGCGCGCAAGGAGTAGCGCGGCTGGCCTGCGTACACGGCGTCGGCGCCAAAGTCGTAGGCGGCGCGCATCTTGTCGAGTGAGCCGGCGGGCAGGAGCAGTTCGGGGGCTTTGAGGGTGGTCATGGGGTGGCCCAATCTAAAAATCGTCGGGGGTCGGGTTCAGCGGGGCATCAGGGGCAGGCCCGCGAGCATGCCCACGGCCTGCGCAGGCAGTTCTTCGGCGTCAAAGGCCTTGTCACCATCGGCGTCGGCCACGCCGTTGGGTACCAACCCCTTGAAGTCGAACTGGCGCGGGTCCATGAAGTGCGAGGGCACCAGGTTGCGCAGCGCCACGGCCATGTTCTCGATGCGGCCGGGGTACAGCTGCTGCCAGTCGCGCAGCATCTGGCCGATCTGCTTGCGCTGCAGGTTCTCCTGGCTACCGCACAGCGTGCAGGGGATGATCGGGAATTTGCGGTGCTCGGCCCAGCGGGTGAGGTCGTCCTCGGCCACATAGGCCAGCGGGCGGATGATGAGGTGGTCGCCCCGGTCGCTCTGCACCTTGGGCGGCATGCCCTTGAGCTTGCCGCCGAAGAACATGTTGAGGAAGAACGTCTGCAGCATGTCGTCGCGGTGGTGGCCCAGCGCTATTTTTGTGCAGCCCAGCTCGTCGGCCACACGGTAGAGGATGCCCCGGCGCAGGCGGCTGCAGAGGCTGCACATGGTCTTGCCCTCGGGGATGTGCTCCTTGACGACGCTGTAGGTGTCCTGCGTTTCGATGTGGAAGGGAACGCCCACCTGGGTCAGGTATTCAGGCAGCACATGGGCCGGGAAGCCGGGCTGCTTCTGGTCGAGGTTGACGGCGATCAGCTCGAACTTGTGGCCGTTGCGGTGCTGCAGCATACGCAGCACGTCGAGCAGGCCGTAGCTGTCCTTGCCGCCCGACACGCACACCATCACCTTGTCACCGTCTTCGATGAGGCCGAAGTCGGTGATGGCCTGGGCCACCTGGCGCACCAGGCGCTTTTCGAGCTTGAGCGCGGCGTGGCTGCGTCCCTCATCGGCTTGCGCCATGACTGGCTCTTTGTCGCCGCGCAGGGCGGAAGGTGGGTCTATGGTCATGAGAAGCAAGGCAGGTAAAGCCGCCTCGAAGCTGCAAGCAGTGCGTCGCCGGACGCCTCGCTCGCCTGCCTCAATGGTGGTGCGAGCGGGTTGATATGACGGCTACTCGGGGAGGAGCACGATTTTCCTATATTTCGTTTTCAAGCCACCTCGCGCCGCACAGGCTTTCGCTTCAGATGGCAGCGACATCTTTCGCTCCGCACCGCTGGTCCCTGCTTTTTTGGGCACCCCCTCTCGCAAAACGACATGCCCTGTCGCGGTGGATACCGACACTGGTTCCTCACCACCGGAGGAACACATGATTTGGATCTTCATCGCGCTCGTGCTAATTGCATTTGCTTTCAAGATTGCTTCGCTGATGGCTGCAGCGTCACTCTGGGCCTTGTGTGCCAAGGCGAGCTTTCTGGTCGCCCTTATCGCCTTCGGAATTTGGTCGGTGCGTCGGCTTGGTCGGAGGGGTGGCTGAAACAATTTGTGTCGCGATAATGCTCAGACTTTTCAAGGGGAGGGACCGTCATGCTGTCTGTTTTGCGATTGAGCCCCATGGCCGCCGCGCTCGCAGGAATATATGGTGTGGTGAGCGCCGTGGATCAGGTGAACTCGTTTTTCAACGAGCACATCGAACGTCTCAAGGCGTCCGACAACAAAATCATCGCCTCCACAGGACGCGTCTTGGAGGGCGCTAAATTCGGCTTCGGCTTGGGGTACGCGGGCTCGATAGCCATCCTGGCCGCCGGCCAGTTGCTGCTGGGCAATACGCTGGCTGCCGTGGCTGTTGTCGGAGGGGCCGTGGCCATGACCAATCCCATCGCCATGACCTGCGCCGCCGTGGGCGCTGTCTATTACGGCTGGGCTGCGCTGACGGAACATGAGCGTAGTGCCATTGTGGACCGGCTGGCCGAGGGGCTAGAGATGGGCACGGAGCTGATCCGCTCGCTGATCAGCTTCGCCATCCGCACGACCAACGAGCTGCTGAGTTCCAAGCAGCTGCAGGAATTTAAAACGTTCATTGCGAACCAGACGGCGCAGTTTGGAAAATCGCTGTACGACGTTACCCATCAGATGGCGGATTTCGTCAAAGGTACGGCGATCAAAGCCGGAGATTTGACCGGCCAAGCTTTAACGAGCGCATCGTCGGCCGTGAAGGGTGCCGCGCGGTTGGCAGGCCAGGCTGCTGGAGACACGGCGACAAAGGTGGGGCAGTTGACGGGCAAAGCCGTAGAGAGCACGTCGTCTGCGATGAAGACAGCCGCGTCTTCGGTAAGTCAGGTCGCAGAGAAGACAGCGAGCACGGCAAAAGGCACCGCCAAAGCGGTGGGCCGAGCTGCAACGCTGGTGTCAAAGCGTTCTGGCCCCGCGCTCCCCGGCTTGCCGCTCATGTCCACGGTGGAGTTCAAGGATGTGGACGGCAGCCCAGAAAAGACGCCCTGACTACCGCTCAACCCGTGCTGGCACGCCAGCATGCTACTTGCCATGCCTACACACGAGACCCTCGCGAGCCGGATCGCCTCCCTGCTGACGAAGCTAAACCAAGGGGAAGCGCTCCGGCCGGCAGAGCTGGCTGAAGAGTTCGGCGTGAGTCTTCGCACCATCCAGCGCGACATCCATGTAAGACTTTCGCACCTCGCATTGGAGAAGAAAAACGGCGCCTACGTGGGCTCGCCCCAGCAGTTCGGAAAGCTGTCGCTGACCGATGTAATGCGCTTTGCCGAAAAGGTCGGCCTCGCGCAGCTCCACGCCGATCTCCCCAGGCTGATCCAGGATGCGGTGAATGAATCTGATACGGGAGCGGTCTGGCGCATCCAAGGCCCGGAGTATGAAGAGCCTAGGCTGGCGACACGCCACTTTGAAGCGCTGCAGTTGGCGATCAAAGAACAGCGGCTGGTGCAGCTGAGCTACGCCGGGCCCACGGCCGTGGGCAGCGCCGTTGTCGAACCGTATCGGCTGTTGAACAAGGGCGGCATTTGGTATTTGGCCGCTCGCTCTCGGAGCCGGCCGCGGACATTCAGCTTGGCCCGCATCGGCACGCTCAGCGTGCTGGACCAAACATTCCAGCCCGACGCTGACTTTGTGCAGCGACTGGATACCGACGAAGGCATCTGGATCACCGACGCCCCCATGGAGGTCATCCTGCTTGTGGACGCTGCAGCCGCGCCCTACTTTCGACGGCGCAAGCTGGTTCCACACCAGCAGATTGAGCGGGAGATGCCGGATGGCACTCTCACCGTGCGCTCGCGCGTCCATCATGTTAACGAGATCGTTCCCATCGTCCGGTACTGGATCCCGCACGTGGCCATCGTGGAACCTGCGTCCCTGCAGGCGGCCATGGTGCGTGAACTGTGGGCCTACGCCAGTCTGTATCCGGAACTGGCCTCTTTCACGCCTGCGCAGCCAACGCCGTGAACCGCCCTCCGCCAGCCACATAGCGCGCTGGGACATCGCGAACCTTCGCACTGATGGCGCCGATGTGGTCCGGTGTGGTGCCACAGCAGCCGCCCAGAATATTGACCAGCCCCTCGGCCGCGAACTCATGCACCAGGCGGCTGGTGATTTCTGGCGTTTCGTCAAACCCGGTGTCGCTCATCGGGTTGGGCAGGCCGGCGTTGGGGTAGCAGCTGATGAAGGTGTCCTCGGCCACGCGGTTCAGCTCCTGGATGTAAGGGCGCATCAGCGTGGCGCCCAGGGCGCAGTTCAGGCCAATGGCCAGCGGGCGCGAATGCCGCACGCTGTGCCAGAAGGCGGTCACGGTCTGGCCACTCAGGATGCGGCCCGATGCGTCGGTGACGGTGCCGCTGATGATGAGCGGCAGGCGCTGGCCGCTGTTCTCGAAGTACTCGTCGATGGCGAACAGCGCGGCCTTGGCGTTGAGCGTGTCGAAGATCGTCTCGACCAGCAGCACGTCGGAGCCGCCCTCGACCAGCGCTTCCACCTGCTCGTAGTAAGCGGCGCGCAGCTGCTCGAAGTCCACATTGCGCGCGCCGGGGTCGTTCACGTCGGGGCTGATGCTGGCCGTCTTGGGCGTGGGGCCGAGGGCGCCTGCGACAAAGCGGGGCTTATCGGGCGTGCTGTACTTGTCACAGGCGGCGCGGGCCAGCTGGGCGGACTTGAGATTCATCTCGCGCGCCAGGTGGGCCATCTTGTAGTCCTCCTGCGCGATGGTTGTCGCGCCGAAGGTGTTGGTCTCGATCAGGTCGGCGCCTGCAGCCAGGTAGCGCTCGTGGATGTCGCGGATCACATCGGGCCGGGTGATGCTGAGCAGCTCGTTGTTGCCCTTCACGTCACGCGGGAAGTCCTTGAACCGGTCGCCCGCCCCATCCGGGCCGTTGTAGCCTTCGCCCCGGTACTGCGCCTCGCCCAGCTTGAAGCGCTGGATCATGGTGCCCATGGCGCCGTCGAGGATGACGATGCGTTGGGCAAGGATGTCGGGCAGTTGCGCGGCGCGCGTGTAGGCAAGCGTTTTCATCCCCCGATTGTAGAAAGCCCCCTGGGGCTGCCGGTGGCCCAGGGGCTTTCTCACCCACACACGAGCGTGTAGCGTTGCTTGGCAAGTCGCGTTGCCCCCAGGCGGTCATAGAAATGGATGGCGCCCTCGTTCCACACGGGCGTCTGCCACTGCATCGTCTCGCAGCCCAGCATTTGGGCGCGGTGCCGCACAGCGGCCATCATCTCGGCGCCCCGGCCGCAGCCACGCGCTTCAGGCTCCAGGTACAGGCAGTCCAGATGCAGGTAAGAGCGCGCGGCGAGAGTCGAATAGTCCAGCGTGGCGCTGGCATATCCCACTACCTGCTCACCCCAATAGCCCAGCCAGGCGAACAACCGCCCCGCCTCCAGCCCCTGGGCCAGCCGGTGGGCATGGCCGTCGGCGCTGTACGGGATGCGCTCGTACGCCGCGTGGGCGGCGCACAGGTCGGCCAGCGCGGGCGCGTCAGCGGCGCCTGCGGCGCGCAGGGTCCAGCCGGTGCGATGCGGCGGATGGCTCAGCACGCGCACTCGATGGCGGGGCGGGCCGACGGCATGGCGCCGCGCTCCGGGCCGGTGGCCACAGGCTGGCCGTCGCGGATCCAGAAGTCCAGCCCGCCCAGCATCTCCTTGACCGTGAAGCCCAGCCGCGCCAGCTTGTACGCGCCCCGGGTCGAGCCATTGCAGCCGATGCCGTCGCAGTACGTGACGTAGACCTTGCTGCGGTCGAGGTGCGCCGTGCTTTGCTCGTCCATGGTGCGGTGGGGAAAGCTGATGGCGCCCGGCACATGGCCCTGTTCGTAATGCGCCGTGGAGCGGGTGTCGACCACCACGATGGCATCGATGCCGTTGCGCAGGTCTTCGGCCACGTCCCAGGCATCGGCGTGGTAGCTGAGCTTGGCGGCCATGAAGTCCCGCGACTGCTCAGGGCTGGGCGCGGGGAACGGCAGGACGGCGGAGGCGGGGGCGGCGTGGGTCATGGAAAAGTCCTCTCGTGTGGATGTGTGGTGTTGCGATGGGATGAAGTGTCCGACGATTTGGCCTGATTGATAATGCCAATCCTCCGTCACAAATAAGACCAATTACCGATGAAACCACGGCTGTTGCTCACGCTGCTGGAGGACGCCCACGGAGGCGGCCGCCGCGAGCGCCTGTGCGCGGCGCTGCGCGAGGCCGTGCGCACCGGCCAGGCCGTATTGGGCGAACGCCTGCCCTCCACCCGCGATCTGGCGCGCGACCTGGGTCTTTCACGGGTCACGGTGGAGGCGGCCTACGCCCAGCTGGAAACCGAGGGCTACCTGCACCGGCATGTCGGCCAGGGCAGCTTCGTGGCCATCGACATGCAGCGTGCCGGGGCGGCGCGGTCCCGGGCGGGCCGTATGGCCCCGGCGGCGGCACTGCCCGCGCTGTCGCGGCGCGGGCAGCGCATGGTCGATACCGGCGGTTGCGCCGAGCCCGACCGCGCCCGCGCGTTCGTGGCGGGCAGCCCAGACCTGCGAGCGTTTCCGGTGGACCTGTGGCGCCAGCTGATGCAGCGCCGCCTGCGCCAGGACGCCGGGCCCCTGCTGTTCTACGGTGACCCCCAAGGCCTGCCTGCACTGCGCGAGGCCATCGCGCGCTACCTCGCGCAGTCGCGCGGCGTGCGTTGCCATGCGGGCCAGGTGCTGGTGCTGACCAGCTCGCAACAGGCCCTGCAGCTGCTGGCCGCGACGCTGCTGGACGAAGGCGATACCGTCTGGATGGAGGACCCGGGCTACGCAGGCGCGCGCACCGCGTTCCACGCCAGCGGGGCCCAGGTGGTGGACATGCCGCTGGACGGCGAAGGCGCCCAGCTGGTGCCCACCCAGACGCCGCCACGCCTGATCTACCTCACGCCATCGCACCAGTTCCCCACCGGGCGCGCCATGTCCCTGCAGCGCCGCCTGGCCTTCATCGACCACGCACAGGCCACGGGGGCCTGGCTGATCGAGGACGACTACGACAGCGAATTCCTCTACGACCACCAGCCCACGCCCGCCTTGCAGGGCCTCGACGCGCACGGCCGCGTGCTCTACATCGGCACGTTCTCGAAGTCCTTGTTTCCTTCGGTGCGGCTGGCCTACATGGTGCTGCCCGAACCGCTGGTAAAGCCCCTGGTGACCGCACGCACCATCTACGACGGCCACCCCTCGCAACCCATGCAGGCCGTGGCGGCTGACTTCATGGACCAGGGCCACTTTGCGGCCCACCTGCGGCTGATGCGCCAGCTCTACCGCAGCCGGCGCGACGCCTTGCTGCAGGCGCTGCACACCCACCTGCCCTGGACCGAGCCCCTGGACAGCCGGGGCGGGCTGCAGATGGCTGTGCGGCTGACCGAGGGCAGCGAGCAGCAGCAAACGCGCCGCGCGCTGGCGCGTGGCATTGCAACCCCCAGCCTCGGCGAGCTCTACCATGCAGCGCCTCCCATCGCGGGATGGCGGCTGGGCTTTGCCGCCATCCCGCCTGAGGTGATCGAAAGCGCTGTCCGCGTGCTGCGCTGACCCCCAACCAGCGGCGCAGGCCCGCAGCGCACAATACGGGCCTTGCATCGCACGGTTCGTAGCACGGGCCCGCACACAAATTTTTGGCTTTATTGGCGTCCAGCGCAGGTGGGTTCAGCGTAGGGCGCTCTCATTTTCAGAGTATTCGCTTGGTGTCTCGCCCGTTTTCCGTGTTGTCCCCTGCCCAGTCTGTCTTGCAGGATGTCTTCGGCTACGAACAGTTCCGCGGCCCGCAGCAAGCCATCGTCGAGCATGTGATTGGCGGCGGCGACGCGCTGGTGCTGATGCCCACGGGCGGAGGCAAGTCGCTGTGCTACCAGGTGCCGGCCATCGTGCGCCAGCAGCAGGGGCGCGGGGTGACCATCGTGATTTCGCCGCTGATCGCGCTGATGCACGACCAGGTGGGCGCGCTGCACGAGGCGGGGGTGGATGCGGCGTTCCTGAACTCGACGCTGAGCTACGACGAGACCCAGGACGTGGAGCTGCGCCTGCAGACCGGCGACCTCACGCTGCTGTATGCCGCGCCCGAGCGGCTGAACACGCCCCGTTTCCTGGGCCTGCTCGACAGCCTGTACAGCGGCGGCCACCTGAGCCTGTTCGCCATCGACGAAGCACACTGCGTCAGCCAGTGGGGCCACGATTTCCGCCCCGAATACCGCGCGCTCACGCTGCTGCACGAGCGTTACCCGCAAGTACCGCGCATTGCGCTCACCGCCACGGCCGATGCGCTCACGCGCGAGGACATCGTCGAGCGGCTGCAGCTGCAGGATGCACGGCTGTTCATCAGCAGCTTTGACCGGCCCAACATCCGCTACCGCATCGAAGAGAAGAAGGACGTCACCACGCAGCTGCTGCGCTTCATCGAGCGCGAGCATGCGGGCGAGGCGGGCGTGGTGTATTGCCAGTCGCGCAAGCGCGTGGAAGAGCTGGCCACCACGCTGAGCGACGCGGGCATCACTGCCCTGCCCTACCACGCGGGTCTGGACACGAAAGTGCGTCAGAAGAACCAGGATCGCTTCCTGCGCGAGGAAGGCATCGTGATGGTGGCCACCATCGCATTCGGCATGGGCATCGACAAGCCTGATGTGCGTTTTGTGGCCCATGTGGACATGCCCAAGAACATCGAAGGCTACTACCAGGAAACGGGCCGCGCGGGCCGCGACGGACTGAACGCCGATGCCTGGATGGCCTACGGCCTGAACGACGTGGTCAACCAGCGCCGCATGATCGACGAAAGCCCGGCGGGCGAGGAGTTCAAGCAGGCGCTGCGCGGCAAGCTGGATGCGCTGCTGGCGCTGGCCGAGGCCACCGACTGCCGCCGCGTGCGGCTGCTGGCGTACTTTGGGGAGCAGTCCACGCCCTGCGGCAACTGCGACAACTGCCTGAACCCACCGGCGGTGTGGGACGCCACGGATGCGGCACGCAAGCTGCTCTCCACCATCTACCGCGTGAACCAGGCCAGCGGCATCAGCTTTGGCACGGGGCACATCATGGACATCCTGCGCGGCAAGAAGACCGAGAAGGTCGCGCAGTTCGGGCACGAAAAAATCTCCACCTTCGGCATCGGCGCGGACCTGACCGAGCCCCAGCTACGCGGCGTGCTGCGCCAGCTGATCGCCACCGGCGCGTTAGGCCTGCAGAAGGTGATGCTGGACAGCGGCCACAGCTTTGACACGCTGTGCCTCACCGAGGGTTCGCGCGCGGTGCTCAAGGGCGAGGTGCCGGTGCAGCTGCGCGAGTCGGTGTCGTCCGCACCGGCCAAACGCACGCGCACCCGCAAGGGCACGGGCAGCGCGCCGCCCGCCGCGGCCGCCAATCTTGGCCCCGATGCGCAGGTGCGTTTCATCAACCTCAAGGCCTGGCGCGCCGAGGTGGCACGCGAGCACAACCTGCCTGCGTATGTGATCTTTCACGATGCCACTTTGGCCGCGATTGCCGAGCGCAACCCCGGCACGCTCGACGACCTGCAGGGCATCAGCGGGATGGGGGCGAAAAAGCTGGAGGCGTACGGGGCGGACGTCCTGCGCGTGGTGCGCGCGGGGTAGCCCCGCTGCCGCGCTTTGCTGCCCCGCGATGCGATGCGATGCGTGCGGGCCTACGTGAACAGATCCTTCGCGCTCACGCGCCCGACGCTGCACGCGCCCGCAACGCCCGGATGCCTTGCGAAAACCGCCGCAGCGTGGGCGTGCTGTCGCCTGGCGGCACCATCAACTCGATGAGCTGAAAGCGACCGCGCTCGGCAAACGCGGCATCGAGCGCCGCCTTGAACTGCGCCCGCGTGTGCACCCGGTGGCCGCGCCCGCCCAGCGCATCGGCGGCCTGGGCCAGGTGCCAGTCGCCCAGGGCGGCGCAGCGCGATTCGGTCTGGAAGGCGCGGATCATTTCCCAGGTCTGGTTGTTGAGCACGATGGCGATGGGGTCCAGCCCCAGGCGCGGGCAGTTGCCCAGCTCCCAGCCCGTCATTTGAAAGGCGCCGTCGCCCACCAGGATCAGGCTGCGCTGGCCCGTGGCCACCTGCGCACCGATGCCGGCCGGCACGCCGAAGCCCATGGACGCGTAGTAGCCCGGCGCCACCAGCGGGGTGGGCAGCAGCTCCATCGCAGCAAACAGGCAGTCGCCAATGTCCGCGACGATGTTCATGGGGCCGTGCGCGCGGATGCGGTCGTTGAGCGCGCGGGAGAGGTCGGCCGCACACACGGGCGCATCGTCGGCCACCAGGCCTTCGGGGCAAGTGGGCGGGGGCGGCAGGGCGCGCGGCGGCTTGGCGCCTGCGGCCGGGGCGCGGGCCAGCAGCGCTTCCACCAGCGCGGCCAGCGGGATGTTCGGGTACAGGTGGTGGCCCACGCGCGCCTCGCGGTGCGCGGCGATGAGCGCGCGGCGGAAGTCCATGCGCTGGGCGCTCACGCCAAAGTTGCTGTCCGACAGGATGGCGCCCAGCATCACGGGCAGGTCGGAGTCGTCGAGCAGCGCGCTGGTCTCGGGCGCGCCCGCCACGCCCAGGTAGGTGCCGTGCAGCTGTACGCCGGAGTGCACGCCCTCCTCCGCCAGCAGGCCCCGGCCCATGAAGGTGGTGAGCACCGGCAGCTGCAGGCGCCGCGCCAGCTCGGCCACGCGGGCTTCCAGGCCAAAGCGGCGCACCTCCACGTCCACCACCAGCACGGGGCGCTGGGCTGCCTGGATGCGGGCCATCCATTCGTCCGCGCACTCGGCCACGGCGGCTTCATTGAAGGGGCTGGGCGGCAGCAGGGGCACCTCGGCCATGGGGAGCAGCGTCATGTCGCGCGGCACCTCGATGAGCACGGGCTGCGAGTATTCGCGGCAGCTGCGCAGGACGCGGGCCAGCTCGGCGGGCGCGGTGGCCGGGTCGGACAGGCGCACCTGGTCGCAGGTGATCTCGCGGAAGATGCGCCATTGCGAATCGACATGGCGCACCTGGTGGTGCAGCACCAGGCCCGAGTGCGCCTCGACCTCGCCGGGGCAGCCGGCCAGCACCACCAGCGGCGAGCGCTCGGCATACGCCCCCGCCACCGCGTTGACCACGTTGAGCGCGCCCGCGCCGTAGGTGACAGCCACCACGCCCAGGCCGCAGTGCATGCGCGCGGCGGCATCGGCGGCAAAGCCCAGCGAGGGCTCGTGGCTGAGCGTGACCAGCGGCAGGATGCCGCTCTCCTCGATCTGCTTGAACAGGGGGAGGATGAAGTCACCGGGGATGCCGAAGATCTCGCGCGCGCCGTGGTGCTTGAGCGCGTGCAGCAGTTGAAGGCCGAGGGGGGTCATGGGCGTGTTCCTTGCAGGTGGTGCCGTTGTGCGGCAGTGGCGGATGATCCACGCGGCGTGACCAAGGCGGCTCTGATGCGCATCAAACCCAGCGACTCCTAGCGCGAGTTCGCAGATTCGTTCTGTTTTCGACCTAGAAGCGCAACAAATCTGCGCGAAGCACCGACCAAACCCGGAGCCCCGCCCGCTCAGGCCCGGCGCAGCGTGAAGGAGGGGAACCACGCGGCCAGTTGCTGCTGGTGCGCCGTGGTCAGCGCCCAGGCCGGTGCGCCAGGTGCGCGGCATTCCTGCAGCGCCCAGCGGCGCACGCCGCGCGCGGCCAGGGCCTGGGCCAGGTCCAGCAACTCATCCACACCAAACAGGCCCGCGTGCCAGGTGGTGCGGCATTCGTGGTCGGTGCCATAGGCCAGCAGCACCTCCAGCCCGGCCCAGGCGCGCGCGCCGCTGCCGGGTGTGGCGGTGATGGCGTTGTAGCGCTGCGGCAGGGCCTTGATGTCCAGACCCACCCAATCGAGTTGCGGCAGCAGTGCCGCCAGCCGCTCGGGGTACATGCCGCCGGTGTGCAGGGCGGTCTGCAGGCCCAGGCTGCGCACTGCGTTCAGCGCCGCGCCCATGCCCGCCTGCAGCGTGGGCTCGCCGCCCGAGAAAACCACGCCGTCCAGCAGGCCACGTCGGCTTTCCAAAAAGGCCAGCGCCTGCGCCCAGGGCAGCGCCCCCGCAGCAGTGGCGTCCAGCAGTTCGGGGTTGTGGCAATAGCCGCAGCGCCAGGGGCAGCCCTGGCAATACAAAACGGCCGCGAGGCGGCCGGGGAAGTCGATGGTGGTGAGCGGTGTCATGCCGCCCAGCCGCAGCGCGGACGCGGGTGCCCGTGCCTCAGCAGGCGTTGCTGCTGCAGCCACGGCCCTGCTCGGCGAAGAAGCGGCGCTCGGCATGTTCGCCCTGCTTGCCGGTATTGAAGCTGGCCACAGGGCGGTGATAGCCCATCACGCGGGTCCAGACCTCGCAGGGCTGGCGCTCGTCGTCGGTGAGCTGCACGGCGGCGGCGCTGGAGATGGCGGTGTGTTCGGTGGTGGAGAAATGGCTCATGTCGGATTCCTTTCGGAGGTGGTTGAATTGGTTTGCTTCTGTTTTGATAGCTGCTTGCGCTTGACCATCCAGCGCCAGGGCCACTTTTCGCTCGAAATCTAGGCGACCAGACGCCGCCGCTTGGCGTCCAGCCGCTCTTCGTCGCAGCGCGGGCAGAACGGGTGTTCGCCCGCCAGGTAGCCGTGCGTGGGGCAAATGGAGAACGTGGGCGTGACGGTGATGTAGGGCAGGCGGAAGTTCGTCAGCGCGCGCCGCACCAGCTCGCGGCAGGCCGCGCCGCTGGAAACGCGCTCGCCCATGTACAGGTGCAGCACGGTGCCGCCGGTGTATTTGCCCTGCAGTGCCTCCTGCCGCATCAGCGCCTCGAACGGGTCGTCGGTGAAGCTCACGGGCAGCTGCGACGAGTTGGTGTAGTAAGGCTGCTCGGATGTGCCCGCCTGCAGGATGGCGGGCCAGCGCTTCTTGTCTTCCTTGGCGAAGCGGTAGGTGGTGCCTTCGGCGGGTGTGGCCTCCAGGTTGTAGAGATGGCCGGTTTCTTCCTGGAAGGCGGTCATGCGCTCGCGCACGTGGTCGAGCAGGCGCACGGCAAACGCGTGGCCCCACTCGCTGGTGATGTCGTGCTGGTCCGCCGTGAAGTTGCGCACCATCTCGTTGATGCCATTCACACCCAGCGTGGAAAAGTGGTTGCGCAAGGTGCCCAGGTAGCGCTTGGTGTAGGGGAACAAGCCCTGGTCCATGAGGCGCTGGATGAGCTTGCGCTTGGTCTCCAGGCTTTGTTTGCCCAGTTCCATCAAGCGGTCGAGTGCGGCGAGCAGCCCCGCCTCATCGCCCGCATGCAAGTACCCCAGCCGCGCGCAGTTGATGGTGACCACGCCCAGGCTGCCCGTCTGCTCGGCGCTGCCGAACAGGCCGTTGCCGCGCTTCAAGAGCTCGCGCAGATCGAGCTGCAGGCGGCAGCACATGGAGCGCACCATGTTGGGCTCCAGCTCGGAGTTGATGAAGTTCTGGAAGTACGGCAGACCGTACTTGGCTGTCATATCGAACAGCAGCTGCGCGTTCTCGCTCTCCCAGGGGAAGTCCTTGGTGATGTTGTAGGTGGGGATGGGAAAGGTGAACACGCGGCCCTTGGCATCGCCCGTGGTCATCACGTCGATGTAGGCGCGGTTGATGAGGTCCATCTCGGCCTGCAGGTCACCATACGCGAAGGGCATCTCCTGGCCCGCGATCACGGGCACCTGCTCGCGCAGGTCCTCGGGACAGGTCCAGTCGAAGGTGAGGTTGGTGAACGGCGTTTGCGTGCCCCAGCGCGAGGGCACGTTGAGGTTGTAAACCAGCTCCTGGATGCACTGGCGCACCTGCGCGTAGTCCATGCCGTCCTTGCGCACGAAGGGTGCCATGTAGGTGTCGAACGACGAGAACGCCTGCGCGCCCGCCCACTCGTTCTGCAGCGTGCCCAGGAAGTTCACGATCTGCCCCACGGCGGAACTCATGTGTTTGGGCGGCCCCGCCTCCACCTTGCCCGGCACCCCGTTGAGCCCCTCGTGCAGCAGCGTGCGCAGCGACCAGCCCGCGCAGTAGCCGCTGAGCATGTCGAGGTCGTGGATGTGGATATCGCCATTGCGGTGCGCCTCGCCGATCTCGGGCGTGTAGACGTGCGACAGCCAGTAGTTGGCCGTGACCTTGCCCGCCACGTTCAGGATCAGCCCGCCCAGCGAATAGCCCTGGTTGGCGTTGGCGTTCACGCGCCAGTCGGCGCGCGTGAGGTATTCGTTGATGGAGCTTTCCACATCGACCAGCGTCTGCTTGTCGGCGCGCAGCGTGGCGTGCTGCTCGCGGTAGACGATGTAGGCGCGTGCGGTGGCCAGGTGGTTGGCGGCGATCAGCGTCTGCTCGGCCACGTCCTGGATCTGCTCGATGGTGGGGGCCTCGCCCTGGAAGCGGTGGATGAGCACCTTGGTGACCTGGGCGGTGAGCAATGCCGCTTCGTCGGCGCCGTATTCACCCGAGGCCTGCCCGGCGCTGGCCAGCGCGGCGCGGATGCGTTCGGCATCAAACGGAACGCGCTGGCCGCTGCGCAAAACGACTTCGCGTGGCAAGGTGGCAAGGGTGGACGCCATGGGTTCGACCAATCTGTGGAACGGGTTAAAAACACTACCTATGGTGTCCACGATACCCACCAAACACTATAGGTAGTTTGATTCAACACAATCGAGGCGGTAAGCAGGGGTAAAAAAATGCCGGCACAGAGGCCGGCGGAAAGGAAGGTGCCGTCAGGCCCTACCGATGGATCAGAGGTGCATGCGCAGGCATGCAGTGGGGTGCAGGAGGGTGCTGCTCAATGGCAGGCGGCGGTTTCTTCCTCCTCGATGCGGGGATAAAAGTCGTGGTCTTCGCGCTGCATGCGCTCGAACACCCGGCGCAGCACCACATTGGCCTCGTCCCGAAAGCCCTGCGCATCGCGGCGCACGTTCTCGGCCGTGTTCCAGCGGCGCGCGAAGGCGTCGTAGGCGCTGGCAATCGAGGCCATCTCGCTCTGGTACTGGCGGCCCAGGCGCGCCAGTTCGGGGTTGCCACCGCGCTGCAGCGCGGGGTACAGCACCTGGTCTTCCACGGCCAGGTGCAGCTTGATGGTGCCGCTCATGGCCACGATGCCCTGCGCGATGGCGCGGGCATTGCCTTCCACGCCCGCCTGGGCCAGGGCGCGCAAGGTGGCGATGCTGCGCAGGATGTCGGTGTGCTGGTGCTTGAATTTTTCGAGGTTCATGCTCACTCCTTGTGGGCAAACGGTGTGTGAGCGCGGTGGCCGCTTGTGGCAGCCGCCGCGCACAGTCCATTTCAGCGACGGGCCTGTGCTAGGTAGGGGCCCGCTTGCGCCGGGGCGCGCGAGCCGAACAGCCCGCTCACCACCTGCCAGGCCATGGCCAGCGCGCCGACGATGAAGACCACGTCGCCAACGGTGCGCACCCAGCGCAGGGTCTGCATGAAGGGCTGCTGCATGAAGGCTTCGCCCCGTGCGTACCACAGGCCTTCGCTCACGCTGGCGTGGAACTGGAACAGTCCGATGGGCAGCAGGCTGGTGGCAATCATCAGCACCAGGCCCGCGTTGAGCCACCAGAAGCCCGTCTTCATGAGCCGCTCGCTGAACACCAGCTGCGGGCGGATGTAGCGCAGCACCAGCAGCGTGAAGCCCAGCGCCAGGAAGCCATACACACCGAACAGCGCAGCGTGGGCATGCACCGGCGTGGTGTTGAGTCCCTGCAGGTAATACAGCGCAATCGGCGGGTTGATCATGAAGCCGAAGACGCCCGCGCCCAGCATGTTCCAGAAGGCCACGGCCACGAAGCACATGAGGGGCCACTTGAGGTTGGCCATCCACTTCGCGCGGTGCTGCAGGCGCCAGTGTTCCCAGGCCTCATGGCCCAGCACCACCAGGGGCACCACTTCCAGCGCGCTGAACGATGCGCCCACGGCCATCACCGGCGTGGTGGTGCCGCTGAAGTACAGGTGGTGGAAAGTGCCGGGCACGCCGCCCAGCATGAAGAGCGAGGCCGAGGCCAGGCTGGCGGCCGTGGCCATGCGTGGCGACACGAGGCCGAGCGTCGAGAAGATGAAGGCCAGCGCCGTGGTGGCGAACACTTCAAAGAAGCCCTCGACCCACAGGTGCACCACCCACCAGCGCCAGTACTCCATCACCGATAGGTGGGTACGCTCGCCGTAGAAGAAGCCCGCACCGTAGAACAGGCCGATGGCCACCACCGACGCTGTCAGCAGCGCCAGCAGGTTCTTGTCGCTGCCGGGGGTGCGCAGCGCCGGCACGATGCCGCGCAGCATGAGCACCAGCCAGAAGGCGATGCCGGTGAACTTGCCGATCTGCCACAGGCGGCCCAGGTCCACGTATTCATAGCCCTGGTGGCCCAGCCAGAAGTTCCACTCGGGTGGCATGATCTGCGCGATGGCCAGGTAGTTGCCGACGAACGAGCCCACCACCACCACGACCAGCGCCCAGAACAGGATGTCCACACCGAGCTTCTGCCAGGCCGGGTCCTTGCCGCCGTTGATGAGCGGCGCGAGGAACAGGCCGGCTGCCAGGAAGCCCGTGGCGATCCAGAACAGCGCGCTCTGGATGTGCCAGGTGCGCACCAGCGAATACGGGAACCACTGTGACACGTTGATGCCGTAGAACTGCTGGCCTTCCACCGTGTAGTGGGCCGTGAAGCCGCCTAGCAGCACCTGGAAGCTGAACAGCGCCACGATGAGGAACAGGTATTTGCCCAGCCCGCGCTGGGAGGGCGTGAGCGGCACGCGCGAGAGCGGGTCGTGCTGGGGTGGCGTGGGTTCCACCTCGTCGTGCTTGCGCAGGAAGGACCAGCCCCACACGAGGAAGCCCACGCCCGCCATCATCACGACCACGCTCATCACCGACCAGACCATGTTCTCGGCCGTGGGCTTGTTGCCGATCAACGGCTCGTGGGGCCAGTTGTTGGTGTACGTCGCCGTGGTGCCGGGGCGCTCGGTGGCGGCGGCCCAGGCCGTCCAGAAGAAGAAACCCGTCATCTGCGCGCGCCGCTCGGCGCTGGGCAGGGTGTTCTCCTTCATGGCGAAGTGCTCGCGGGTCTTGTGCAGCGCGGGCACGTCGCTGAAAAGCTGGTCGTAGTACAGCGCGGTCATCGCGATCGCGTCAGCACGCACCGAGGACACCGTGGCCACGCCCGTCTCGGGGTTGTAGGTGTTGGTGCGGTACTCGGTCTTCATGCGGTCGCGCAGCACAGCCTGGGCGGCGGCGTCGAGCTCGGCAAAGGGCTTGCCGTGCGCACGCTCGGCGGCGATGTCAAGCCAGTTGAGCAGCTCGCGGTGCAGCCAGTCGGCCGTCCAGTCAGGTGCCTGGTACGCGCCGTGGCCCCAGATGGAACCCAGCTGCATGCCGCCCACCGACTGCCAGGCGGTCTGTCCGTCGAGGATGCTGTCGTGGGTGAAAAGCACTTCACCCCCTGCCGTGGCGATCTTCGCGGGGATGGGCGGCGCGGTGCGGTAGACCTCGGCACCGTAGTAGCCCAGCAGGCTGAAGGTGACGATGAGCACGCCGATCAGCGTGAACCAGAGCTTGCGGTAGTTACCCATGGCGGGCCTCCTGCTTCAACAGAACAACAACGAAGGGGCGGCGCCAGCGTGCGCTGGCGGCGTGGGGTCGGGGTCTTGTGGTCATGGCTTTTTGGAACGAGTGAATCGGTGTCACTGCCCACATCGCAAGCGCCGGGCCAGGGCTGCAGGCCTATCAAATCAACCACTTACACCGGTCATGGTTTTTTTGACCCTTCTCAAATGGGGTTTAATTCACCCATTGAAGGTAAATATCACCATGGACCATAGCCCCCTGCTGGCCGACCTGGCCACCGACCTGCCCCAGGCTGTGCGCCTGCAGCGGCTGGCCGACCACCTGCGCACCCGCTTTCACTGCGGCGCCGTGGCCCTGCTGCAGCTGGAAGAAGACCACCTTCGCCCCGTGGCCGTGGAGGGTCTGGTGCGCGAGGCGCTGGGCCGGCGCTTTGTGGTCAGCCAGCACCCCCGGCTCGCGGCCATCCTGGCGCGGCGCGAGGTGACCTGCTTCGACCACGACAGCACCCTGCCCGACCCCTACGACGGCCTGCTCGACACCCTGGTGGGCGAGCCCCTGCCCGTGCACGACTGCATGGGCGTGAGCCTGTTGGTGGACGGCCAGCCCTGGGGCGTGCTGACGCTCGACGCGCTGCAAACCGGCACCTTCGGCGACGCCGCACGCGCCGCGCTGGCCGACTGCAAGGTGCTGGTGGAGGCGGCCGTGCGCATCTCGCGGCTGGAGCGCGAGGTGCAGGCGCTGCGCAGCGCCCCACACACCCGCAGCGCCGACGACGAGCGCACCACCCGCGCGGGCGATGGCGACATGGAGATCGTCGGCCAGAGCGAGCCCCTGCTGCGCCTGCTGCACGAGCTCACGGTGGTGGCGGGCTCGGACCTGCCCGTGTTGTTGCTGGGTGAGACCGGTGTGGGCAAGGAGCTGTTCGCGCGCCTGCTGCACCGCCAGTCCACGCGCGCTACCCGCCCGCTGGTGCACGTGAACTGCGCGGCGCTGCCGGAGTCGCTGGCCGAGAGCGAGCTGTTTGGCCATGTGCGCGGCGCGTTCTCGGGCGCGGTGGCCGACCGGCCAGGGCGCTTCGAGGCGGCCGAGGGCGGCACGCTGTTCCTCGACGAGGTGGGCGAGCTGCCACTGGCCGTGCAGGCCAAGCTGCTGCGCACGCTGCAGAACGGCGAGATCCAGCGCCTGGGCGCCGACCGCCCGCGCCGCGTGGACGTGCGCGTGATCGCCGCCACCAACCGCAACCTGCGCGAGCAGGTGCGCGACGGCGCGTTCCGCGCCGACCTGTACCACCGGCTGTCGGTGTACCCCGTGCCCATCCCGCCGCTGCGCGAACGGGGCAACGATGTGCTGCTGCTGGCAGGCCGCTTTCTGGAACTGAACCGTGCCCGCCTGGGCCTGCGCAGCCTGCGGCTGTCTGCCAGCGCACAGGACGCACTGCGCCGCTACCCCTGGCCCGGCAACATCCGCGAGCTGGAGCATGTGGTCAGCCGCGCCGCCCTCAAGGCCCTGAGTCGGGGCGTGAGTCGCGCCGACATCGTGACGCTGGAGCCCGCGCTGCTCGACCTGGACGCCGACGCCGCCAGCGTGGCCCCCGCCCCCCTGGATGCCGGTGCCCCCGCTGTGGCCACCACGCAGCCCACCCCCACCACCGCCGAAGGCCCGCTGCGCGACGCCGTGGATGCCTGCCAGCGGCTCGCCATCACGCAGGCCCTGGCCCGCCACCAGGGCAACTGGGCCCAGGCCGCGCGTGCGCTGGAGGTGGACGCGAGCAACCTGCACAAGCTGGCGCGCAGGCTGGGCATCAAATAAGAGCGATTCACAAACTCCCCTGGCGTCGTTGTTCCGTCTTGTCGAACCGCCGATGCTGCCTGCGACGGAAGGCCTGGTCAGGGCCGCTGCGCTGAGTTTTGTGAGCCGCCCCAAGCGAATTCAAAAATGATAGCGCCCAGCGCTTTCCAGATAAGCGCTAGCGGCCTATTTGGTGCCAAATCACACATCGTCGGGCCCCTGCGAACGCCGCTGCGCCACAATCGGCCCATGCTGACCCTTCAAGACATCCGTGATGCCGCCACCCGCCTACAAGGCCACGTGCTGGACACTCCGTGCGTTGAATCCAAAACGCTTTCGCAAATCGTGGGCGCGCAGGTGTTTCTCAAGTTCGAGAACCTGCAATTCACCGCCTCGTTCAAGGAACGCGGCGCCTGCAACCGGCTCACGCTGCTGACGGACGCTGAGCGTGCACGCGGCGTGGTGGCCATGAGCGCGGGCAACCATGCGCAGGGCGTGGCCTACCACGCGCAGCGACTGGGCCTGCGCGCCGTGATCGTGATGCCGCGTTTTACCCCCGGCGTGAAAGTGGAGCGCACGCGCGGTTTTGGCGCCGAGGTGGTGCTGCATGGCGATACCCTGGAAGAGGCACGCGCCCACGCCTACGCGCTGGCCGATGCGCAGGGCTTGACCTTTGTGCACCCGTATGACGACGAAGGCGTGGCCGCCGGCCAGGGCACGCTGGGCCTGGAGATGCTGCAGGCCGTGCCCGACCTGGACACCCTGGTGATCGCCGTGGGCGGCGGGGGGCTGATCTCGGGCGTGGCCACGGCGGCCAAGGCCCTCAAGCCCGGCATCGAGGTCATCGGCGTGCAGACCATGCGCTTCCCGGCCATGGTGAATGCCGTCAAAGGAACAAGCCATCCACAGGGCACATCCACCATCGCCGAAGGCATTGCCGTGGGCACGCCAGGCAAGATCACACAGGAGATCGTGAAGCGCCTGGTGGACGACCTGGTGCTGGTGGACGAGGGCGACATCGAGCAGGCTGTGCTGATGCTGCTGGAGATCGAAAAGACCCTGGTCGAGGGCGCTGGTGCTGCGGGCCTGGCTGCGCTGGTGCGCTACCCCGAGCGCTTCAAGGGCAAGCGCGTGGGGCTGGTGCTGTGCGGCGGCAACATCGACCCGCTGCTGCTGGCGGCGATCATCGAACGCGGCATGGTGCGCTCGGGGCGCCTGGCGCGCATCAAGGTCAGCGCGCGCGATGTGCCCGGCGTGCTGGCGCGTATCACCGCCACCGTGGCCGACGCGGGTGCCAACATCGAGGAGGTGCACCACCAGCGCGCCTTCACCATGCTGGCCGCGCAGAACGTGGAGATCGAACTGGTGCTGCAAACCCGGGGCAAGACCCATGTGGATGAGGTGCTGGGGCAGTTGCGCACGGCGGGCATGCAGGCCGATCTGATCTGAGCGACAGCAGGGTTTTGCGCCCTGAAGGGACAGTCGCAGCTAGAATTGCGCAAGTTTTAAGCATCTGGAGCCCACCATGTCCGACCACAACACCTCGCACGCCCCCGCAACACCATCGAACGACCCCGTGGAAAACGTGGTTCACCTGGTCCCCGTGGTGCTGCCTGTGGTGGGTGGCATCATGATGTTCCTGCTGGCCTTTATTGCCGTGACGATGGCCTGAACGCTTCTGCGGCCGTCACCCACAGCCCCGCAGCGCGGGGCTTTTTTTCGTCCCGCACCACCCCCTTATCCCGTCTGAACTGGAGAACCCCATGAGACCCGGACACGCACTCGTTTTATTTTCCGGCGGTCAGGACTCCACGACCTGCCTGGCCTGGGCGCTGGAAAACTTTGCCCACGTGGAAACCATCGGCTTTGACTACGGCCAGCGCCACCACATCGAGCTGCAAGCACGGCAGACGGTGCTGTCATCGTTGCGTGCACAGTTCCCGCACTGGGCGGCCAAGCTGGGGGACGACCACATGCTCGACCTGGCGGTGCTGGGCCACATCAGTGACACGGCGCTGACCAGCGACACCGAAATCCAGATGACCGCTGCCGGCCTGCCCAACACCTTTGTGCCGGGGCGCAACCTGCTGTTCTTCCAGCTGGCGGCTGCCGTGGGCTACCGCCGGGGCCTGCACACCCTGGTGGGCGGCATGTGCGAGACCGATTTTTCGGGCTACCCCGACTGCCGTGACGACACGCTCAAGGCCCTTCAGGTGGCCGTGTCCCTGGGCATGGGCCAGCGTTTCACCTTCGACACCCCGCTGATGTGGCTGGACAAGGCCGAGACCTGGGAACTGGCCCGGTCCCTGGGCGGACAAGCGCTGGTCGATCTGATCGTGAACGACTCGCACACCTGCTACCACGGCGTGCGCGACACGCTGCATGCCTGGGGATACGGCTGTGGCACGTGCCCGGCCTGCGCGCTGCGCAGGAGCGGCTACGAACGGTGGAAGGGCGGTTCGGCCAGCGTTTGATGCGAGGGAGCGGGCAAAGTCATGCATAACCTCATGTTTTTTTTGCATGGTTTTGACCCCTGTCTGACAGACAAAAGGGCGGCAGGTTCATAAAATTGACACCCCAGCCGACCCGCGGAATCCGTGGAACTAGCCTCCACCCGTGGGGCTGACACACGCTCCCGCCCGCCGACTGAGCACGAAAGCCGTTTTTTCAAAGGCAGCGCTCAGCACCGCAACTGCGCCAGGCCTCGCCGTGACCCGCCCGGTCCGCTTCCTTTGAAAAAACGTTTTTTCAACTTAGGAAGCTCCCCGATGAACGCACCCACGATGCAGGGCCTGAACCTCAACGCCCCCGCTTACGTCAAAAACGCCCGGCTGCTTGCCTGGGTGGCCGACATGGCCGCCCTGTGCAAACCCGACACCATTTACTGGTGCGATGGCTCCAAGGAAGAGTACGACCGCCTGTGCCAGCAGCTGGTCGATGCCGGCACCTTCAAGAAGCTCAACCCCGCCAAGCGCCCTGGCAGCTTCCTGGCCTGGTCCGATCCATCGGACGTGGCCCGCGTGGAAGACCGCACCTACATCTGCTCGGCCGCCAAGGAAGACGCTGGCCCCACCAACAACTGGATGGCTCCCGCCGAAATGCGCGCCACGCTGCAGCCCCTGTTTGACGGCTGCATGAAGGGCCGCACCATGTACGTGGTGCCCTTCAGCATGGGCCCGCTGGGCAGCCACATCGCCCACATCGGCGTGGAACTCACAGACAGCGCCTATGTGGCCGTGAACCAGCGCCTGATGACCCGCATGGGCAAGGCCGTGTACGACGTGCTGGGCGTGGAAGGCGAGTTCGTGCCTTGCATGCACACGGTGGGCGCACCCCTGGCCGAAGGTGAGAAGGACACGACGAGCTGGCCTTGCAACCCCAAGGTCAAGTACATCGTCCACTACCCAGAAACGCGCGAAATCTGGTCCTACGGCTCGGGCTACGGCGGCAACGCGCTCCTGGGCAAGAAGTGCCTGGCCCTGCGCATCGCGTCCACCATGGGCCGCGACCAAGGCTGGTTGGCCGAACACATGCTCATCCTGGGCGTGACCAACCCCCAAGGCAAGAAGTACCACGTGGCAGCGGCCTTCCCTAGCGCCTGCGGCAAGACCAACTTCTCGATGCTGGTGCCGCCAGAGGCGGGTTTTGCCGGTTGGAAGGTCACCACCATCGGTGACGATATCGCCTGGATCAAGCCCCATGCCGACGGCAAGATGTACGCCATCAACCCCGAGGCGGGTTACTTTGGTGTGGCCCCCGGCACCAACATGCACACCAACCCCAACTGCATGCGCAGCCTGGACAAGGACGTGATCTTCACCAACGTGGCCCTGACGGACGACGGCGACGTGTGGTGGGAAGGCATGGAAAAGGACACCGGCAAGCTGCCCGACCACCTGATCGACTGGCAAGGCAAGGACTGGACGCCCCAGATCGCCAAGGAAACCGGCGCCAAGGCTGCCCACCCCAACTCGCGCTTCACGGTGGCTGCCACCAACAACCCTGCGCTCGACCCCCAGTGGGACGATGCCAATGGCGTGGCGATTGATGCCTTCATCTTCGGCGGCCGCCGCTCCACCACCGTGCCGCTGGTGACCGAAGCCCGCACCTGGACGGAAGGCGTGTACATGGCTGCCACCATGGGCTCTGAAACCACCGCTGCAGCCTTTGGCGCCCAAGGCGTGGTGCGCCGCGACCCCTTCGCCATGCTGCCGTTCTGCGGCTACAACATGAGCGACTACTTCCAGCACTGGCTGAACATGGAAGGCCAAATCGCCGCCACCGGCAAGGCGCTGCCCAAGGTGTTCTGCGTGAACTGGTTCCGCAAGGACGAAGCCGGCAAGTTCGTCTGGCCGGGTTATGGCGACAACATGCGCGTGCTCAAGTGGATGATCGACCGCATCGAAGGCCAGGCCGCCGGCCAGGAAACCATGTTCGGCGTGGCTCCGCAGTACGCCGAAATCAACTGGACGGGGCTGGATTTCAATGCCCAGCAGTTTGCTGCCGTGACCAGCATCGACAAGGCAGCCTGGGCCGATGAGTTCAAGCTGCACGATGCCCACTTTGAGCAGCTGGCTTACCACCTGCCCCCGGCTTTGCTCGCCACCAAGGCTGCGCTCGAAAAGCGCCTGGCAAGCTGATTCCCGGATCTTCTCAGTCCTGACAACCGCCCCTTCTGAAAAGGAGGGGCGGTTTTTTTGCGCTTGTGGATGCGGATACTGGATCAGCGCGATCTGTCCCGCGGCCATGAAAAAAGCCGTGGCGAACACTCGCCACGGCTTCAAAAAATCCGATCACTGCACGGCGAACCGTGCATCATCTTCTCAGTAGTACTTGCGGATGTCTTCCACGGTGGCAATGCCCATGGCGTGGTTCAGTTCGGCCATGATGCGGGGGTCCTTCACAGCCACTTGCCAGGTACGCTCGTCATCCGCAGCGCGGCGGCGGGCTTCGGCCCAGCCGAGGGCGGCCACACGCAGGGCAGCACCGGCACGGCGTGCGGGGGCGGTCAGCAAAGCCAGGGCCGCAAAGGCGACCAGCCACAGCACCATCCAAGCCGCGAGCAGGTGGCCTTCGCTCCAGGTGTCGATGACCTGGTTGGCCACTACCAGCAAGGCCGATACCACGGCCGCGAGCAGAAGCGTGGCAGCGCCACGGGCGCCATCAAAGTTGGCGGCTACGCTCTTGAGGGCGGCAGCGGCGTTTTCGGCGCGGACAACGCCGGGGTGTTCGGTGGGGTACTCAACGTGTGCAAAGCTGGTCATTTCGGTTTCCCTTTTCTAACGCTTGTGGCGAGATTGCCGGGCGATGGGGTGATATTAGGGTTTACCCTTTGCATGTTCAAGTTTATATTTTGAATCATTGATATTCATATTGATGATGAATTGACCATGACCCCCTTGAACTTCCGCTCCTTGGACCTGAACCTGCTGCGTGTTTTCGACGAGGTCATGGCCGAGCGCAGCCTCACACGCGCAGCGCACAAACTGTCCGTCACCCAGCCTGCCGTGAGCAACGCCATGCGGCGCCTGCGCGATGTGCTGGGGGATGAGTTGGTGGTGCGCAGCGGCCAGGGCGTGGAGCCCACTGCGCGTGCGCTGGCCCTGTGGCCCCCTGTGCGCGAGGCCCTGGCCCACCTGCAAGAATCCCTGGCGCCGGGACACTTTGAGCCCGCCACGGCCGAATCCACCTTTGTGCTCGCCATGGCCGATGCCACGGCCGCCACCCTGGTACCGGCCTTGGTCGAAATCATCGAGCGGGAGGCGCCCGGTATTTCGATCCGGGTATTGCCCCTGACCACGCGCGACCCCCGCCGCCTGCTGGACGAAGAGGCGGCCGACATGGCGGTGGGCTACTTCCCTGCGGTGCTGGCAGACCTGACCGCCCGCGCGCAATCCGGGGGCGCAGTGGCCTTTGAGAGCCGCCGCCTGTACGACGGCGAATACGTGTGCGTGATGCGGCAAGGCCACCCTCTGGCCGATGCGCCCCTGACGCTGGACACCTATTGCGCCGCACGCCACATGCTCGTGAGCTTCTCAGGGCGCCCCTTCGGCTTTATCGACGAGGCCCTGGCGTCCCTGGGCCGCGAGCGCAAGGTGGTGATCACGGTCAACCAGTTCTTCACTGCCGGCCGGGTAGTCTCGGGCTCGGACCTGTTGACGGTGCTGCCCCGCCACTTTGTTCCCGTGACCGGCATTGCCGACGCGCTGGTGCAGCGGGCCCTGCCGTTGGACGTCCCGCCCGTGCATGTGGACGCACTCTGGCGCCGGCGTGGGCCTCAGCAGGCCGCGATGACCTGGCTGCTGCACGCCCTGGCGCGCTCGGCGCGCCGGACTTTCCCCGAGGAGTGAGGCGCCCAGCCTGAACCCGTAGACTGCGCCCAGCATGAACATCCAGCTTTTGTCCGATCTGCACCTTGAGGCGCATCCCCACTTCGTCCCCGAACCGGCTCGCGGCGCCGATGTGCTGGTGCTTGCTGGCGACGTGGGCTCCTACCAGGAAGGCTCGCAGCTGGGCGACGAAGACTTTGGCCTGGCCCGGTTTTCACCATTGCCCGGGGGCGCAGGCTGGCCCACCCCCGTGCTTTTTGTGCCCGGCAACCACGAATACGATGCACAGGATTTCGACGCTGCCCACGAGCGGCTGCGCCGCACCTGTGACCGCCTGGGAATCACCTGGCTGGAGCGCGAGACCGTCGAGCTTCAAGGTGTGCGCTTCGTGGGTACCACACTCTGGAGCGATTTCGATGCACTCGCAGACCATGAAGGCAGCAACGACCTTGGCAGGCGGCTGAAACTGCGCGACAAGGCCTTTCGTGCAGCGAACTTCTACCTGCGCAAGACGGGCGGGACCCGCCACGCAGAGCCTTTTCTGGCCGAAGCCATGCGCGACCACGCACTGGTCTGCCAGCAGTGGCTGGCGCAAGCACTGGCGGTGCCTTTTGAAGGCCCCACGGTGGCCGTCACCCACTTTGCACCCAGCCTGCGCAGTGCCGATCCGCGCTACGGACTGGTGCCCGGCACTGCGGGGTTCTGCAACGCCCTGGACAGCTTGTTGTCCCACGCGCAGCTGTGGCTGCACGGCCATCTGCACGCCCCGAGCGACTACACGGTGCAAGGTTTTCACGGCGACGGCACCCCCTGGCAGTGCCGCGTGGTGGCCAACCCCCTGGGCTATGCGCGCAAAGGCGAACAGGCGGCTTTCAAGGCGCAATGCTGCATCCCCGTATGATCAAGAGACGGGGCTCTGCAGCCCCGCAGCGCAGAAGAAAAACATGACCCAGGTCAAGACAACAGAAGTCCGCGCACGGTAGTCTGACCCAACCCTATTCCGGAGAACACCATGAACATCCTGCTTGCTGTCGATGGCAGCGCCTACACCAAAAAAATGCTGGCCTACCTGGCTACCCATGAGGAGCTGCTCGGTGGCAACCACCAGTACACCGCGCTCACCGTGCAGGCCCCGCTGCCGACACGCGCGCGCGCCGCTCTGGGCAAGGAAGTGGTGGACAGCTACCACGCCGAAGAGGCAGAAAAAATCCTGTCGCCCGTTTGCAAATTCCTGGCGCGCCATGGTGTGGACGCCAAGCGTGTCGTCAAGGTGGGCGCCGTGGGTGAGAACATCGCCAAGGTGGCTGACAGCGGCAAGTTCGACCTGCTGGTGATGGGCTCCCACGGCCATGGAGCCTTGGCCACCCTGGTCATGGGCTCGGTCACCACACAGGTGCTGGCCCATTGCAAGGTGCCGTTGCTGATCGTTCGCTAAGCCGAACCACAAACAGCCTGGCCCACCACCAAAGCCCTGCTCCGGCAGGGCTTTTTTTTGCCCAAATGAAACCAATCGGTTACAACATAACTTGTTGGTTTACTTAACGACCAATTGGTTATACATTCTCGCTGCGCCCATCCTGGCGTGTCATTTCCATCGAAACCGAGGAACGACCCATGAAAAATGTCCGCTGTCAAGTCTTCCATGCAGACATGCAGCGGGGCAAAAGGTCTTATGGGGTAGTAGGTTAGGCTAGATTTCAGCCGTTGTGTGCTCTTGCTGCTTTTCGAGCTAGGTGTCGCATAGGCGCTTCGCGGTGGTAAGCGCAAGGGCACCGCAGCAGGCAAGGTCGCATCGGTCGTCATAGTCCTGCACTCCCAGAAAGCTCCTCAAAAGCGAAAGCGCAGCCAGTGGGCTGCGCCTTCTTGGTGAGTGGATGGCGGATACGCCCGCATCGTCAACCCGACTTCGGCGGTGCGGCCTTGCTCCCGCTTCCCTTCCTGAATCCCCGATCCCCCGCCATGAACGCCTCCAGCATGTGCGGAATCAACGTCGTCGCATCGACCGCTTTGCCGTATGCCTGCGCGTGCAACGCGGCGTAGCGGTCGAGGTCGGCTTTCAGGCTGGCCGGGCAAGCGAAGGTCAGCTTCACATTCTCGGTCTTGGGCAGCGGCCCGAGCCGCAGCCTCTTGGTCGCGCTCATCGCATTGCACCCCGATTGAAGAACAGTGGCTGGTACGGCCGCAACACCAGATCGCGATTGACGATGATCCGCACCGGCAGGCCCGGCCGTTCGGTCAGCGTCGGCTGGATGTTCATGTTGCGCCGGATCATCTCCTGGCCGACCTGGTTGATGCTGTCCTGCGCGCTGTCGCGTCCGGCGATCACGATCCGGTTGCCGTTCTGCCGGTTCTCCGGCGCGGCCAACTCGGCACCCACGCCCAGCAACGTGGTCAACGCCGCACCCGCGAAGACGCGATCCCAGTGCCAATCGACGCCATCCTCCAGGCCGGCGTAACCGGCCGGGTCGGTGCCCGCGAGGTTGTCGAGCTTCAGCGAAGACGTGTCCGGCAGGATGACGCGGTTCCACACCACCTGCACGCGGCTCTGCCCGTAGCTCACCTGGCTGTTGTATTTGCCCAGGATGCGCGAGCCTTGGGGGATCAGCAGAAACTTGCCCGTGGCCGTGTCGTAGACCGGCTCCGTCACCGTGACGATCACGTCGCCCGGCAAGTCCGACTTGATGCCCGTCACCAGCGCCCCGGCGATCACCGTTCCCGCCATGACCTGATACGGCGAGACCGGCATTTGCAGATTGCCGGAGTTGCGGGTTTCCGTAGAACCGCCTTTCAGGAACGCCTCTTTCTGGTCTTGCCGGTTCTGCACCGCGGTGGGGTCGGCAGGCTGGGCCGCCGTCGAGGCTGGCCCGGCGGCCAGCGGGTCGAAGCCGGCCAAGGCGCTGCCAGGCGCAACCGCAGCGGCTTGCGCTGTTCCCGGTGCGGCGGCCTTGCCCTGGTTGCCCGAGCGGAAGAACACCGACGAACCCGCCGCCGCATCAGCCTCCTTGCGCCGTGCATCCTCCGGGTCGTGCCCCGGTGGCGCATACGTCGGCGTCACCGGCTGCTGCGACTTCACGATGGCCGGGCCGAGATCGCCCGGCAGCGGCGGCCCCAGCTCGGGCACCTTCGGCGGCAGCTTCGAGTAGTCGGCCGGCAGGCCATCCAGCCCTTCGGACTTCGACACGCGATCGACGTTGTACAGCTCGGTCTGCTCGCCCGCGCCACGCCGATGCGGCTGCAATGACCAGATCGTGGCCCCCAGCACGGCGACCGACAGGCCGCCGACGAGGATGGCCAGCGTGCGCCGGTTCAAGCGTGTGACCGGACGCGGCTGGGCGCGCAGCGCCACCGCCTCGGGTGCTACCTTGCCCGCCTGCGGCGCGGCGAGGTCAGGAGTGTCGTCCTGGCTCATGGTCAGTTCCTCCGCGCCACGCCATCCGTGCGCTCGATCCGCACCACGTCACCGCCATCACCGCCCAGGCGCAGTTCGGCCGCGCCGAACAGCCGATCCACGATGTAGTACGGCGGGCGGAAACGGTAGTTCACCAGTTGCCCGTCGCCCTGCGCGCCGATCACGAACAAGGGCGGCAACTCGCCTTGCGCGATGCCCGGCGGGAACTGGATATAGACCTTCTCGCCGTCATCGAAGGCGCGCAGCGGCTTCCACGGCGGATTGCTGCCCGACACGGCGTAGCGGAAGCGGATCTTCTCCAGCGACAGGCCGGTATCGACCGGCGCGGCGGCGCTGGCCGCCTGCGACTGGCGCTGCAAGGCCAGCATCTTGTCCTTGGGATATTCCCAGGACACCGACGCCATCCACGTCTTCTCTGTCGATGTCAGTTCCAGCAGGTAGGTGCGCCGGCTGGTGGTGATGACCAGATTCGTCTTCAACCCCGAGCGGATCGGCTTGACCATCACATTGACGCGCAGCGCATCACCGCTGCCGCTCGATGTGTCCCCGACGATCCAGCGTACCGTGTCGCCCGCCGCCACCGTCACCAGCTCCTCACCGGGCTGGAGCGCGATTACCGTCACGCGGCCTACGGCCGCATAGACCTGATACAGCGCGCCGTCCGTGAAGGGCCAGACTTGAATTGCGTTGACGTAGCCCTCGCGCGTCGGTGCAATGCGCGCTTCGGCATTGGCGCGGGACACGCGCACGGTTTCATCGGCGGGTTCCGGCGTGGGCTTGGCATCCGGCACACTTTTCATCTGCGCCGGCATCGGCAGCACCTGCGGCACGGTCACCACCTCCACAGGCGCAGGCGGCTCTGGCAGCGGCTGGGCCTGTACCGGCTCATCAAGCGAAATGGTCGGCGGCGGCTTGCCCTGCGTGGCGCAGCCAGAGAACAGCACGGTCGAAGCCAGAAGCATCACCGGCAAGACGGATTTACGGAAAAGATCATTCATGGTTTTGCTCCTTCGTTTCCTTCCAGTTCGCGGCTCCACGACAGGCCGTTGACGTAGATGCCCAGGGGGTTCTTGCGCAGGCGCTGCTCGGTGCGCGGCGTCTGCTGCACGATGGAAACCACGGCGTTCCAGCGTTCGGTGCGATCCAGCGCGCCATTGACGAAGCGCGTCTCCGTCCAGCGCACGTTGAAAGACGTGTCACTGGCGCGGGTCACGCTGGTGATCTGCACCGTCACTGACTCCTTGCCGATGCGCGCGAACGGATCGTTCACGCGGGCGTACTCGTTGAGCACAACAGCGCCCTTGTCGGTCGTGTAGTCGTAGGCATCGAGCCAGTTCTGCCGCACCACGATGGGGTCGATGGACAGGCTGCGCACCAGGCCGATGAAGCGGCCCAGGTGGTAGGCGATCTGCGCATCGCTGGGCCGGTACGGCGTGGCGGCCTCGCCGACCGCGCGCACCTGGCCCGCGTTATCCACCTCGATGACGTAGGGCGTGACGATGGATTGCGCGGAGCGCCAGACCAGACCACCGGCCATCAGCACGGCCAAGGTGAGGCAGCCAAAGGCCATGAAACGCCAGTTTCTAGCCTGCACGCGGGCCGAGCCGATGCGCTCGTCCCAGACTTGCGCGGCGGATTGGTACGGGGTGGCAGGCTGCGGCGTGTCGGCGTAGCGCACCTGCGGTCGTTTGAATCGCATGGGAGTTCTCCTTGAAGATCAGGATTCGGAATCGCGCAGGCTTGGCCCCTGGCTGGAGCTGCCGCCATCGCCGCCGCGCAGCGTGTGGGCGGCGGTCGTAGCGGCATGGGTGAGTTGCTGCCTGCGGTGCAGGCGCTTGGCCCAGGCGGGTTGTTCGGTGGATGGGGTTGGCTCGTTTGCCGCCTGGGCGGCACCGGCCCCAGACGCCGATCCGGCGTCGTCGGGTCGAAAGGCCGCCGCCATGCGCTCCTTCATCGAACGCGCGCCATAGGCCACCTTCTGCCCGGCCGCCTGCGCGCCGGTCTTGGCGACATTGCCCACGCCGGCGGCAGCGCCCTTGAGGCCACCGCCGGCGGATGCAGAACCTGCCTGAAACGCTGACCGGGCGCTGCTCGCGGCTCCGGTGGCGGCACGCGCTCCGCTACCGGCCAGCTTGGCGGCTGCGGGCGCCATGCGCGCCCCGGCGGCGACTGCGCCGCCGACGCCCGTGGCCGCAGCGCCCACGGCAACGGCAGCGCCGGCCGCGCCCAGCGCCGCACCGGCCATCGCACCCGCGCCGAGTTGCGGCCCGCCGGACACCAGCCCGGTCGCAATGCCCGGCCCGAAAATGCCCAAGGCCAGCAGCGTCAGCGAGGCCAGCATCACGACCACGGAGTGGTCGATGGATGGCTCGGCGGGCTGTACCTGAAACTCCGCGAACAGCCCCGAACCAATGCCCACGATCACCGCCAGCACCAGCACCTTGATGCCGGACGACACCACATTGCCCAACACCTTCTCGACTAGGAACGCCGTCTTGTTCCAGAGGGCGAACGGCACGAGCACGAAGCCCGCGAGCGTGGTCAGCTTGAACTCGATCAGCGTGACGAAGAGCTGCACCGCCAGCACGAAGAAGCTGACGATGACCACCAGCCACGCGAGGAACAGCACGACGATGGGCGCGATATTGATGAACACCTCGGGGAAGCCCGCCATCTCCCGGATCTGGTCGAGGATGGGCGCCGCCGCGTCGATGCCGGCCTTGGCCAGCCGTCCCGGCTGCAGGAAGTTGCCCATGCTCAAGGTCGAGCCGCTGGCCGTCAGGCCCAGCCCGGCGAAGGAACGGAACAGGATGCCCGCCAGGGTGTTGAAGTTGCCGATGATGTAGGCGAAAGCACCCACGTATAGCACCTTGCGGATCAGCTTGGCGATCACGTCCTCGCCCTGGCCGGTGGCATGCCCCATCGCCCAGAACAGCCCGGCCAACGTCATGTCGATGACGATCAACGTTGCGGTCAGGAACGCCACCTCGCCCTGCACCAGGCCGAATCCCGAGTCGATGTAGCGCGAGAAAACGTCGAGGAAGCGGTCGATGACCGAAACGTCGTTCATGGCCCGGCTCCGTCAGCGGCTGTAGAAGTTCACGGGCTGCGGCGTGTACGGCGTGCCAGTGCCCACGAAGCGCCGATTCACCTCGCGGCCACGCTCCACTGCGGCGGCCTGCCGCGCCAGCTCCAGCGAGGCCGCGCGGTCCTGCGTGATCTGCAAGCGCTGGGTCTGAATGGACTGCTTGGCCTGCAGGGCCAGCAACTGGTTCATGGCCTGCATCGCCTGGAGAGCGCCCACGGCGGACTGGCTCTTGCCCACGAGGTCGGCCAGCACGCCCTCGTCATCGCTCAGGTTCTGCGAAGCCTGGGCCTGCATCTGCATGGTGGTCTGAAGGCCAGTGAGCGTGTTCTTCCAGCGCTCCTGCGCATCGCGGTACATCTGATTGCCGCTGACGGTGGCGGAGTACTGTTCGGGGTACAGACGCTGGAACATCTGGTCCATGTTCGCCACGTCGTAGGCCATGCCCTTGGCCTGGGCGATGAGCCGCTGGGTGGTCGCCAGGTTGGCGCGCAGCTGGCCCACCACGCTGGACGGCAGGCTGGCCAGGTTGCGCGCCTGGTTGATGAGCATCTGCGCTTCGTTTTGGAGCTGGCGGATCTGGTTGTTGATCTGCTCCAGCGTGCGAACGGCGGTGAGCGTGTTCTGCACCAAATTGGTCGGATCGAACACGATGTCGCCAACGCCGAACAGTGCATGCGCGGGCTGCGCAATGCCGAAGGCGAGCACGCAGGCGGTGGTCAGCGCGGCGAGATTGTGGGCATGGGGTTTCATGGCAGGTTCTCCTGGGAATGGCTGGGGATGGGGGCGGCACCCGGCGCGGGGCCGGGGAAATCGCGCAGCAGATCGGCCGCCCAATCGAGGCTGCGGTGGCGCAGCCATGCGGCTGCGAACGGGGTGGAAGCGGAAGGTGTGGAGGTGCTGGCGGCAGCGAGCACCGCGTCGATGTCGCGCTGGTCCTGCGCCGTGGATGCGCCCGCGAAGGCCAGCGTCGCCGGTCCCAGGTCGAGGTCGAACAGGCGATTGCCGAGGCGGGATTGGTAGTAGTAGTCGCGCTTGGGCTGCGCGGTGGCGACGATCTCGATCTGGCGCAAGTTCAGCCCAAAGCCTTCGTAGATCGTGCGAATCTGCGGCTCGGTCGCCTGCGGGTTCGGCAGGAAGATGCGGCTCGCGCAGCTTTCGATGATCGCGGGCGCGATGCTCGAATCCTTGATGTCGGCCAGGCTCTGCGTGGCGAAGATGACCGACACGTTCTTCTTGCGCAACGTCTTGAGCCACTGGCGAATGCGCGCGGCAAACACCGGGTCATCGAGGAACAGCCAGGCTTCATCGAGGATCAGCAGCGTGGGCGCACCGTCAAAGCGCTCATCGAAGCGCGCAAAGAGGTAGTGCAGCACGGCCATGACGGCGGCCTTGCTGTGCATCAATTCCTCCATCTCGAAGCACTGCACGGAGCCAGCGCCCAGGCGATCCGAATCCGCATCCAGCAGCTTGCCGTGGGCGCCGCCCAGCACGTACGGCGCAAGCGCCTGGCGCAGCGCATTCGATTGCAGCAGTACCGACAGGCCCGTCATCGTGCGCTGTTCCATCGGCGCACCGGCGAGACTGCCGAGCGCCGACCAGATAGCGGCCTTCTCTTCGGGGCCGACGGCCACGCTCTCATGCCGCAAGCGCCCTTCGATCCATTCGGCGGCCCAGGTGCGGTAGCCCTCGCGGTCGATGCGGGCGAGAGGCTGAAACGCGATCTCGCCATCCATCCCGAGGTCGTAGTGCTCACCACCCAGCCCGAGGATGGTGGCGCGCATCGAGCGCCCCATGTCGAAGGCAAAGATGCGCGAGCCGCGATAGCGCCGAAACTGCATCGCCAAGGTGGCGAGCAGCACCGACTTGCCCATGCCCGTAGGGCCAGCCACCAGCGTGTGGCCCACGTCGCCGATGTGCGTCACCAGCCGGAACGGCGTCGCGCCCTCAGTGCGCGTGACGATCAGCGGCGGGCCGTCGAGGTGCGCGTTCTTCTCCGGCCCGGCCCATACCGCCGACACCGGCATCAGGTGCGCCAGGTTCAACGTGGAGACGATGGGCTGGCGGACGTTGGCGTAGGCATGGCCCGGAATGGACGACAGCCACGCATCCACGGCGTTGAGCGTTTCGGGGATGGTGACGAAGCCACGCCCCTGGATGACGCGCTCCACCCTGCGCAGCTTCTCGTTGGCCACGGCGGCATCCGCGTCCATGACGGTGACGGTCGCTGTCACGTAGCCGAAGGCCACTTGATCGCTGCCCAGCTCCTGCAAGGCGGCATCGGCATCGGTGGCCTTGTTGCTGGCGTCGGTATCGACCAGCGGGCTTTCCTGCTGGAAGATCGTCTCGCGCAGCAGCGCGATGACGTTCTTGCGTTTGGCGAACCACTGACGGCGCAGGCGGGCGAGTTCTTTTTCCGCCTCGGCTTTGTCCAGGCAGAGAAAGCGCGTACTCCAGCGATACGCGAAGCCCAGACGGTTGAGGTCGTCCAGAATCCCCGGCCAAGTCGAGATCGGAAAACCGCGCACCGACACCACGCGCAGGTGCTGGTCGCCCAGCATCGGCGCCAAGCCACCGATCAGCGGCGCGTCGGCCAGCAGCGCATCGAGGTGGAATGGCACCTCGGGCACGCCCACGCGGTAACGCCGTGTAGACACGGTGGCGTGCAGGTAGGTCAGCGTCTGGCTATCGTCGAGCCAGGCGATCTCCGGCATCACGCCGTCGAGCAGGTCAAAGATGCGTTCCGTCTCCGCGATGAAGGCAGTCAGGCGCTCGCGCCAATCGACGCCTTCGGTCAGCCGGTTCTCGTACAGCAGGCCCGCGGCACGGGCACGGGCCTCCTCGGGCGGCAGGTACACCAGCGTGAGGTGGTAGCCGCTCTCGAAGTGATTGCCCAAGTCCTCAAAGGCGGCCCGTCGCTCCTCGTCCACCAGCCACGACAGCGGCTCGGGAAACTCCGAGTGCGGGTAGTTGGCGGCGGGCCGGCGCTCGGCTTCGATGAACAAGGCCCAGCCCGAACCCAGCCTGCGCAGCGCGTTGTTCAACCGTGCTGACGTAGAGATCAGCTCGCCCTGCGTGGCACTGTCGAGGTCTGGCCCCCGAAAGCGCGCCGTGCGCTGGAAGGAGCCATCCTTATTCAGCACGACGCCCGGAGCGATCAGCCCGGCCCAAGGCAGCCAGTCAGCCAGCAAGGCCGGGCGCTGGCGGTATTCGGCAAGGTTCAGCATGCGATATCTCCCTTTGCCCCTACACGTCCAGCAGCGGCCGGTGCTTGATATGGCGCGCGAAGACTTGCATGAACCGCGGATCGACACGCGCGCCCCAGACCGCCAACGCATGGCCGGCGATCCAGAGCACCAGGCCCGGAATCCACAGTTGCAGGCCCAAGCCCACGGCCGCGGCCAAGGTGCCATTGGCAATCGCCACCGTGCGCGGCGCGCCGCCCAGCAGGATCGGCTCGGTCAGCGAGCGGTGCAGTGGCACTTCGAACCCCGGAGCGAACCCCTGCACGCCATCGTGGGCCGCGCTCATACGACAGCCCCGCCCGAGAAGCTGAAGAACGACAGGAAGAACGAGGACGCGGCAAACGCGATCGACAGACCGAAGACGATCTGGATCAGCTTGCGAAAACCGCCCGAGGTATCGCCGAAGGCCAGCGCCAGGCCCGTGGCGATGATGATGATGACCGCGATGATCCGGGCCACCGGACCCTGGATCGACTCCAGGATGGATTGCAGCGGCCCCTCCCAAGGCATCGAGGAACCGGCGGCCTGCGCGGTGCCTGCGAGCAGCAGCATCAGCGCCGCGAGCATCAGGCCCTGCAGGGCTGGGCGTGCCAAGCCATCCAGCCGCGCGGGACGGCAGCGCAGGGCAAGCGGGTTTGCAGAAATACGGAAAGCAGGAACGATCATCTGCGTCATGGCAGTTCTCCAGGTTGGTCAGGGGACAGGGAAGAAAGGTCGGACTGCGACAGCAGCTCCGGGAATGGAGCCTCCAGCGCATCCGCCAGTTGGTAGCCCGCGCCATCGAAGCCGACGACGCGGGCGATGCTCTCGATGCGGCGCTTGCGTCCGCGCCCGGCGATGTGGATGACCACGTTGACCGCTTCCGCGATCAGCGCACGGGGCGGGTTCTCCGCCACTTCGAGAATCAGTTGCTCCAGGCGCAGCAGCGCGCCCAGCGCGGAGCCGGCGTGGATGGTGGCGATGCCGCCGGGGTGGCCCGTGCCCCATACCTTGATGAGATCCAGCGCCTCGGCACCACGCACTTCGCCAACGATCACGCGATCCGGGCGCAGGCGCATGGAAGAGCGCACCAGCTCGGTCATCGACACCACGCCCTGGCGCGTGCGCAGCGGTACGTGATCGCGCGCCGCGCATTGCAGCTCCACCGTGTCTTCAAGCACCAGCACGCGGTCACCGGTAGCGGCAATCTCGGCGAGCAAGGCATTGGCGAGCGTGGTCTTGCCCGTGCTGGTGCCGCCTGCGATCAGGATGTTCTGGCGCTCGCGCACGGCGCGCACCAGCAGGCCCGCCTGCGCGGCGGTCATCATTCCGTCCTCGATGTAGCGCGACAGTGGGATCACGCCAAAGGCGCGCTTGCGCAAGGCGAAGGCCGGCCCCGGCGCGGCGGGCGGCAGGATGCCCTCGAAGCGTTCGCCCGTCTCGGGCAGCTCTGCCGTCAACAACGGCTGGCCCCGATGAACTTCCGTGCCAACGTGAGCTGCAACGAGGCGGATGATGCGTTCGCCATCGGCCTCGGACAGTTCCACGCCCATCGGCGCGCGGCCCGTGGACAGACGATCCACCCAGAGCGTGCGATCGGGGTTGAGCATGATTTCCACCACGTCCGGGTCTTCGAGCGCGGCAGCGATCAGCGGCCCCATGGCCGTGCGCAGCATCTGGATGCGGCGATCCAGCGAGGTGGCCGTGAAGGAGGAAGGAACGGCGCTCATAAGGCACGCTCCTGGGCATCCGCGACGGCCGCAGCGCCCTCCGGTCGCGTCGGATCGGTGTGCAGTTCCTCCACCACATCCCGCACCAGGCTGCGCCCGCGCAGCAAATGGCGACCGAGCTGCTCGACGAACTGCTCGAAGCGGGCCTTGCCCTGGGCGCGAGCGGCATCCTGATGGGCCTCGGGCACGGGTGTGCTCACCGTGAGGAAATAGCGGATGAACAGCGCCAATGTTTCGATGGCAATGTTCTGGTCGCGCTCCAGGCGCTCGGCGTGGCGCGACAGGCGGTCCAGCCGCTTGGCAATTGCCGCCTCGCGCTGGTCGGCCGCATCGGGCGACAGCCAGGAGGCCAGGGCCGCCGCGACGATGCTGGACTTGGACACGCCCTTCTTGGCGGCCAGTTCATCGAGCCGCTTGCTGTGCTCCGGCTGGATGAACACATTGAGGCGGTGTTGGGTCATAGGTCGATTCCGTCGTCAGGGTCGAGGGAAGCCAGCCGGGCCGTGCGCTGCAGGGCCGGATCGAGCTGGCGAGGAAGGGGATGCGGCATGTCGTCGTCATCGAGCAGCCCGAGGTCGGCTGCGGGCGCAACCAGGTCGGGGTCGTAGGTGACGGCTTCGGAAAGTTCGGGCTGGCGGCGTGGGCCGCTGTCGTCGGCCGAACCCAGGTTCTCCAGCCCATCGGCGGCGTCGGCCGTCGGTGCGACCGGCATGGCGGGAATCGCCAGCCCGCTCCAGTCGTCGGCGCGTTCCGGTGGCACATCGGCATAGCGCCCCTGCATGGACAGGGTTGCAAGCACCGGCGGCGGAAGCACGCGCCGCTTGAAATTGCTGTCCGCGTAGTAGCGCAGCTTCTTGGCCTTGATGGGCGCCACGCTGGACACCATCACCACGGCCTCGTCGGGCGGAAGCTGCATTACCTCGCCCGGCGTGAGCAGCGGACGTGCCGTCTCCTGGCGCGACACCATCAGATGCCCGAGCCATGGCGCGAGCCGGTGGCCGGCGTAGTTGCGCTGCGCGCGCAGCTCGGTCGCGGTGCCCAGCGTTTCGGAGATGCGCTTGGCGGTGCGCTCGTCGTTGGTGGCGAACGTCACCCGGACATGGCAGTTGTCCAGGATCGAATGGTTCTGGCCGTAGGCTTTGTCAATCTGGTTGAGCGACTGGGCGATGAGGAAGCTGCGGATACCGTAGCCGGCCATGAAGGCCAGGGCCGTCTCGAAGAAGTCGAGCCGTCCGAGCGCGGGGAACTCGTCGAGCATCAATAGCAGCTTGTGGCGGCGCGCGATGCCGTCGCTGCCGTCGAGCGATTCCGTCAGCCGTCGCCCGATCTGGTTGAGGATCAGGCGAATGAGCGGTTTCGTCCGCGAAATGTCCGAAGGCGGCACCACCAGGTACAGCGACACCGGATGCTCGGCCGCGATCAGGTCGGCAATGCGCCAGTCGCAGCGCGAGGTGACTTCGGCCACCGTGGGGTCGCGGTACAGGCCGAGGAATGACATGGCGGTGCTCAACACGCCGGAACGCTCGTTGTCCGATTTGTTCAGGACTTCGCGCGCTGCCGATGCCACCACCAGATGCGGCCCACCACCGATGTGCGGCGTGGTCATCATCCGATGCAGGGTCAGCTCGAAGGGACAGGCCGGGTCGCTGAGGAAGTTGGCGACTCCGCGCAGCGTCTTGTCTTCGCCTGCGTAGAGCACGTGCAGGATGGCCCCAACCAGCAGCGCATGCGAGGTCTTCTCCCAATGGTTGCGCCGCTCCAGTGCTCCTTCGGGATCGACCAGAATGTCTGCGATGTTCTGCACGTCGCGCACTTCGTGCGCGCCGCGCCTCACCTCCAGCAGTGGGTTGTAGGCCGACGACTTCGCATCGGTCGGGTTGAACAGCAGGCAATGCGAGAAGCGCGAGCGCCAGCCGGCGGTGATGCTCCAGTTCTCGCCCTTGATGTCGTGAATGACGGCCGATGCAGGCCAGCTCAACAAGGTGGGAACCACCAGGCCCACGCCTTTGCCCGAGCGGGTGGGCGCGAATGTCAGGACGTGTTCCGGGCCTTCATGGCGCAGGTACTGCTGGCGATGCAGGCCGAGGAACACGCCCGCAGGCTGGTCAAGGCCCGCCTTGTGGATGTCCTCCGCATTGGCCCAGCGGGCCGAGCCGTAGGTCGTGACCAGCTTGGACTGGCGCGAGCGCCAGATCGACATGCCGATGGCAACTACCATCGCGATCAGGCCGCTGCCTGCGGCAATGGCACCGCCCGCGTCGAAGATATGCGGCGCGTAGGCGTCGAAGAAGAACCACCACTCGAACAGGCCCCAGGGGTGGTAGACCGGCGTACCGAAGAAGTCGAACCACGGCGAGCCCAGGCGTAGCTGGTAGCCCAGGGCCGCTGCTGTCCATTGCGTGGCGCTCCATACGCCAGCGATCACGATGCCGAAGACGACGGCAATCTGACCGAACAGCACGTTCGTTCCTTGCATTGGTCAACCTCCCACTACGGCACAGGAACGTGCCGTAGTGCCGAGGATCAAGGCGAGCGTGCAGGCCGGTCAAAGACCGTTATGGCGGGGATTCAGGCCAAAAGAGCCAGACTTCTTGCGGTGGCGAAGACAATAAAAATGCCGCATGCGCGAGCGCGCTGCGGCGTGATGAGGTAACTGCGAGAACTTTGTCGCGGCGCCGCGACGGAAGGTTACCTTATTGGGACTTCTGCTCCGGCCGGTCACCAAAGAAGCGGCGATTCGCGGCCTCGGCGGCACGTCGGCAGAGTTCTTCGCCGGCCTTCGCGCGCTCTTCCTTGCACAGGCGCTGGACTTCCTTGAGACGCTCAGGATGGGCCACGAGGAAGTCCACGGTTTCCGTCGGTTGGGATGGCCCACAGGAGGCTGTCAGTGCAGCGGCCATCAGCAGCGACAGGAATCGGGGCATGGCTTGGGTCCTTTCAGCAGGTGGATCAGGAGTCCTCGGCGGCGCTGGAGCCATCCGCCGAATCAATGGAGTCCACTCGTGCGATGAACCGAGCCAGCATTTCGGAGGGCTCCACGTCACGGTGCAGCAGATACGTGGCCAGCATCTGCGACTTGCCCGCCAAGCGCCGGGCCAAAACACCTGGCCCACGGCCGGATGCAATGTGCGCGGCGCCCGCCAAACCAAGTGCCAATCCGGCGGAGACTAAGGTCATCATCACCTCATAGGACGCCACGCGCTGGGCGATCAGTGGCTGTTGCTCGTAGCGCTGCAAAACGCGATCAACTTGGCGTGCATGGCCTTCGCATATCGCCGGATCGCATAGCGCCAGCGGATAGCGCAGCACTTCTTCCAACGGAACGTGCTTGTGGGCCAGCACAGGATGGCGAGCTGGGACCGCCACCATCAGCTCGTCTTCCCACGCAGGCCTGACCACAATGCCGTCGCCCACCTCTTCGGCCATCGAAAAGCCGACGTCATACAGGTCATCGTGCAGACCCTTGATCTGTTGGTCCAACGGCATCTCAAATAACCGAATGTCAATCTCTGGATCTTCCTCTCGGCACCGTGCCAGCAGCGTCGGCATTCGCGAGGGCGTGATGCCATCGGACAAAGCGATGCGCAACTGTCCCTGAAACCCACTGGCGGCGGACTTGACGCCGTCACACGCCTGTTTCAGAGCTTCGAAGATTCGCGGCACCCGCTCCAGGAATGCCATTCCGGCAAAGGTCAGGCGGGTGCTTCGCGTGGTTCGCGTGAACAGTTGCGCCCCGAGCTCTTCCTCTATCTCCTTGATGGTGCGCGACAAAGGGGACTGATCGATGTGCAGCTTTTCCGCTGCGCGGCCAAAGTGAAGTTCTTCGGCCACCGCTATAAAGCAACGCAAATGCCGAAGCTCCATGGTGTATCTCATCCAAGTTAAAAGGCCTTGACGAGTTCCGGCACAGCCGCGAACAGGTCCGCCTCCAGCCCGTAGTCGGCCACGCTGAAGATCGGCGCCTCCGGGTCCTTGTTGATCGCCACGATCACCTTGGAGTCCTTCATGCCCGCCAGGTGCTGGATCGCCCCCGAGATGCCCGCCGCCACGTACAGCTGCGGCGCCACGATCTTGCCGGTCTGGCCCACCTGCAGGTCATTGGGCGCGTAGCCCGCATCCACCGCCGCGCGGCTCGCGCCGATGGCCGCGCCCAGCTTGTCGGCCAGCGGGGTGATGACTTCGTCGAATTTTTCCTTGCTGCCCAGCGCACGGCCGCCGGAGACGATGATCTTGGCCGCCGTCAGTTCGGGCCGGTCGCTCTTGGCGATTTCGCTGCCCACGTAGCTGCTCTTGCCGGTGTCTGCCGCTGCGGTTGCCGTTTCCACTGCTGCGTTGCCTCCGGTCGCCGCTGTGGCGTCGAAGCCGGTGGTGCGCACGGTGATGACTTTGGTGGCGTCGCTGCTTTGCACGGTGGCGATGGCATTGCCGGCGTAGATGGGGCGTTCGAAGGTGTCGGCGCTCACCACCTTGGTGATGTCGCTGATCTGGGCGACGTCGAGCTTGGCGGCCACGCGGGGGGCCACGTTCTTGCCGCCGGCCGTGGCCGGGAACAGGATGTGGCTATAGTTGCCGGCGATGGCCAGCACCTGGGCGGCCACGTTCTCGGCCAGGCCGTGGGCCAAGCCTGCGGCGTCGGCGTGGATGACCTTGGCGACACCGGCGATCTGGGCGGCGGCTTGTGCGGCAGCGCCGGCATTGTGGCCGGCCACCAGCACGTGCACGTCGCCACCGCAAGCGGCTGCAGCCGTCACGGTGTTCAGGGTTGCGCCCTTGATGGATGCGTTGTCGTGTTCAGCAATAACGAGTACCGACATTTAGATCACCTTCGCTTCGTTCTTGAGTTTTTCGACCAGGGCGGCCACGTCAGCCACCTTCACGCCGGCGCCGCGCTTGGCGGGTTCGGTCACCTTCAGGGTCTTCAGGCGCGGGGCGACTTGAACGCCGAGGTCTTCGGGCTTGATGGTGTCCAGCGGCTTTTTCTTGGCCTTCATGATGTTGGGCAAGGTGACGTAGCGCGGTTCGTTCAGACGCAGGTCGGCGGTGATGACCGCGGGCAGCGTGAGGCTAAGGGTTTCCAGGCCGCCGTCCACTTCGCGGGTCACGGCTGCCTTGTCGCTGGCGAGCTCGACCTTGGAGGCGAAGGTGGCTTGCGGCAGACCGGCCAGCGCCGCCAGCATCTGGCCGGTCTGGTTGCAGTCGTCGTCGATGGCCTGCTTGCCCAGGATCACGAGGCCGGGCTGTTCCTTGTCGATCAGGGCCTTAAGCAGCTTAGCCACGGCCAGCGGCTGCAGTTCTTCATTGGTCTCGACTAGGATGCCGCGGTCGGCACCGATGGCCATGGCGGTGCGCAGCGTCTCCTGGCATTGAGACACGCCGCACGAGACGGCGACGATCTCCGTTGCCGCGCCTTTCTCCCTGAGCCGCACAGCCTCTTCGACGGCAATCTCGTCGAAGGGGTTCATGCTCATCTTGACATTGGCGATGTCCACGCCGCTGCCATCGCTCTTGACGCGGACCTTGACGTTGTAGTCAACCACCCGCTTGACGGGAACCAGGATTTTCATGGGAGGGTTTCCTTTCAGGATCATTCAGAGTTGATCGTCCGCCAGGGCCAGCGTGCTGGCGGCGCCGCCCGTGACGATGTCGCGCAGCATCGGCGCCTGCACCAGGACATGCGCCGCGTAATGGCTGGCTGTGGCGCGCTTGGTACCGAGAAAGCCCGCATCGCCCGCGCCCGCCGCGAGTTGCGCGGTAGCGGCTTCGGCCATGCGCGCCGACAGCCAGCCGCCGATCACGGTGCCCGCCAGCCGCAGGAAGGGCACGGCGCCCGCCGCGCACTGCGCGGGTTGACCGTCGTGGGCCAGCAGCCAGTCGACCGCTTCGTCCAGCGCCTGGGCAGCGGCTGCCAACGCGCGGCCGATCTGCGCCAGCACTGCATCGGGCGATTCGACCAACCGGCGCGCATCGCCGTCGATGCGGCCCAGCAGCGCCTTCAGCGTGCGCCCGCCCTCGCGTGCCAGCTTGCGGCCGATCAGGTCGTTGGCCTGGATGCCCGTGGTGCCTTCGTAGATGGTCGTGATGCGCGCGTCGCGCATGTGCTGGGAGGCGCCGGTTTCCTCGACGTAGCCCATGCCGCCATGCACCTGCACGCCGTCGGACGTGATGCCCTGCGCGCTGTCGGTACACCAGCCTTTGACCACCGGTATCAGCAGGCCGACCAGGGCCTGCGCCTGCGCGCGCTCCTGCGCATCGGCGTGGCCCGCGGCGCGGTCCATCTGACCGGCGCAGAAGTAGGCCAGCGCGCGCATGGCCTCGGTGCGGGCCTTCATGTCCATCAGCATGCGCCGCACGTCCGGGTGGCCTGCGATGGCGGTGCTGCCGCTGATCAGCGGCTTGCCCTGCACCCGCTCCAGCGCATAGGCGCGTGCGCGCTGGTAGGCGCGCTCGGAAATGCCCACGCCTTCCAGGCCAACGTTCAGCCGCGCGTGGTTCATCATGGTGAACATGCAGGCCAGCCCCTGGTGCGGCTCGCCGACCAGGTAGCCGATAGCGCCGCCGCTGTCGCCAAAACTCATCGACGCCGTGGGGCTGCCGTGGATGCCCATCTTGTGCTCAATCGACGTGCAGGCCAAGTCGTTGCGTTCGCCCAGGGTGCCATCGTCGTTGACCAGGTACTTCGGGCACAGGAACAGCGAGATGCCTTTCACCCCCGGTGGCGCATCGGGTAGGCGCGCCAGCACCAGGTGCACGATGTTCTCGGCCATGTCGTGCTCGCCCCAGGTGATGAAGATCTTGTTGCCGCTGACGTGGTAGTGGTCGCCCTCGTGTACGGCACGGCTGCGCAGCGCGGCCAGGTCAGAGCCGGCCTGGGGCTCGGTGAGGTTCATGGTGCCCGTCCAGCGGCCCTCGACCATGGGTGCCAGGAAGCGGCGCTGGAGTGCGTCGCTGCCATGGTGCGCAATGGCCTCCACCGCGCCCAGCGTGAGCATCTGGCACAGGCTGAACGCGAGGTTGGACGACTTCCACATCTCCAGCACGGCGGTGGAGACCAGCGTGGGCAGGCCCTGGCCGCCCCATTCGGTGGCAGCGGGCATGCCGTTCCAGCCGTTCTCGCAGAAGCTGGCCCAGGCTTCGCGAAAGCCGTCGGCGGGCGTGACCCGACCATCGTGCCAGCGCGCGCCCTGCACGTCGCCGGGGCGGTTGAGCGGATCCAGCACGCCAGCGGCGTAATTAGCCGCCTCCTGCAGGATGGCCTCGACCAGGTCGGGCGTGGTTTCTTCATGGTCGGGCTGGGCGCAGATCGCGTCCAGGCCGCCGACCTCTTTCATGGCGAACAGCATTTCGCGCAGGGGGGCTATGTAGACAGACACAGCGAATTTCCTTGATGGCTACGATCAGGCGTTTTGCGGCGTCTGTTGCGACGGGCGCAACTCGCGTGCAGCCTCTTGCGGGCCCACCGACGCCGGGCCGCCATGCCTGATGAACGCCAGGGCGATCGAGCCGATGATTCCGAAAGCCCCGATCACCAGGAAGTTCTGCTCCAGCGGCAGCTCAAGCGCAACGATCTGGCCGATTAGCAGCGGCGCCGCGATCGCGCCCAGGCGCCCCACGCCGGAGGCCATGCCGATGCCGGTCGAGCGGATGGACATCGGGTAAAACTGCCCGCAGTAGGCATAGGCCACCAATTGCGCGCCGGTGGTGCAGGCGCCGACCGCGCCGATGATCAGATAACGCAGCTCGGTCGAGGTCTGGAACGTCATCAGGTACAGCAGCACGCCGCCCAGCGCATACATCCCCACCAGCACCCACTTGATGTTGAACTTGTCGGCGAGCCACCCGCCTCCCACGGCACCGATGATGGCGCCAACGTTCAGCGCGATCACGAAGCTGAGGGCAGACCCCAGGCTGTAGCCAGCCATAGCCATCAGCTTGGTCAGCCAGCTGCTGAGCGCATAGACCATGAACAGGCCCGAGAAGAAGGCGATCCAGAACAGCACCGTGCTCGGGCCTCGCCCGTCCTGGAACAGCCGGGAGACCGGCGCACCCGCCACGCGGTCGGCGGTGGGCACGACGAACTGGGCGTCCGCCGGGTGCTTGACTCCCGGCTGGAGATTACGGGCCACTTCGGCCAGTTCGCCGTTGCGGCTGCGCGAGATCAGGTAGGTCATTGATTCCGGCACCAGCTTCAAGATGAACGGAATCAGCAGGACCGGCACACCCGCTGCGATGAAAACGACCTGCCAGCCGTACTCGCCGATCAGCTGCTTGCCGAGCACCGCGGCCAGGATGCCGCCCAGTGCGTAGCCCGAAGTCATCAGCGCCGTCATCAGGCTGCGGATCTTCTTGGGCGAGTACTCGACCATCTGTGCCACGATGACCGGCAGCACACCGCCAATCCCCAGGCCCGCGATGAAGCGCACCACGCTGAAGCTGATGGGATCCTTGGTGAATCCGGCGGCCGCGGTGAACACGCTGAACAGCATGACGCCAATGGAGAGGGCCCAGCGCCGACCAATCCGGTCGGACAGCGTGCCCAGAACCATGGCGCCGAACATCATGCCGAACAGGGCCGAACTGGCCATGAAACCGGCAGTCGATGCGTTCACGCCCATCTGCTGCATGATGGACGGCAGGGCGATGCCCACCACGGCGATGTCATAGCCGTCGATGATGAGAATCAACAGGCACCACAGAAGCACCTTGGCATGAAAGCGGTTGAAGCGAGCGTCGTCGGCGAGCTTCTGCATGTCGATTTGGCACACGTGTTTGTCTCCTTTGAGTTAGGCTCTGGATCGTGGGGCGGCGGTCATCGCCGCTCCGCTACATGTCGTCCAGCGCACACAAGGAATCCTAGGTGCCGGTGCTGCGAGCCGCGATGACGAAGCGCCCCGATCGAATGACAAACGGCCCCTTTCTGAGAGCACTGTTCAAGTGCGCCAAGAGGTCAGGCGTCAAGCTGAATATGGTCGCCGCGTGCGGCTGATATTCCAGCACGAAGGGCGCTTCTGCCTGCTGGGAACACCCCGGCAGTGTTGGGTGCCCAGGGGCTCACGCCCCATCGTCGGCGCACGCCTCAACGCCAGACCCTGTACGCCTTCGCCGCCGTCAGCACGCACGATGGCGTGATTGACTCTCTGGTGCTGCCCTGGGCCAACGCTGAGACGATGCAGGTGTTCCTGGCCGAGATGGCGCGACGCCATGCCGTCGAGTTCATCATGATGGTCATGGATCAGGCGGGTTGGCACATCGCGGGTCACTTGGATGTGCCACAGAATATGCGCCTAGAGTTTCTGCCAGCCTTGAGCTGAACCCGGTCGAGCATCTGTGGAAGGTGCCGTGCCAGGATTGGTTTGCCAACACGGTGTTCAAAGAACTGGAGGCCGTACACGACGCGCTGGTGCAAGGACTCATTGCTCTCGAAACACATCAGCAAAGAACCCAGTCAATGACAGGCTTGATTGGGTTACTTCTATATCCTTGAGGGCAAATTAGTGCATCAGGCGAGCCGATAGCGCATTGCGCCGTCTTCGTCTTCTGCAGACACGATTTCCCCACGCTGGTCGAGATAGTTTAGGTGGGCGAGCGTCTCTCCGGTCGCGAGGTTGAGGTGCATTTGCTCCGCAACAATGGACGAACGGTACAGGGCGCGAACCAGGTCGATGACCCTCAGAGGCTGCGCAAGTTGTTGCCTGACGCGGTCGGTGCCTCTGACGGTGCTCGCACGCAGTTGCTCCAACCGTAGGTGCAGGCCATGGAAAGGTTCGTTGTGGGCAGGCAGAATCAGGGCGCTCCCAGGTACGCGTTGCATCAACCGGTCGATGGAATCGAGCCAACCCTGCAGAGGATTCGCATGCGGCTCGGTGGCGTACACGGAGGTATTGGAACTGATCCTGGGAAGAACCTGATCCCCCGATATCAGCAAATCCAGTTCGCGCGAGTAGAAGCACGCGTGCTCGGGGGAATGTCCTGTGCCGACGATGACTTCCCATTCCTGGTCCCCGATCCGCAACATCTGGCCATCCGTGAGCCGCACAAAGCTGTCAGGCAATGGATGGATCATTTTACCGAAGTCACCGAACCGGGTGCGGTACTCATCCACCTCGGTGTCGCTCCATCCGGCCCTCCGATAGAAGCGAACGCCATCGACTGGCGCTTCCCGCCCCGTATCGGCAAGCATCACCCGACAGCTCAAATACTCGTCTCGTGTCATCCAAAGCGCGCATTCGAAGCGACGTGTCAACCATCCCGCCATGCCCACATGATCCGGGTGCATGTGCGTCGCTATCACACGGGAGATGGGTCGGCCGGCTAGCGGCCCCTGCGGAGCGAGCAAGGCGAGCCACGCGTTCCTGACGTCCACGCTGCGAATGCCCGTGTCCACGACCGCCCAACCAGGACCGTCGCTCAATGCCCAGAGGTTGATGTGATCCAGGGAAAACGGCAGCGGCATGCGCAGCCACAGCACACCAGGCTTGATTTCCGTGGCTTGGCCAGGGAGTGGGAGATCCGAGAACGGATACGAGAGTGCCGGGGCTGCGTCGGTCATGATGCTTGATTTACATTCTGGCAGTGCTGCTCCTAATGGCGCAGAGCCATCACTCCTATGCAGTGCGAGCTCAGTTTTAGCTTAGGAAGCTTAGAAGTCAGCCTCAACGGTGGCAATGACGAATGACCTCGATAGGCTGATGGAAAACGTCTGCTTCCTGGCACAGCCTGTCGCTGCGCTGCCGTCGGTGCAACTGCCCCAACGGCGGCAAACAGTCTCTTGAGCGCACGAGAGCCTCGCTCGAGGTAGGCCAGGGCCCCGGCAGCTATGAAGGCACCGATCTTCTCGGTGGCCGGCTACAGCCTCGTGGCCGAGCCGGAATCCGTCGAATGCCTCTATGTAGGGTTCTACCTGCTGCGCGAGCGGGCACGGTAGGCTCCCGGCGCGCTGCCGGTCCAGACCTTGAAGGCGCGCTGGAAGGCGGTGCTGTCGGTGAAGCCCAGGTCGGCGGCGATGGCGACGAGCGAGGCTTCGCTGCTGGTCAGGCGCACGATCGCCATGTCGCGCCGCAACTGGTCCTTTAGCGCCTGGAAGGAAGTGCCCTCGGAGGCCAGGTGCCGTTGCAACGCGCTCACCGACAAGTGCAGGCGCTGCGCGGTGACGACCAGGTCGGGCCATTCCGGGCTGGCCCGCTGCAGCACCATGCGGACCCGCGCGCTGGCGCTGCGCTCGTTCAGGTAAGGCCCCACCACGTTGCCCGGCGTGGCGCGCAGGAAGGACTGCAGCGCGTCCCGATCGCGCCGCACCGGCTGTTTAAAGGCATCGGCGTCGAACCAGGCGGCCGTGCGCGGCTGCCCGAAGCACAGCGTGCCGGAAAAGATGCGCCCGTAGCTCATCGCATGGAGCGGCAGCGCAAAATTGAAGTCGAATCGCTGCGGCACCAGCCGGCCGCCGTGCAGCCACAGCAACAAGCGCCAGAACACGCGCAGCAGATGTGCATGAAGGAATTCGGCATGTGCGCCCGGGCCGCCGCGCATCTCCAGCGCGAAGCCCCCCAGCGCGCCCTCGGTCACGGGCACCAGCGTCACGTCGTCCTGCAGCAGGGCGAAGGATTCGCTCAGGCGACGCAGGGCGCATGACAACGAATGGGCAGTGAACGCGCTGCGCACCATTAGCGCGAAGCTGCCCGGGCGCATGGGTCGCTCATGTAGGTAGCCCAGGCACTCGTCGTTCAGGCTGTCCTTGACAGCGATAAATAGCGCGTTGAACTGCTCCACGGTTACGCGCGAATCCTTGAGCTCCAGCAGCGATTCGCTGATGCCGGCGCGCCCCAGCACGCCCTTCAGCCATTCTTGCGTGGCCAGCCCCTTGCCGCGCGCGCCGTCCAGCAGGCCATGCACGGCAAAGATAGGAGCGGTGAAGACGGGTTGCAGCATTGCGTGTGATCGAAGGAGCCAACGCCGGTCGCGCGGGCCAAAAGAAGTTATTTGTCAGTTGATTGAGGCAATCCGCTATCGCCCTCGCAGGGGCCAATTACTACGATTGTCGCATCCCCAAAAACACTTCGGCAGTGGCGCTGTGCGGAACGCCCGGTGCGGGGTCAGAAGCCAACATACAAGGAGACATGCCCATGCTGCCACAGCTGTATCGCCACGCCTGGATGGACCACGAGATCGACGCTTTTCGCGAGCAGGTGCGTCGCTACGTTGCCGCCGAATTCACTCCCCGGCTCGACGAATGGCGCCGCCAGGGCTACATCCCGCGCGAGGTCTGGCGTCCGTTCGGCGGGATGAGCTTTCTGCTGCCCGAGATGCCCGAGACCTATGGTGGTGCCGGCGCCAGCCTCGCCTACCAGCTGGTGGTGCAGGACGAACTGGCCAAGGCCGAGATGCCGGTCAATATCGCGGTGCACACCATCGCTTCGCATTACATCCTGGACTTTGGCACCGAAGCGCAAAAGCAGCGCTGGCTGCCCAAGGTGACGAACGGCGAGATGCTGGCCGCCATCGCGATGACCGAGCCGGGCTGCGGCTCGGATCTGAAGGCCATCTCCACCCGGGCCCGGCGCGACGGCGACTACTACGTGATCGACGGCGCCAAGACCTTCATCACCAACGGCTTCACCGGAAACCTGCTGATCGTCGCGGCGCGCACCAGTGGCGCGGGCAGCAAAGGGGTGTCGCTGTTCGTACTGGAGACCGAGAACCTGCCAGGCTTTCGTGTGGGCCGCCTGCTTGAAAAGATCGGCATGCAGGCCTCGGACACGGCGGAGCTCTTCTTCGACAGCGTGCGCGTTCCAGCCGACCAACTGCTGGGGAGCGTTGAAGGCCAAGGCTTTGGGCAACTGATGGGCGCGCTGCCCTACGAGCGCATGGTCATTGCAGTGCCGGCGGCGGCCGTCATCGACCGGGCGTTGGAGCTCACCATCGAATACACGAAGCAGCGCAAGATATTCGGTGCGCCTCTGTTCGACATGCAGACAACGCGCCAAAAGCTGGCCGAGATGGCGACCATCGCGCATGTGGTGCGCAGCTTCGTCAACGACTGTACACAGAGACTGCTGGACGGCACACTCGACAACGAGGCCGCCTACATGGCCAAGTGGTGGTGCACCGAACAGCAGTGCCGCGTGGTGGACGAGTGTCTCCAATTGTTCGGCGGCTACGGCTACATGGCCGAGTATCCGATCGCGCGGATGTATGCCGCTTCGCGAGTGCAGAAGATCTACGGCGGCGCCAACGAGGTCCTGAAAGACCTGGTTTCGAGGAAGCTGTGAACATGCCGCACACGCTGCAGTTGCCTCTGCACGGCGTCCGTGTGGTGGAGTTTGAGGGCATCGGTCCAGGCCCTCTGGCCGCCAGGATGCTGGTCGACATGGGCGCCGAGGTGATCGCGCTGGCACGGGCCGAGCAGGCTGCTGGGGCGCAGCGGCTGGGCGGGGCGGTGGAGAACCCGCTGCACCGCGGCAAGAAGGTCGAGGTCATCGACCTGAAGTCGCCCGGTGGCAAGGCGCGCGCACTGGAACTGATTGCCCAGGCCGACGCTCTGATCGAAGGCTTTCGCCCAAGGGTGATGGAGCGGCTGGGCTTCGGCCCCGCAGATTGCGCGGCGCTCAATCCCCGGCTGGTCTATGGCCGGATGACGGGCTGGGGCCAGGACGGGCCACTTGCCCAGGCCGCGGGCCACGACCTGAACTACGTCGCGCTGACAGGCCTGCTGTCGCTGTCGGCGCACAGGGGGCAGGCGCCCATCGTGCCGCCCTCGGTACTCGGGGATGGGGCCGGGGCGCTGGGCATGGCCTTCGGCGTCGCCTGCGCGCTGGTCGATGCGCGCGCCACCGGCCACGGCCGGGTCGTGGACGCCGCGATCATTGACATCGTGGCCATGCTGGGCACGCTGGTGCATTGGATTCGCGCCAATGGGCAAATTGACGGCGCGCAGCCGAGCCCGTTTCACGATTCGCCGTTCTATGACGTATACGCTTGCGCTGACGGCGGCTTCATCAGCCTCGCAGCAGTGGAGCCAGCGTTCCACGCGCTTCTGCTGTCGAAGCTGGGCCTTGCTGACGTGAACCCCGCCGAGCAGTACGACGCGGCGACGTGGCCAGCGCTGAAAGAGCGGATCGCAGCCTTTATCCGCAGCCAACCCAGGGCGCACTGGTGCGCGCTGCTCGAAGGCAGCGACGCCTGCTTTGCGCCCGTGCTCAGCCTCGCCGAGGCGGTGCGGCATCCGCATAACGCAGCACGGGGCATTTACCAGATCACCCCATCCGGCGCCATCGAAGCGGCCCCGGCCCCACGGTTCCAGGCACTCGACACAACTACCTAGGAGACAAGCACATGACCGACACCATCCAGCCCACCAAGCCTGTCCGCGGCTGCCCGTCCACCACGGGCAACGAGCGCCAACTGAACACCACAACGCTGATCCGGCACGCTGCGCGCACCCACGGGGACCAGGAGATCGTCTACCGCACACCCGATGGCGGCTGGGATCGCTACACCTATGCCGATTGCTACGCGCGCGTCTGCCGCAGCGCCAATGCACTGCGCGCTCTCGGCGTCGAGCCGGGCGACCGGGTCGGCATCCTGGACTGGAACAGCCGACGCCACTTCGAGCTGTACTGGTCCATTCCCGGCCTGGGTGCTGTCATGTTGCAGATGAATCTGCGCCTGGGCCCAGAGGACCTGGGCTACGTGGTCGACCACAGCAAGGTGTCCTACGTTTGCGTAGACGAGTCATTGCTACCCCTTGCCGAATCCGTCGCAGCGAATTCGCCCCAGATCAAGGGCTGGATTGTCATGACCGACAAGCCGCTGGACCAGATCAAGACCACGCTGAAACCGCTGCTGCACTACGAAGACCTGCTGGCCGCCGCCGACACGAAGATCGACTGGCCCGAGATCGACGAAACCTCGGCCTACAGCGCCTGCTACACCACCGGCACCACGGGCAAGCCCAAGGGCGTGTACTACTCGCACCGCGGCATCTACCTGCACTCCACGGCCATGGCCACCAATCTGGGCATGACGCTGGACGACTGCGTCATGCTCATCACGCCCATGTTCCACGGGCAATGCTGGGGCCTGCCGCAGGCCGCCACGCTGCTCGCCGACAAGATCGTGCTGCCGGGCCGCTACGTTGCCGAAGACACCAAGCCGCTGGTCGATGCCATGATCGCCGAGGGCGTGACCATCGCCAATGGCGCACCGGCCATCTTCCAGCCCATGCTGCAGTACATCGAGACGATGCCGGTCAAGCCGGACTTCAGCCGCATGCGCATGCTGTCTGGCGCCACGGAGCCGCCGCTGTCGATGATGATCGGTTTCTACGACCTCACGGGTGCTGAGGTGGTGCACGCCTACGGCGCCACCGAAGCCACGACGCTGGTGACGATGAACCGCCTCAAGTCCACGCTCAAGAAGCGCTTGACCGAGGAAGAGAAGTGGAACCTCAAGCGCAAGCAGGGTCTGGTGCTGACCGGGGTGGATATTCGCATCCTCGATGCCGACGACAAGGACTTGCCGCACGACGGAAAGTCAGCGGGCGAGATTTGCCTGCGCGGCCCCTGGATAACGGCCAGATACCACGACATGCCTGATTCCGCAGACCGTTTCCTGGAAGGCGGATGGTGGCGCTCGGGCGATGTCGGCACGGTGGACGAGAACGGCTACCTCAAAGTCACCGACCGCATCAAGGACGTGATCAAGAGCGGTGGTGAATGGATTTCTTCCATCGACATGGAAAACCTGCTCATGGGCCACCCGGCCGTGCGCGACGCCGCGGTGGTCGGCATTCCCCATGCGAAGTGGCAGGAACGGCCGCTGGCCCTGGTGGTGCTGAGGCCCGGCCAGCAGGCGACTCAGGAGCAATTGCAGGAACACCTGACCAGCGCCTTCGCCAAGTGGCAGTTGCCAGATCAGGTCCTGTTCGTCGAAGCCATCCCCAAGACCAGCGTCGGCAAGCTCGACAAGAAGCGCATCCGCGCCGAGCATGCGGGCCGCTACGCCGAGTGAGCCAACCTTTTTGCACCAGGAGAAGAACATGAATGACCATGAACCCGTCATCGTCGGTGCGTTGCGCACCCCCGTGGGCAAGCGCGGCGGGCGCCTGCAGAAATGGCACCCCGTCGATCTGCTGGGCGAGACGCTGCGCCAGCTGGTCGAGCGCTCCGGCATCAACCCCGCCGATCTGGACGATGTGATCGTCGGCTGCGTGCTGCAATGGGACCAACAGCACGGCAACCTGGGCCGTCATGCCGTATTGGCGGCGGGGCTGCCCGAATCCGTCCCGGCGGTGACGGTTGACCGGCAATGCGGCTCCGGCCAGCAGGCGGTGAGCTTTGCCGTGCATGGCATCCAGGCGGGCGCTTACCAACTGGTCATCGGCGCCGGGGTGGAATCGATGTCGCAGGCCCCCATGCCGCCGTCATTCAAACCCGGCGCGCCGCTGGGCTCGCAATACAGCCCGCGCGAACTGGCGCGCTACCAGGACAACCCGCTGCTGGCGCAAGGCGCTTCGTCGGAGTTGATGAACAAGCGCTTCGGCCTCACGCGCGAGGCCCTGGACGCTTTCGCCGTGCGCAGCCATCGGCGCGCCACCGAGGCTTTGCAGGCTGGCCGAGTCCAAGACCAACTGGTGCGACTGAACGAAGACCCAGCCGACCCAGACAGCCCGCTCGTCACTGCCGACGAAGGCGTGCGTGCCGACCCGAACCCCGAGAAGATGGCCACGCTCAAGCCCGTGTTTGCCGCCGACGGTGCCACCACGGCCGCCAACTCGTCGCAGATCAGCGATGGCGCCGCCGCGCTGCTGATCGCCAGCCGCGCCTATGCCAAGCAGCATGGCCTGAAGCCGCGCGCGCGCTTCGTCAGCACCGCCGTGGCGGCAGCCGACCCGGTGATCCAGTTCACCGCTGTTCTCGATGCCACCCGCAAGGCGCTGACGGAATCGGGTCTGACCCCGGCCGACATTGACCTGTTTGAAGTCAACGAGGCCTTTGGCGGCGTGCCGCTGATGTTCCAGCAGGAATTCGGCATTCCGGACGATCGCCTCAACGTCAACGGCGGCTCGGTGGCCATCGGCCATCCGCTGGGTTCCACCGGCGCGCGCATGCTCACCGACCTGCTGTGCGAGCTGGAGCGGCGGGGCGGCCGCTATGGCCTGCAGACCATCTGCGAGGCTTCGGGCACGGCCAATACCACCATCATCGAGCGGCTTGGATGAGCGGAGCCACCATGAGCGAAGCCAGCGAAGTGCTCGTCAGCCGCGATGGCGCCATCGCCACCTTGACCATCAACCGCCCGCGCGCGAAGAACAGCTTGAACCGCGCGGTATTCGATGGCCTGCGTGCGCAGCTTGTGCAACTGCGCGACGACGATACCGTGCGCGCGGTCATCATCACCGGCGCCGAGGGCGTGTTCTGCGCCGGGGCCGACATCACGGCCTTCGATGCGCTGCGCGCCGAGCCACTGCTGGGCGATCGTGCGGCAGCAGGCGGCCACTTTTGGTCGGAACTGGAGCGCTTCCCCAAGCCCGTCATCGCAGCGGTGGAAAAGCTCGCGCTGGGCGGCGGCACAGAATTAGCGCTGGCCTGCGACATCGCGATCGCTGGCGAGTCTGCCAATTTTGGTGTGCCGGAAGTCAAGCTGGGCGCCATTCCGGGTGCCGGGGGCACGCAGCGCCTGATCCACGCTATCGGTAAGTCCAAGGCCATGGCCCTGTTGCTGACCGGCGATTTCATCGACGCCCGCAAGGCTTGCGATGCAGGCATGGTCGCCGAAGTGACGGCTGATGGCCAGGCCCTGCCGACGGCGTTGGCGATGGCCAACCGGATTGCAGCCAATTCGCCGCTGGCCGTGGCGCTGGCGAAAGATGCGGCACTGGCCAGCTTTGAGACTCCGCTCGCGCAAGGCCTGGAGCATGAGAAGCGTAATTTCCTCGTCGCTTTGCGTTCGGCCGACAACCTGGAAGGGCAAGCGGCATTCCTGGGCAAGCGCACCCCCCACTTCACGGGCCAATAACGCCTGTCTATCTGTCATCCATCGAGGAAAAACCATGCAACTGAACTCCGACATCTCGGCCATCATCACCGGGGGCGCTTCCGGCCTGGGAGCCGCCACGACCCGGCGTTTGGCCAGCCGTGGCGTCAAAGTCGCCATCTTCGACATGAACGAAACCGTCGGCCAGGCGTTGGCCAGCGAACTCGGCGGCGTTTACTGCAATGTGGACGTGACATCTGAGGAGCAGGTGGACACCGCCTTCGCCAAGGCCCGTGCGGCCATCGGGCAGGAGCGCATTCTGGTCAACTGCGCCGGTACTGCCGATGCCGTCAAGACTGTCAGCCGCGACAAGAAAACCGGCGAAATCCGCCCATGCGCGGCAGATCGCTTCAATCGCATCATTCAGATCAACCTGGTGGGCACCTTCCGTTGCATCGCCAAGTCAGCCGCGGGTATGTTGACGCTCGCGCCGCTGACCGATGGCGAGCGCGGCGTCATCGTCAACACCGCTTCGGCCGCCGCGCAGGACGGCCAGGTCGGCCAGGCCAGCTATGCGGCCAGCAAGGCAGCCATCGTGGGCATGACCCTGCCAATCGCGCGCGACATGATGGACGAAGGGATCCGGATCAACACCATCATGCCGGGGATCTTCGGTACACCGTTGCTGCTGGGTCTGCCGGACAACGTCAAACAGGCGCTGGCGGCCAGCGTGCCCTTCCCCAAGCGTTTAGGCGACCCCGATGAATTCGCGCAGGCCGTCGAGTTTCTCGTTACTTGCGGCTACATGAATGCCGAGTCCATTCGTGTGGATGGTGCCATTCGCATGGCGCCGCGCTGACGCTGAAATTTTGATCAATCAGGGAACGTCAGCATGCCTGGAAATCCGGTAATTCTCGAAAAGAATGGTGCCGTCGCGACCATAACACTCAACTCGCCAAAAAAAATGAATGCGTTGAGCACGTCGGTCGTAAACGTGCTCGCTGGTGTCATTGCAGATGTCGAACGCGATGGCTCGATTCGAGCTTTGCTGCTGCGCGGCGAGGGCCGGATGTTCAGTTGCGGAGGCGACATCGAAGAAATGGTGGCCGCAGGCGATGCGTTGTCTACCTTGGTCGATGACGAACTGAGAGTGGCCGAAAGCATGATTCCTCAATTCGCCAGCCTGCCGTTCCCGGTAGTCTGCGCCGTACAAGGCGCGGTAGCCGGAGGCCGGAGGCGGTCTCGGGCTTGCCTTGGCCTCTGACTACCTGATTGCCGCAAGTGGGACGAAGTTTGTGGCGGCCCATACCGGCCTCGGATACGCGGGGGATTTCGGCATCAGCTGGCTACTTCCACGCGCAGTGGGTGGACGACGCGCACGAGACATGATCTTGACCAATCGCGTAGTCAGTTCGGACGAGGCCTTGGCCTGGGGATTGGTCGAGAAAGTGGTTCCTGGCGAGAGCCTGCTGGGCGAAGCGCGGCGTATGGCGGTGCAATTTTCGGTCGGACCAACGCAAGGTTATGCGGGCGCCAAGCGCCTGCAACTCGCTGCCTTCGAGAGTGATCTGGCGACCTCATTGAGGCTGGAGGCGGCCGAAATGAATCGAGCCTCGAAAACCACAGATTCGCTGGAAGCGGTTCACGCGTTCGTCGCAAAGCGAGTCCCGCAGTTTGCCGGACGCTGAACGGCTGTAGACGCATCCGGTCGGTAGGTGCTCAATCGCTGCTGGCGTCAGGTAACGGATAAACCCTGCTGCCGTCGGATTTGCCAGGATAGGGTGCCACCATGTACCTGCCCAGAAATCAGCATGCCGAGTCGTTGTTCGATGACCGGCGTCCATGGCACCAAGCTGAACCCCATACCATCATCGAGCATGGCAAAGCGGCCACTGGCGAGCATGAGGCTGCGCCGGTAGATGCCGGTCACGCGCTGGCCATCGGCCGCCAGACGGTGTTCCAGCCCGGTTTCGGTGGCAATATCCTTGGCAGCCCGAATCACATCCCGATCGCGTAGTGTCGCCAATAGATTGCGCGCGAGGATTACGCGCTGCCCGCGCCGCTCTGCCAGCCCCTGTTCGGCCAGGAATTCGGCGCGCTGCTGCATCGCCTGGTTGACCTCGCTGCCAAAGCCCAGGTTGCCCAGGCCCGAGCCGCCGCCGATCAACTGCTGGTCGAGCCAGGTGGCTCCGATCACGCGGGCCTGCCGCTCGATGGGCAGGTGCGATTTCAGCTCCACCGCCACGCCGCCCAGGCGCTGCGCATCGTAGCGACGGCCCTGCTCGGGCAAGTCGTCCGGCACCTTCCATAGCCCCTCGGCCACCCGTTCCACGATACCGGCACGGCGCAAGGCTTCCAGCCGGCGGACGTGGGACGCGACCACTTCCTGCGGATCGCGGCCGGGCACGGCCTGACCCTGCGCGATGGCAAGGTGGTGGTCGGTGCGGTACAGGCCATCGCTCGCCAACGCGGCGATGTTCTTGTCGGCCGCGCGCACGTCAGCCGATCTCCTTGCCTCCACCACGGCGCCGGTCGGATAGTTCGCCAGCTCGTCGCGGGCGTTGAGCGCAACGTAGTGGGCCTTGCCGTCCACGCCGTCGATGACCAGATAGCCCCGGTCGTGCAGTTCGTCGGCCAGCCCCTTCGCGGCCACGCGGCCGAGGATGGTTCGGCCATCGTCCCCAGGCTCGAACACCGCCAGTTCGCGTGGCTCGCCGCGCATGGCCCGCTGCATGGTGCGGATGATGTCGCCGCGCTCGCCCAGGGCGCGCAGGGTCTTTTCCGCATCGTTGTGGACGGTCCACGTGCCGGGCTGGGCCTCGTCGGCCAGGCCCAGGCGCTGCAAACGCTGCAACCTGCCGATCAGCAGCAGACGCTGGCGTTGCAGTCGGGGTTCGTTGAGCCGTTCGACATGCACCATGCCATCGTCGCCGGCCTCGCGCTTCAAGGTGCGATCCAGGCTCGTCCACCGCTCCTGATCCACCTCGCGCCGCAAGGTCTGCTGGATCTCCAGCTCGGTGCGCGGCCCCAGCCATTCGGTCGCCAGTTCGGCGGCGCGATGGCGGAACCCATCGGCGATGTAGTCGCCCGCGATGATGAGGTCTTTGCCGGTGTCGTCGCGCCCGCGCACGACGATGTGCGTGTGCGGGTTGTCGGTGTTCCAGTGATTGACGGCCACCCAATCGAGGCCCGTGCCAAGGTCGGCCTCCATGCGACCCATGAGGTGCCGGGTATAGGTGCGCAGGTCTTCCAGCTCCGCGCCATCTTCGGGCGAAAGGATAAAGCGGAAGTGATGCCGGTCGTCGGCGCAGCGTTCCTTGAACGCATCGAGGTCGGCGGCATCGGTCTGCGGCCCGTAGGCTTGGCCCGACTCGCCATCGCGGCCCACACCATCGCGCTCGATATAGCGCAGGTGCTTGGCAAGCGACTGCGGGCTGGCTCGGTGCTGATTGAGCAGCAGCGTCTTGATGGTCACACGCCGCGACATGGACGTGAGCTTCGCCCCCGCGAAGCGCGCCGCCGTGTGGCCGCGTCCCAAGCGTGAGCCGGGCCGCTGGCCGGAGCCGGCACTCTTGCTACTGCCACCAGGACGGCGCACCGAGGACTTACCGCCGCTGGCCTTGCCCGCCTGCTTGAGTACCTTGGAGACGAAGCTCTGGCCCCGGTTCTTCGGGGCGCTGGGACGGATGCGGAAATCGTCGTCGCGGCGGTCGGTCATGGCTGTGCTCCTTGCAAGTTCTGGCGTGTCCGGGCGTGCGAAGCACGCGGACATGCCCGCATCGGCGCGGGCTTCGCGCCCCACGCGGCACGGTGGCGAAGCCGCTGCGTGTCGCGCCACCCCCATGTGCAGACTGGCTTTGCGGGCCGACAGGTGCCGCACCCTTTTGTCTTGCCTTCCGCATTTGCCTCTCGCATCCGCTCCCGGCAACTGCGGCCCGGTGGCAAGGCTGCACCAGCAGCCAGCGCACCGGCGAACACGGCGATGGCCGCAGGCCAGCCGTGTTCGAGGCAAGACGCCTGCACGTGGGACGGCTGCGCCGGAGGCAGCGCGAAGTGCCGCGCGGATGCGCTCGCACTGCACGCACGACGACACCGCGACAGCAGCCCGAACGACACGCCCAATAGCACGACGATGCGCAGCGAATCGGCGGCCGTCATGGGCGCGACTCCAACCAGACCGGACGCGCAACGCCGATCACGGCGGCTGCGCTGACCGGCCCGAAATACCGGCTGTCGAACGACGCCGGATTGGTGACACTGAGCAGGAACAGCTCGCCAGGCCGAAGGCGGTGGCACTGCTGCCAGGATGGCAGCGGCCGGCCCCAGCGATCGGCAGACAGCACGGCGGCCGAAGGCACGCCGTCGATAAGGACTCTGCCGTCGGCGATACACACCTCCTGCGGCGCCACCGCGCCCACGCGCTTGAGCAACGGGATGCGCGTCGGCAGGTAGCCGCGCTGCGCAGCGAGCGCGGCAGCCTCGGCAGGCAGCGGCACCAGCACGATGCTGCCCACGGACAAAGGATGTGGCGGCGAGCTGGTGCGATGGTCGAGCGGATCGACGCGATACCAACCGACCGCCACGCTGTCGGACGGGTTGTAGGTCAGGCGCGGCAGTGGATGCACGAAGGACGCCCAGGCCAGCGCAGCGAGGCCGCAGACGGACAGGCCCGCCAGCACGATGCGAGCGCGCAGGCGCGAGCGAGGATGCGTGACAGCAGTGGAAACAGAAATCGTGGTCATGACAGCGCTCTCCCGGCCAGCCAGGCGGCGTGCCGCTCGGCGCTGTATTCGGGCAACTGCAGGCGCGCCGCGAGCCGGTTGCCCAGCGTGCGCCAGTACGCGGGCGAAGCGCCAGCAGGCACGATGCCCAGCGCCTCGATGGCGTCGATGCGTGCCAGCACCGCACGCACCGACTGCTCACCCTCGGCGTGCAGCAACAGGCGCGCGCCTGGCTGCACGCCGGGGATGCGCTGCGCGCCATCCATCGACATGCACGCCTGCATCACCATGAGCTGCCAGCGGATCGTGCCGTAGTCGTTGGCCTGCCAACGGATGCGGCAGAGAACCGCATTCGGAGTGAACACCGCGCAGCGGCGCCAGCGATCCAACCGGATGATGTGAGCAGGATCACCGAAGCGCAGGTAGAGGTCGAAGCGTTGGTCGATGTATGCGAGCGCAACGCGCGTCAGCGGCACGCCGTCGGCCACGCCGACAGGCGGGATGGACGGCGGTGCCGATGCAGTCGAAGTCGTTGAGGCGGACGTGTTCATGAGGACTTCTCCGGGAATTCGCGCTCCAGCAGCGCGCGCAGCAGATCGGCCACCGTCACGCCTAGCGTGAAGGCCGATACCTTGATGCGCGCCCGCATGGCGGGCGTGATGTCGAGGGTCAGGCGAGCTGTGTAGAGGTCGCCTTTCTGGAGGTCATCGGCGCTGCCCTGGCGAATCCACGCCTCAGCGTGCGGATTCGCGGGCGGACGCGCGCCGATACCGACGCGCTTTGCCGTGCGCTTGCTGGCGGGACTGCTCATGACGGCCACCGCAGCAGTTCATCGACCAGCGCAGCGATTTCGCGCGCGGCGGCGCTGTCCGGCGCCGTCTCGCGTGCAAGCCGGCCAGCGGCCACGCTGTCGGCGAACACGATGCGCTGATGCATTTCCGCGCGCAGCGCAGGCAGCGGCTGCTCGGCCAGCGCGCCACGTGCCTCGCGTCCGATTACGGTGGTGCTGACGCGCCGATTGATGACGAAGGCCGCGCGCAGCGCTGGCCGGAACACCTGCGCCTCGCGGATCAGCGCCACCATCTCGGCAGAAGCCCACAGGTCGTAGGGGCTGGGCTGAACCGGGATCAGCACGCGCTCGGCCGCCAGCAGCGCGGAGCGCGCCAAGGCGGCGATGCGCGGCGGGCCGTCGATGACGACATGATCGGCCCGCCTGGCGAGTTCTGGTGCTTCCTGATGCAGCGTTTCGCGTGCGAGGCCCACGGCGCTGAACAGCCTTGGCAAACCTTGCTGGCTGCGGCGCTGTGTCCAGTCCAGCGCGGAGCCCTGTGGATCGGCATCCAGCAGGATGACCGACTGCCCGCGCATCGCCAGCTCGCCGGCGATGTGGGTGGCGAGCGTGGTCTTGCCCACGCCGCCTTTTTGGTTCAGCAGCGCGACGATCATGGCCTGGCCCTCCGCGTTGGAAAGCCTGGCTGTTGCAGCTGGATTTCGGGCAGCGTGGTGGTTGTCCACCGTGGCGCGGCGCTTCTACTATCAGTTAGATGTTTTAAGTTAGGGAAGTTAAGGGAGGCCGAAACCCGCGCCAGCATTGGCTTTGCGGCCGATGGACACGCCTGATAGCACGATAGTCCCACGCCTGATAGCACGACACCGGGCACGCCTGATAGCACGAGTCCGTCCACAGGGCGCGCACCGTTTATCCCCGTGCCGCGGACGGCACGGGACGCCCTGGCCGGAACGTCAGCAGCTCGGCGCCATCCAGCCGCTCGATGCCCAGGACGTAGCCCGGTAGCGACTGCCGCGCCACCAGGGCGCGCAGGTCGCAGGCGAAGTCGTAGGGCTTGGCCGTGCTGCCCGACTTGCGGTGCAGGTGCCGGAAGTCGAATTGCCAGCCGCCCGGCTGTCGCCCGCCGTGCTTGCGCACCAGACGGTACAGCCACCGCTCGATCCCGCCCGTCAGCTGGAAATACGCCGGATCGATGGTCAGCACCAGCGCGGCATCGAGCACGCCCGCATAGAACCAGTCCGGCAGGATCAGCTCCAGCCCCAAGGGCGTGCCCTTGGCATCGGCCAGCTCCTTCCACTCGTTGATCCACGAGAAGCGATGCAGGCGCCGCCCAGTCGTCTCGCGGATCGACGTGGCCACCGTCGTGGATTGCAGGCGATCCAGCGCCGCCTTGAGGCGCTGGTAGTCTCGCAGCGACGTACCGCGCCCGATGAAGCGCAGGATCTCGTAGGGCGTGGCCTGCATCAGCCGCGACGGGCGCAAGCCCGCGTCGCGGGCTTCCACGATCTGCGAAGCCGCCCAGATCAGCACGTCCGCGTCCCAAATCGTGGCGATGCCGTGCTCCTGCGTGCCCTCCACGCGGATCGTCACGCCGCTGGCCTGGAAGTCGATGGGCGCCGTGCGCCGCGACTTTGCCAGCGAGAAGAACGGAAAGGCCATCAGGTCCTGGCTGTCGCGCGGCGCCATGTTGCCCGGCAAGGCGCGGAACAGATCGAGCTGTTCGCGCTCCTGCCTGACTGCCCCGGATGGGCTGGACATGGCGAAGGCCACCCGCACTCCAGCGATCAGCGCGCACGGCTGTCCGCCGAGTGCTGCTCGGCGTATTCGGGATCGGACGTGCTCTCGAAGCTGCGATCCGCAGCCCAGGCATCGAGGTCGGCCACGGCGTACATGACGCGGCGGCCGAACTTGCGAAACTTGGGGCCGCCACCCAGCACGCGCTGCTTTTCCAGCGTGCGCGGCGACAGCCGCAGGTAATCGGCAGCCTCGTCGTTGGTGAGATAACGCTGCGGTTGCGCGGCAGCGGTCGAGACAGTAGCGGCAGGCCGCAAGGGAGCAGGACGCATGGTGAGAACCTCCATCGGTTGCAGGGCTCCGGCCACACAGCGCAACCGGATGGAGGCAGTCTCAGAAAACGAAGCCCTCGTGCTCAGGGTCGTTTTGCGCTCTCTTCAAAACGACCCTTCTCAAGCGGCGGCAGTTGTGCTAGGCGGCGATAGCCGCCGCGCATCAGCGCATCGCCGCGCCGCACCAGGCGGCGCACCTTGGAGCGCAGGCCGCCGTCGCTGTACCAACCAGCTGCGGCATCCGCGCCGAACAAGCCTTCAGCTACGTCGCGTAAGGACGCACCCGCCAGGGTCGCATCGAGCGCCTGCAGGGTGTGCAGCTCCAGCAGCGCCGCAGGCGGTGGCCTGGGCCGCGCCATTGGCGCAGGCGTGTCGGGCACATGCGTGGTGCCGTGACCGCGGTGGGCGTAAGCCACGGCCATGCCGTCCTCCAGGCCAGGCGCCAGCGCATAGCGCAGGCAATGGCCTGAACTGCGCGCGATCAGCGCCAGGCCCTTGCCGTCATGCAGCAGCTGCTTGTGACCGGGGATGCACCAGAAGGCGAAGGCCGCAGCGTCAGGCGGCGGATCGGCATCCGGGTGGAGCTGCACCACGGCTTCATGGCCAGGCAGCCAGGCCGGATGCGCGTCACGCGCATCCAGGGCCGGGTCTTCCAGCAGACGCAAGCCCCAGCGATGCGCAGCATCGAGGCGGCGCGCACGGTGGAGCCAGTCAAGCCGGTAATCGGGATGGCGGCGCAGATACTCCCAGGCCAGTGCCAGCGTATCCAGGCACAGCACGTAGAGGTAGGCGGCAGTCGGATACCAGTGCGCGAGGTGGTGCGGTTCGGCCATGACGCAAACTCCCGTAGAGCAGGACGGCCGTCACCGGTTTCACACGCAAACGTCACCGCATCGAACTAGCATCCAATCGTGAATAAGCTGGTAGATTAGTAACTTGCGTGTCAAGACGAAAAGCATCCGATGGATTGCGTGGATCGTCTGAATGCGACGGTGGCGCGCGAGGAAATGCGGCCTCCTGCGATACCCACCGTGCCCGATGGCACGGCCGGCATCATGACTGTTTGCGTCAGGATGGCACCGGTTTGGTGCAACAGTGCGAACTAAGACCTGACAGGTCTGAAGCAAGACCGAAATAGTCTCAATGCGCCCGGCTAGACCGTGGCGCGAACGGCTCAATCGAGGACGGAACCGTTCTCCTTAGCCAGCCGCAGGTACTCCGACAACGGGCGCACCGCCCGGAAATACCGATCCCGCATGACGGGTTGCTGGCGTGGCCCGACGATGGAAGCCAGGTCGGAAAGTTTCACCGTCCCCAACTCGGGCATGCTGATTCCCAGGTCGATCAGGCCGTAGGCCGTGTCGCCATCGACGGGATCGAGCGAAGTCAGCAGCCAGGTGGCGTGCGCATCTGGCGTGAACAACCGCACCACGGGCAACGGGTCATTGGCCAAGCCAGCGGCCCGGACCCGGCCGTGTTCCAGCAGTTGCTTGCGCTCGTCCTCGGTGATGAGCCGGTTCATAGATACCCCCTCATTCGTACAAAACCGCCGAAGAGTGAAAGCGCAGAACCGTATCGGCGGGTTTGAGGAAAGGCACGCAAGCGGCTTTGCGCTTCCGTCCAAAACCGCAGATACGGATTTCCGTAAAAGCACAAAAGCGGTAGGTTTACATGAATGAACACTATAGGTTGTAGTCCTATAGGGCGCAATCGACTGTCATCTTGGATTTTGGGGAGATCCAAGGTTGGCAGCGAAACATACATTGTCGGAGGCACTAAAGACCATCAGGAAAGCGCGTGGATTGAGCCAGGAGGCGTTCTCCGACGTGTCCAGCCGCACCTACATGAGTACGCTGGAGCGCGACCTCAAAAGTCCGACCCTGAACAAGCTCGCCGAGCTGTGCGAGGTCATGGAGATCCACCCGCTCACGCTGCTGACGCTGGCCTATGCCGGCGACGACCTGCAGCAGGTCGATCAACTGCTGGCGCAGGTGCGCCAGCAGTTGGAGACTGTGACGAAGAAGAGTGACACGCCATAGCGTGCGACGTCGCTGGCGTGGCCGATCCGGCGCCGCCGGTTCGGGGACTGCAGGGGCGCCAAGCATCGCGCGGCGGGGATAGGCCGCAGGGCTTTCCCCGGGAAGCAAGCGAAGCGCGCAGCGCCGTAGGCGCGAAGGCGTGAGGGATTGAAGCCGGATGGCCGTGACGGCGAAGTCGGCACGGGGCGCAGCCCGCAAAGCCCGGCGGTGCAAGGCACCGACACGCCCGGCCATTCTTGCAACCGAAGGCTGCAACGCCCAGGAAGCAACTCGACACGGCGCAACCCAGGCGATGGTGTCGCCTCCTTGAAGTGCCGCGAAGGCAGCACTGCGCCCCGCCGCGGTGGACGGGGCGCTGGCGGCCGTCAGGCCGCCTGGGGCTTGCTGCGCGACCAGATCAAGTCGTGCGTGCCGTTCTCGCCTTCGATTAGCCGGGCATAGACCGTTGCCGGAAACGAAGGATCATCCAGGGTCACAGAGATGTACTCCCGCCCAGCTTCGCTGGTCTTCTTCCACGCCGCGCCGATGTCGTGACTGGCCGCCTGCAGGCGGAAGTCCGGGGCCTTCTCGTTGTCGCCCTTGTCGTTGGGCACCAGCTTGACCTTGACGTTGAGCGTCAGGGTGCGAAGCGTGCCGGTGAAGCCGTCTTTGTCTGCGGTGAAGGTGCCGATGTTGGCCATGATGGATCTCCTTTTGGTGGAACAAGGTTCGCGCCCATCGCGTCCTTGTTGTGATCCGGCCGGCGGGGGACGGGCGGGCTGCACCGCTTGCGGGCGCAACGCAGTGGAGCACCGGGAGGAGAAAACAATTTGGCCCGCGAGGAATCTGCGCAGCAGAGGGGAAATTGTTTTCGCTGGACGGTTGCAGCCATGAAGCCCGAGGCGCAGCCGCGCCACCGCCAGGATTCACAACAACACAAGGACGCCTTGGGCCGAACCGCACCGAACGGAGGCAGGGCCGGCTCGGCATCCCCGCACAAAGGCTGCACCGGCTCGCCCACTGACGCGGGCCAGGTCAACCACCCGACGACAAGCGAAAACGCCCCGGCCGCACCGAGCGGCGCCGGTCTTGAGGCGTGGCGTGGAAGCTCCATAGCGAGGCCGGGCGGGCTGTCCGTGAACCGTCCTTCGTGACGTGATGGGTGAGAACCTCCAGCGTTGAGGACGGCACCGATTCGCACAACCTGCCGCAGCAAGCTCCAGCGTGTTCGCCAACCCGTCCATTGCGGCGAGGCACTGGCCGGCCCGATCCGGCACAGCCGGTTCGGTGGTATCGAGGGGCGCCAAGCCTGCGCGGCGGGGATGGGCCTTGCGCCCATCCCCTGGAGGCAAGCGCAGCGCGCAGCGCCGCAGGCGCGAAGGCGTGAGGGATTGAAGCCGGATGGCCGTGACGCCGGAGTCGGCACGGGGCGCAGCCCGAAAGCCCGGCGGCGCAACTCGCCGACACGCTCACCTCACGCTGTCATTCTTAAAGCGCGCGAATGGAAACGTAGGCAACCTTCCCATCCGTGGAAAACCGCACTTCGTCAACCCAAGATCCAGCAACTCCGGGATGGTCAGCGCTTTCGAGCGTGACATTTGGCGGGAGACTCAGAACGCTTCTCGCAATCTCCCTAACGCGCGCCGTGTCACCGACAGAGGTGTTGAAAGACCCCCTGTCGTGACGAGAACCATCGTCATTCCATGAGGCCTGCATACCTTTTGAGCTGGTGTGCTTGCTCCTTGCAATGTGGATGTGACGTTTCAAGGGAATGCTTGGATTTTCCGGGTCAACACGGTACATCCAGTCTTTATGCCCAGAATGTTCCCATCGGCTTTCCAATGTGATTTGCAGGCCGCAGCGCTTCAAAATTTCCGACGTGACTTCAATCAAAATTTCGTCCGGATCTTTCTCTGCGTCAAGGTCCTTCAAAATATCAGCAAGCTTCATCTAGATTCCCTCCTGAAGACACTGTTTTACAAACATGAAGCAAGCAATATGAGGGGGCCAGCCGAAATCTCAATGCCGCACTGAGCCATTGCGAAGGCTGCGGCGTTCTGATTGGGCTATTGGCCTTCAACACCGGGCGCGGCCACCGCCGCGCCCGGATTTTTTGAAGTTCACCGCGCCCAGGGCGGAACGGCCTGGGCGCGGTGTTGACGACGGTTATTCCTTCGTCTCGATGATCCACCACATGGCGCGCACCAAAGCGCGGCCCGTGATGGGGTGAATATCGGTGAGGTCTGCGCGGGCCGTCCAGCCCGAGGGCGGGCGGTAGCCGCGCACGTCGCCATCGCCGTGCCAGCGGCGAGCGCGTACCGTGCCGGGGGAGTAGATCGCCGCCATGCGCGGGCGGCTGGTGGTGGTGCGGGTCATGGGGGGTGCTCCTGACAGCGAAGCGCCCCGGTCGAGGCCGGGGCGCGCGCCTTCAGCGCGGGTCAAGCGGCCAACACTTCAGTGGGTTCATCCGCCTCGGTGGCGACTTCCTCCGCACCGTCCTGCGGGCCTTTCTCGGGCCCGTCTTCCGTCTTGAAGATGGCAGGCATCCAACCCTTGCCGTTCACCAGCCGCTCGGCCTCGCTGGCAATGTCGGCCTTCTTGAGCTTCGCCAGCCGATTGACGCTCTCGGGCGCAAATTCGCCCACGGCTTGCAGAACCACCACCTTCGGAACGTGCTTGAAATACCCTTCGGCGGTCGGCTTCCACCATGCGGCCATATCGAGGCCCACGGCCTGCGCCAGTTCCGCACCGGGTTGCTGCGCCGTGGCGCGCGGTGTCACCACATCAACCGTCGAGGCCACGCACACCGCCAGCAACTTGACCAACTCGCCTTGCTCCATCGCCAGCAGCGCGGCGAACAGTTCGGCACTGTCCTCGGGTAGCTTGCCGCTCCATGCCTCTTGCAATTCGCGCAGTGCCACGGCGGCAGGCGATTCCGGCCAGTCCGGGGCCATGCCTTCCAGCCGGTCCTGCACCGTGAGGCGCACGCCCAGCGGTAGATCGTGGCCGTAGTAGCGGCCTCGCAAGACGGTCTGCACCATGCCATGCATCAGCGCGGCCAGTGCGACTTGCGGATGCTGGGCCACTTCGATTTGCAGCGCAGCGGTGCGATGGGCGCTCAGGCGCTGGGCCAGCCGGTCGGAAATCGCTGCGGCCTTGGGCGCTTCGTCTTCCTCGCCTTCGTCATCGCTGGCAGCATCCGCGCCACTGAACCCTAGGCGCAGCTTTTCGAGCGTGCGCAGCGCCTTGGCCTCGGCCTCGCGCAGCAGCCCGCGATGAATCACGGCCTCGCCGTTGCGGTCAATGGTGACGATGGCCCCGGCTGCGGCCTTCACGTTCGCGGCATATCCCTGCAAGCCATCCTCCAGCGCCTGCAACTGCTCGCCCAGCCGCTCGCCTTCCTCTTGCAGCGCGTCGGCCTTGTCCTCGTCCTCGGCGTCCACCGCGGCATCCACCGCTTCGGCGACCTCCTGCATCTTGGCTTGCAGCTTCTCGATGCGCTGCGCTTCGCGCTTGTTGGGTTCGCGCCGCTCTCTCGGAGCACGCTGGAAGGCGTGCAGGTCAGCGTGGGTCACGCCCGGCGTGGCATCGGCCCAAGCCCAGCCCTCGGCCTTCACTTCGGCGGCGATGCCCGCCAGCTTGTCTTGTGCCAGCCGTTCCAGCAGCGCGGCGTCGGTCAGGTACACGCCCGTATCACCTTCCGCGAACAGGTCGCGGCGGATGCCGCCGCCTGCGGCTTCGTAGCTGTCCAGTCCGACGAAGCGCACCAGAGGATGGTGGTAAGCGTCAATCTCGCGCTCGGTGAGGCGTTCGCGCAGCGCGGACGGCTGACGTTGCCATTGCGGCGCATCGTAAAACGCGCTTTCCTGCGCGGCGTGGTCGTCGGTGATGGAAAGGGCCATCAGTTGGTCAAGGCTCACGGCGTCGGCCCGGTAGTCCGCCATCAGGCGCGGCGAGACGTTCGCCAGCTTCAAACGGCGCTGCACCACCAGCGGCGTGACGGAGAAATCCGCTGCAATGTCCTCAATCGGTCGGCCTTCGGCCACCAGCGCCGCGAAGGCTTCAAACTGGTCGGCCGGGTGCATGGCTTCGCGCTGCACGTTCTCGGTGAGGCTCGCCGTGCGTGCGGTGCCATCGGCCACCTGCAGGCAAGGCACGTCCCAATCCTTGGCGATGCGGTGCTTTTTCGCCAGCAACTTCAATGCGGCCAGCCTGCGCCCACCGGCCACCACCTCGTAATGCAGGCCATCGGCGGCGGGAATCACGATCAGGTTTTGCAGCAGGCCCACGCGCTGAATGGACGCGGCCAGTTCAGGGATGGACATGCGCGGGACAGCCTTGCGCACGTTGCGGCCCGTGGGACGCAGCACCAACCGCGAGAGCGGAACCAGAATCATGTGCTTGCTCGGGTCGGCGGCTTGCAGCACATTGGCGCGGGTGTCGAGGGCTTGGGTTTCGATGTAGGTAACGGCGTTCATGGTGAATCTCCAATCGAGTGAAGCAAGGGAATGGAGGGGAAACCGCCCCTCCGGCGGGGGAACGGCTAAGCTTTGAGGGCGCGCATGCCATCGGCCAGCAGCCACAGGGCGCGGTTCAGTCGAATGTCGGAATCAATGCCCTGCACGGGCCGGGTGCTCTGGCGGCGTCCATTGCTGCTGCGGCCATGCAATCCGCCCTTGGTCAAGTTCTCCTGCGTGCGGTTGAACACACTCCACAGGTCGGGGCGGCGGTCTTCAAACCGGCGCGGCATCAGGATTTGCGATTCCGTGACGGGCGCGGGCTTGTTCGGGTCGTCGTACTTGAGTGCCAGCGCGGCGCGGGCGAACACTTCGGATTCACCATCGTCCAAGGTGATTGCGCGCATGGCATCGCGGGAATCGCGCACGCGGTCAAAGCCGCTCAGTACCTGATACGCGCCTTCGATCACCAGTCCGGCCACGTCGCCTTTGTGGGGCACGCGCACATCGGCCACCGTGTCACCACAAACAAGGCCATTGCTGCAAACGAACCTGAACTGGCCCGCCAGCATCTGATAGCTGCTCGTGCCATCGTGCGAGTTCAGCAGCACAATCTCGTTAGCTTCCGCGCCGTTGATCTGGCTGGCGTGGCGCAGACGCAGCATGTGTTTGGTGTGCTCGCGCTTGCCTTCATCGCGCACGCGGGTCTGCGTCACCATGAAGGGCTGAAACCCCTCCTTGCGCAGTTCGGTCAGAACCGCAGCCGTGGGGATGTAGGCGTACCGCTCGGAACGGCTCTCATGCGGGGCATCCGCGAAGATGGACGGGGCCACCCTGCGAATCTGGTCATCCGACAGCGGGTAGTCGCTGCGCAGCGTCGGGGAGTGGGAGGCGAAACGGGTTGCAAGCATGTCGTTCTCCTGAACAAAAAGGCTGTTGAAGAAAACCGCACACCGGATTCCAAGATTCGGAGCCCAGCCTTTCGGCTGTTCGGTGCGGTCGGCGCGAGGAACCCGGTTGGCCCTGTTGCCACCGTCTTTCCTGAGTTCATCGCCCGCGACGAAAGGGAGCGCGCGGACGGGGGCCGTCAAGGAAACAAGCGCAGGGTGGGGGCGGCCCGCAGGCGCAGCCGAGGACACGGCCCTGCGCGCCTTGACGGCACACGGCCGCGGGCTACAGTCGCGGACAAGGTGATGAAGTCAGGGAAGAGGACTGGACATGGCAACGGCCATCCCACAAGCCGACCGCACGGCAAGCGAAGCGCGCAGGCTCGAAGCTGGAAGCCGGGCCGGAGGCGTCAGCCGAACGGAGTGAGGGAACGATCGAAGCCCGAAGGGGGCGAGACGCCGCAGGCGGCTCGATGCGCTAGCACGAGAGCGCGACCGGCCATCTCCCAGGTGGCCGGGGACGCCCACATGACTTCAATGAAATCCCCGTGGACAGCTACCCACCCAGCCATCGGCAAAATGGCAATGGCATGGACATACGAGCCCTACAAGACGATGAACTGATGGCCCAGGCCCGAGACTGGCGGCAACGGGCACTGCGCGGCGAGAAGGACGCACGCGGCCTCGCGCACGAACTGGAATGCGAAGTGCGCCGGCGCTTCCCCAGGAACAATGCGCCCCATGCACTGCCGCCGATCCAATTGCTCGGCGCCGTGCCGCAAACACCCCAGCGGCGCTGGAAGCCCTGGTAAGCACCGGCTCAAAGGCAGCCCGCCCGCATGACTGCGCCACGGCCGATCGGCGCTGATCCCGAAATCCCCCCGAAATAGCGCGAATTTCGAGTGGCCCGGTCACGGGCCAATGCCTACCGTGGAATCTCCACCTTCTGGAGAACCACCATGAGCGATCCCATGCAACCCGGAACGCCTGCGCCTGGAGCAGAAGGGCCTGGCATCTTTCTGCCGACCCTCATCTGGACCACCGACCGCAAGACGGTAGGCAACGAGATGCAGCGCCTGCTGGGACGGCGCGCACAGCTCAACGTCCTGCTGTCCGCCTCCGAAGAAACGGACGACGGCACCACCTGGTACGCAATGGCCCAGGCCACGCTGAACCAGCTGGACTGCGATATCGAACGTCTCTTCGAGTGGCTGGGCGACTACGAACCCGACACACCCACGCCCGAAGTGCCATCGTAATGTCCGGCATGAAGGGAGCGATCCGGCACCAGCCGGTTCGCTGCGCGAGAGGGGCGCCAAGCCTGCGCGGCGGGGATAGCCCGCAGGGCTTTCCCCTGGAGGCAAGCGCAGCGCGCAGCGCCCCGCCAGGGGCGCGAAGGCATCAGGCCGGGTCGTCGGGGCGCAGGCTGGCTTCCGACACCGGCATCCACGGCGATGACGAGTCCAGCAGGTAGCGCGCACCGCGCGCGTACAGGCCCGAAAGTCCGCTGGGACGATAAAACCCGGTGACGCGGCACCGGAACTGTGCGCCAAACTCGTTGGTATAGATCACCGCGTCGCCGAGCGCAAAGCGCAAGGGCTGGCCGTTCTCCGGTGGGAACGGCTTGAACGCATCATGCTCTGCCGTGATTTCGAGGATGTAGTCGTGGTGGCTGCTCATGGCCTTGACCTCCTGAAATGATTGAGAACGCTCAGGAGCGCCTTGCGGCGCCCCAGAACCAGGTCAGACAACGACACGCCCCGCCAGCCGCGCATCGCGCGCATAGGCGCTCAGCCGCTTCTCGGCACGAAAGTGCAGATCCCGCTCTACCGGCAAGCCCAGCCGCCCGCGCACGGTCGCCAGTTCGGAAAGACTGACCCAGCCGATTTCCGGCATCCCTAGGCCCAGGTCGCAAAGACCGAAGGCGTGATCGTGGTCATCGGGATCAATCTCGGTCAGCAGCCAGGTCGCGCCGGCATCCGGCGTGAACAGCTTGACCACTGGGGCCGGATCGAAGTCCGGGTTCTCCAAGGATTCGCGGCCGTTGGCCAGCAGCACGATGCGCTGCTCGTCCGTGATGAATGCGTGGTTCATGGTGAACTCCTGTAAGGTTACCGGGCGGAATTGCCCAGCCCTTGCAGGGCACGGCGCAGCGCAAGCAGTCAAAGATCGAAGACGGCCGCCAGGCCGCAAGCGCCGAAGGTGCGCAGTCATTGACGGCGAGCACGCCGTGGCACGATGAAGGGAACAGCAAGCCGCCACACCTCACCACGCAGCCACCCCGGTATTGACAAGCGTAGCGCGCAGGTCCGAAGCGTCAGTCCAGATCAGAGCGTCCGGGCTTGAAGCCGGATGACTGCGATTCGGCACGAAGCTCGGGGCGCAGCCCATGAGCCCGACGAAGGAACGTCGGGATGCAGGCCAAGTTGCCAGCAGGCAGTTGAAAAGTGGTGCTGGCCTTCAGGCGCTGTCAATTTTCTTGATCTTCCGGATACGCCGCCTGGGGAATCGGCACCCAGCCATCGCGGGTGATGCCTGCCCCGATGCGTATGTTCTGGCTTTCAGTTGCCGCCCAGTGCCCACCCCGGTGCAATACGGCGCGAATCACCGACTTCCGCGGATGATCCTCATCCGCCTTGGCAGAACTGCATATGGCATTCCAATGGTGCTTGTCCGGCATACTGTTCAACCGTGGGCCGAGCAGTTGATCCAAGACTTCGGTCGAAACGTTGTGTCGCCCGCCGTGATGGGGCACTTGGAAATACCGAATACCTGGCAGCGCGAGTCCCACGAAAGGTGCGTAGTCGATCACCTCCTGCAGTGCTTCACGCCCGGCATCGCCAGTAAGCATGACGCGATGACCGTTCAAGACAGCCGACTGCACCACACTCATTTCATTCTCACGACTGGTCGGCTCAGGCGGGAAATATTCCTCGCCCCACAGGGACTTGATGTAGGCGGTCGCGGCCTTCACTGCCCGGAATATGCTGCTCAGCGCGCTATCAAAAGCACTTTCTTCGACAGCTTCCGGTGTCTTCGCGGAGTCCACGATCAGGTCCAAGTAGCGCCCCAGGGTAGGTGCCATGACCGCGAACGGACCGATGCTCTGCCCCTGAAGGGGGGCATGGATTGGAATTCCCTTCTCCACCGCAATATCCTCAAGAATTGCCGTGGCATCGTAGATTGAGCGCAACTTCCGTCGCAGGGCTTCAACCGATTCATAGGTCTCAAAGCGATCGATCAACTGGTCCGCGTATATCCACGGCCGGTTGATCCAAAGATTCCTGACCGTGCATTGCTCCAGGACTTTTCGTAGTCCGTTGGCGTGATCGCGATCTGGGTGCGTGAGGATCACATGGTCGATGACTGTTGTTCCATAGTACGTCTTCAGATGCTCGACTATCTGATCACCCGTATCCAGATACCCACCGTCAACAACGTGCACGCCCTCGGTGCCATTCACCGAGTAGCGCAGCGTGATCGCGTCCCCGCTTTTCGCTGTTTCGACGCCAAGAAAGTCGATCTCGAAGTAGTCAGCCATACATCCCTCTTGTTTTATGCCAACAAAGTGCCGGTGGCTTTGCACCTACCAGCGATCCACCGCACACGTGAGTCCTGTCGGAGTCCATACCAACGACACGGCCGGAAGGCCGCCAGCATCCTCGGCGATGCCGCGCAATGTATTTCGGTCGATACCCGAATGTGCGCCGCCTTTCGGGTGGCTGTGCCACGTTCCTATAAAGGCGAGATACCCCAAAGAGGCCGCGTTTGCGGCGCGCAAATTTTGAACAAGCCCGTTGGTTCCGAGGACGAAGCGGGCGGCCTCTCGAACACTGTCAGGCGGTGCCTCAACAAGGCCTGCAATGGTGATGGTTCGATTTTCAAACGAGATGCGGCCGATCAAGGCGCCGCCTGTTTCCAGAGCACCCCAGCGCAGCGCATCAGCATGGATTGCTTGCGCAACTGGGGACAGGACCCGAATGTTCCAGCCACCATCGTCTGCGACTTCAAGCGCAGTGGTCGGGCCAAGGCTGGCGCGGGTCCATGCCATTCCAAGGCCTTCGGCATCTGAGATTCCGGCGCAAAGCGTCGCTTCCTTCGGAAGCCCATCAACGAGCCATCGTTCCAGTTGCAGGCCGGCCAGTGACGTCGACCGCGAAACAACGGCGTCAGACATAGGCATCGTCAGCGAACGACAGTTGTCACCCACGAAAATCCGAGTCGGCTCAGACGTCTCGCCGGCAATCGACGCACGCAGTTCCGGTGCAAACCGGCAGCACTCGAACAAGAACGCCGTGAGGTCGTCAACTCGGCCGGCACGGCCAGCTCCTTCGAGCAATACCGCCACACAGCGCCCCTGACCATACATCGCGATCCGTGCCAATCGGGCTGGGGATTGATCCAACGCTGCCGATTGTGTTTCTGCAGCCAGCACCTGAAGTGACGCCGTCGCATCCACGATGAGGGCCGCATCCTGCGGAACGGTTGCCGCAAACTGTTCCGGATCGACCAAAAGAGTCACTGCGTCGGTGTCGAACGCTCGCGATTGAAGATGCGACAGCGATTCAAAGGCTGTCTTCATCAGCGCCGACTTCCGAGGCGGAACCAGAACTGATGCCCGCTCAATGAGTGCATGCCGCGCGGCGTTGTGAGGCGACATGGGTTCGTTGTCGACGAAAGTCATCGAACCAAAGCCCGCTCGCCCCAGTTGCATCGCGACTTTCGATCCCACGCTTCCGCAGCCGAGCACGACCAGCGGCTGTGATGTGGCTGCGTATGGAATGCCGGACGTCCTTGCCAGCAGTTCAGGAGACAACGCATGCGCGTGAAAGGCCGGGTGAACCGTGGCGTTACGCTCCAGGAGCGATTGAGCGTTGAGTTCATAGCGCACCACATAGGGCAATACCTCGACACTCCTCCCTGGCGAGCCCACAAGCGACGCTGGCCTTTGCACAGCCAGAATCACAATCGCGTACAAACCATGCACCCAGCCATGCGAGTCCTGTCGCATATCCAGGATTGAGCGTCCGAAATAACCGTCCACTTCCTGGGCCAAAGCGTCGCGATCAATACCAAGCTCCGCTGCTCGATCGAGCAGCGTCGCGAGATCGACAACTGTCTCTGGTTGATAGCGTCCGATCACATGCGGGAGGCCGTCGGTCATCGGAGCGCGCGCGATGAAGGCCGCGGCATGGCCGTTCCCCCATTTGCCCAGCTTGTCGTTGTGAACATCCTGATAAAACACAGGATCGACTTGTGCGGTCAGTTCGGCGTTGATGATGGCGTACAGACCGCCATCGATCGTCACGTAGCCTGCGGGAACCACCAGAATCGTGCCGTCAGCGGGAGCGGCGGCCGCGACCTTCTCGGCACTGAATACAACGGTCGAAGGACAGCTGTCTCGGCGCGTTGGTTCCCACCCCTGCTCCAGGTCCAGGAGTGTTCCGGCCGCGGCCTTGTGCAGCCAGTCGATCAACTGATCGACAACGGCGTCCAGGCCAAACCGATGCAGCAGCTCGTTCAACGACCCTTCGAATAGGCACGGCGAGACTAACTCGCCTTGGCGATGGGGGTTGATGTGCGGCAAGTTGAGCGGGAAGTCCGCACGTAAGAAGGGCTCGGGTGCAGACAGGGGCCAGTCACTACCGAATACCAGCACGCACGTCTCGACGGTGCGCACTCCGGTCTCAGAGATACCATTGCGCCGAGACCTGTTCGGCAGTTGGACCGCAACATCGACTTCAATCTCCGTCGATGCACCAGTTGTCCTTGGCTCGCCAACGCGGATAAGGCCTCGATGCCGCTGAAGTTGATGCAGTGCGTCTGCGATGGTGCCCGTCATGATGCTCCGTGCGGCATGGGGGTGCGCGCAGAGGTCACCACGGCAGCGGCCTTCGATCCGGACTCCTTCTTCGCGGGAGGTTGCACACCCTGAGCGGTTACGGTGAAAACGAGCGGTTCCACGGACTTTTCGCTGGGGTACTCGCCTGTGCAGTAGAACTCGCCTTTTGCTTCGTCCACGATCGTCACGTACTCACGCTTCGCACGGATGCAGGGCGGATCGCTGTCATCATCTGCAATCGGCTTGCAGCTGGCGACGATGACGGCGCCGTCACGGGTCTGCGAAAGCGCCTTGCGAGCATCAGCATCGAGCTTGGCTTTTTCACGGTAGTCGGACCAGCTGTCATAGGACAGCGAATGCCAGGAACAATGATGAGGCGCCTGCATGATGTCGTACTCAAGCACATCTGCTTCAGCCTTGTGGCGTTGCCACTGGCGGTTCCAGATGAACACCTCAGCATCGCCACCAGTAAGGAATTTCGCACCATCCGGCGTCTGCGCGTCAGCCGCCAACGTGATGTTCAGAATAACGCTGGACTGGTTCTTGACCAGGCACTCTTCCTCTTCCTCGTCATCCTGGGCGTCCAGTGGAGCCAAAAGAAACGCAGAAAAGAATGCGGAACTCTTGCCATTGATCGTTGAAAAGCGCGTGTCCACCTTCCGCACAATCGAAGTGAGATCATCGGTTTTTCCGTCGATGTCCTCGCCCATGATCTGAATGCGGTCACCGTTCCCGACGGCGAAATTCTTGTCACGGTTCAGTTGCACGCGCCGACGCGCCTCCGTGTTGAATGCCTTGGCGTCGTCGCTCAAGGTGTGCGTCTTGCTGGCGCGTCGAAACACGATCGGGGACGACCACATCTCGCGGATCACGATTTTCTTGTCCTTGTCGTCCTTCTTGTCGTCCGGGTACTTGTCGAGTGGCCCTAGGTAGAAGTGTCGCTTCAACCCTCGGCAATGGTCTTGATCCGGGTGGCTCAGCAGGAACGCATCGACATACGGCCTGCCGTTCTCATCCTTCTTCAGTCGTTCGCGCAAATCCTTGGCGACATCGCGCGCCTCCCCGTCAGGGTCGTCGGCGTCTTGCCTGATGTTTACGTCGATCAGCAGAGTCGTCGCGTCGAGATCGCCGAACTTGATGAGGGTCATGTCCCCGTTGTCGACGGGAAAAAACGTGATGGTTGTAGGCACTGGGGTCTCCGGGTAGACGACCGAAGGATGATCGCGTATAGTTAATGTACGACGATTTTTTATATCCGTCTACTTTTTAGGCGTGACTGATGCAAAAACCTTCCTTTCCTGCCGCCGAACCTGCTGAGCCTAAGGGGCTAAGTTGGGGGCTGGAGAGCAGACTTCAATTCATCGATTTCCGTCTGCGCTGGGAGCGGCGCATCAACCGGATGGATCTCACCGAGCACTTTGGTATTTCGGTCCCGCAGGCATCGCTGGACATTTCCAAGTACATGGAGTTGGCGCCGAGCAACCTGACTTACGACCGCAGCTCCAAGACCTACACGGCAGCGCAGAGTTTTCACCCGCTTTACCAACGAAGCTCGGCGCAACGCTATCTAGCAGAACTGCTAGCGACAAAGATGGGAATTGTCGAGCCGACGGCCAGCTTCATCGGCTCCGCGCCGGAGACAGATTGGGCCCCGTCCCCTTGGCGCACGATCAATGAGCAGACCGTCGAAGCAGTGGTGCGCGCAATCCGCCAGCAGGAATCCATTCTGGTGAGCTACCAGTCCATGACGTCGTTGGATGAATCGGTTCGCTTGCTGTCTCCCCACGCCCTTGGCAATGACGGTTTTCGCTGGCACATGCGCGCGTTTTGCCACAAGCGCCAGCGCTTCAGCGATTTCGTCCTTGCTCGAATCCTGCGCATCGATGGCTTCGAGGCGACCCAAGTGGACTCCAACCAAGATTCGCATTGGCAAACTGTATTGACGCTGGTACTTGCACCGCATCCCGATTTGCCTGCAGCCAAGAAACGAGTCTTAGAGTTGGACTACGGCATGGAAGATGGAGAGGTCAAACTTCCATGCCGCCAAGCGTTTCTGTACTACACGCTGAGACGTTTGGGTTTGCATACCAAGGAAGCACCAGACCCCCTCGCACAGCAGATCACGCTGAAAAACCGCGATGAAATCCAACCCTATATCGACGCCTTGGCGGCACAGGCCTGACTTCACATGACAACAATTTTTGAACTGGTCAAAGACCCCTACGAGCGCAAGGCACGTGTTATCCCTGGCCTTCTTGTGGCCTTACCCGTGCTGGTGCCGCTGTTGTGCGTCTACGGGGCTCGGCACCCTGTGCTTACAGGTGTGATCGGCCTGCTGGGCGGCTGCGGCGCTATCTATGCACTCGCGAGCGTAGCGCGCGGACGTGGTAAAAAACTTGAAGAGATGCTGGTCTCAAAATGGGGTGGCATGCCCACGACCATCGCACTACGCCACCGCGACAAGTTCCTTGATGGTGTCAGCAAGCAGCGTTATCACACGGCGATCACTGCCAAGTTGGGTATCGCCATGCCAACGGCAGAAGAAGAATCAGCAAACCCAGACAAGGCAGACGACATCTACATCGGTGCCACTAAGCGGCTTCGCGAACTCACGCGTTCCAACAAGCAGCTCTTGCTGAAAGAGAACATCGCCTATGGATTTCATCGCAACATGCTGGCGATGAAGCCTGTCGGTATCCTGTCGTGCCTCATGGGCGTCGTCTACGGATTGTTGATTGCAAAGATTTTGCAGGTAGCACCTCTCCAATTTGACTTGGTGCACCTTGCCGATCCAGGGCTTGCCGCAGGCTTGACATTGCTCATTTCGCTGGCGCTACTTGCCGCATGGCTACTGTATTTCGATCAGGACGCAGTAAGGCGGATGGGATTCGTCTATGCGGAACGTTTGTTTGAATGTTTGCCGTCGTTGCCTTCTTCCTCCTCACGGAAGAAAGCCGTAAAACCGACTACAGACTGAGGTTCTGCCCAATCTCCAAACAGGCGTATAGCTCCGCAGGTGTGTCTACCGCTTCCACGTCTTGGGACGAATCGTTCCGCGAGACTCTAGCAAGAGCCGCGTGCTTTCCAGTTCCTTTTGCAGCACATCGGTATCCGGCAGAACCATCCGGTAGTTCGCCGCCATGACCTTGGTGGGTAAGCCCTCCAGCGCATACCGCGCCAGGGCGAGCCCCTTGTCGGCACAAAGAATCAGCCCCACCGGCGGGTTCTCCTCGGGATAGGCCCAGTGTTCCTTGGCATAGTTGCAGTACATGTGCATCTGGCCTACGTCCGCATGCGTCAGACTCCCCAGCTTCAGGTCGATGATGACCAGGCAGCGTAACTTGCGATGGAACAGCAGCAAGTCCACCCGATACCAGGTCTGGTCGATGCGCAAGCGCCGCTGCCGTCCAATGAAGGTGAACCCTTCACCCAATTCGAGCAGGAAGTCTTCCAGCCGCCGGATCAAGGCGGCCTCCAGATCGGACTCCGAATACTCGTCCTTGAGGTCGAGGAACTCCAGCACATAGGGGTCTTTGATGGCATCGCCGGGCGCGACGGCATCTTCGGGCTTGGCCACCGCGCCCTTGGCCAGCATCGCCGCCTTGTTTTTCGACAGCGCCGTGCGCTCGTAGAACTGGCTGCCGATCTGCCGATCCAACTGGCGCACGCTCCAGCCGCCGCGCAAGGCCTCGGCTTCATAGAACTGGCGCGCATGCTCGTCCTTGACCGACAACAGCCGCACATAGGCCGACCACGGCAGCGTGAAGACCTGCGCCAGCTCGTCCAGCCGCCAAGGCCGCACTGGCTCCGGGGAAGATTCGCCAGACACTGTCTGGCGAATTGGCCGGGTCAGAAAAAACGACCGCATCTGCTGCAGGTTCTGACGGCTGAAGCCACGGCCGAACTGCTGGGTGAGGTCGCTTGCCAGCCGCTCGATCAACTGCTCGCCATAACCCGCGCGCCGCTTGCCCTGTTGCTCGGCCTCCACGATGCGGCGGCCAATCTCCCAGTAGCTGGCCGTCATCAGCGCATTGACGCTGCGCGCTGCCGTCTGGCGCGCGGCATCGAGCAGATCCACGATGCCGCCGTGGATGCTGGCGTAGCCGGCAGGCACGGCGGCGGGTGCGACTCCCGCCATCGCAGGCGCCTTCTTGGTCATGCAGCCACCTCCGCAGGCCGCTGCGCCTCGGTGATCGTCTTGCGCCGGTTCGCCACCAGCTCGGCCGCCTTGCGCACCGGATCGTCCTCGGTGTGGACGTAGCGCATGAACATCGCCACGGTCTTGTGCGCCGTCAGCGCCATGCCGACCTTGACCGGGATGCCCGAGTTGGCAATGTCGGTCGCGGAGCGGTGGCGGATGCCATGCGTGCCGACGTGCGTGGCGCCCGCCGCCTTGAGGGCGCGGCTCCAGCCGCCGTAATACTCGCCCGTGGTCAGGTGCTTGCCGGGATGGCTTGGAGACGGCAGCACATAGGGAGTGCCTTCCTGCCGTGGCGCCGTCGAGAGCAGTCGATAGGCTTCCTCGCTCATGGGCTTGGACATGCCGCCCGTCTTGCTGTCCGGCCAGACCACGCGGCGGTTGTCCAGGTCCACCCAATCCCATCGGAGCGTCACGATTTCGGAGCGGCGGCCGGCGAACTCGAATTGAAGGCGGATCGCCAGCGGGATGACGTAGTTCTCCAGACCCTCGGCTTCGATGTGCTCCAGTCGCCGAAACAGCTTGCCCATGTCCTCGTCGCTGATGAGGTGGGTGGCCTTGCCGTTGGGGTACATCGGGACGTGGCGGCAGGGGTTGGTGCCGTCAGGCCGGTGGCCCCACACCTCGGCCAGGTTGAACATCTTGCGCATCACGCTGAAAGCACGGTTGGCCTCGGCCGGCTTGTGCGCCATCTTCTTCATCGCCGTGGCCACGTCCGGGCGCTTCACGTCCTGGACCTTCAAACGGCCCAGCATCGGAACGATGCAGCGGTCGATGACGGCCTGATACCCGCGCTGGGTGCTGGGCTTGTTGCGCTGCTTGGAGTAATCCTCCATGAACTTGGTACACAGCTCCTTGACCGTGGGGGCTGAACGGGCGGCGGCCTTGGCCGCGCTGGGGTCGCCGCCCCGGCGCACCTCGGCCAGCCATTCCTGGGCCAGCGAGCGGGCCTGCTCGACGGTCAGTTCCCCGTACAGGCCCAGGGCGGGCTTGCGCCGCTCGCCAGCGTTCGTGCGGTACTGGAGCATGAACACCTTGCGGCCCGCTGGTGTAACCTTGCACAGGAAGCCGGGCACCAGCGTGTCCCGGAGTTCGACGGCCTGCGCCTGGGGTTGTGCCGCATCGACTGCGGACTTGGTGAGCTTGAGTTTTGCCACGATGACTCCTCGGAAAGACCCGATTCCCAAGAGCCATGTAGGGGCCATCAGAGGGGAAGCCGGGTCAGGTTTCGGAAAGCACCGGCATATGTTGGACTCGCCTAAGTTATTGATAAACCTGCTGTATCGGGCTTCGGCGTAGTCCAGCAAAGTTCGGTGCTGGAGTCATGGTGAAATGAAAAAAACCCTGATCGCATTGGCCCTGACCGCAGGCGCCACCTTCACCGTGATGGCCCAGGACATCGTCGATACCGCCGTGAAGGCGGGTAATTTCAAGACCCTGGTGGCGGCCGTGCAGGCTGCGGGCCTGGTGGACACCCTCAAGGGCCCCGGCCCCTTCACGGTGTTTGCGCCCACCGACGAGGCTTTCGCCAAGATCCCCAAGGCCACCCTGGACGGCCTGCTGGCTGACAAGGCCGCACTGACCAAGGTGCTGACCTACCACGTGGTCCCCGGCAAGGTGATGGCCAAGGACGTCAAGGCCGGAAAGGTCAAGACCGTGCAGGGCCAGGAGATCATCGTGTCCACCAGCATGGGCGTGATGGTGGACCAGTCCAAGGTCATCGCGACCGATGTGGCTGCCAGCAATGGCGTGATCCACGCCATCGACACCGTTCTGATGCCCAAGTAAGCCCGCGGACTAACCGCTCGTCCTTTCCACCACCATCCACTAGCGAGGAGAAGCCCCATGAACACCGCATTCAACCGCCGTACCGTCTTGCTGGCCGCCGCCGTGGGCGCCAGCGCCACCTTGTTGCAGGCCTGTGGCGGCGGCGACGATGAGCCCCAGCGCAACATCGTCGAAGTCGCCCAGAACAATCCTGACCTCAGCATCCTCGTCGAAGCAGTGGTCGCCGCTGGTCTGGCGCCCACTCTGAGCACCGGCATGCTCACGGTTTTCGCCCCGACCAACGCCGCCTTTGCAGCGTTGCTCAGCGAGCTGGGCGTGACCAAGGAGGCCCTGCTGGCCGACAAGCCCCTGCTGACAGCGGTACTGACCTACCACGTGCTCGGCAGCAGGGTCCCGCGTGCAGACGTCCCCCTGGGCAAGGCCATCACGCCCGTGTCAGGCGGCTTCTTCAAGATCGAGTCGGCCAACGGCCTGAAGATCACCGATGGTCGCAACCGCGTTTCCACCATCACGGCCACGGACATCCAGGCCAGCAACGGCGTGGTGCATCTGGTGGACCGCGTGCTGCTGCCGGCCAACAAGGACATCGTCGCCACCGCCTCGGCGCTGCCGGACTTCAGCATCCTGGTGGAAGCCGTGGTGGCGGCCGGCTTGGCCACCACCTTGCAGGGAGCCGGCCCGTTCACGGTGTTTGCGCCGACCAACGCCGCGTTTGCAGCGCTGCTGGCCGAGCTGGGGGTGACCAAGGAAGCCCTGCTGGCGGACACTGCGCTGCTGACCACGGTACTGACCTACCACGTGGTACCCGCGCGCGTGCTCAAGGCCGAGGTCCCAATCAATACCGCCATTGGCACCGTCCAGGGACAAACCTTCACGGTGAACGCAAGCCTCGTGATCACCGACCAGAACCTGCGCACCAGCAACATCACCATGGCCGACGTGTTCACCAGCAACGGTGTGATCCACGTCGTGGACAAGGTGATCCTGCCCAAGTAAGCCGGTGGCTGTGAGCCCCGTGAGCCCCACGCAAGAAAGCCCGGCATGCCGGGCTTTCTTTTTTGGGTGCGTACGAAACGCTGGAAAGGAGACGCGACTACCGCGCTGCCAGCCCGTCGAAACAGGTGCGCACCACCAGATCCACGATTTCCGCATCGGAATACTGGCCGCCTTCCTTGAGAAAACTCACCACCGGGTCGCAGGCGCGCGCATACAACGTGTAGAGCACCACCAGCGGCGGCAAGGTGGGGCTGATCACGCCCTGTGCCTGGGCCTGGGTGATCCATTCACCAATCTGGTCGCTCACGGCCACGAGGCCGTTGAGGTAGTCCTTGTTGGCCATTAGCACCGCGCGCAGCGTGGAGTTGCGGCTGGGCAGCAGCGGCATTTCGTTGCTCAGCAGCCGCTCCAGCGACCAGCGCACCAGCGCATGGAGCTTTTCAAGCGGAGGCATTTCAGTGGGCAGATCTGCCAGATAGGCCTGCACACGGCCAAGAATCTGCACCATGGCGGCGCTGCACAGCTCTTCCTTGCTGCAGAAGTGCTTGTACAGACTGGCTTTGGCAATGCCCACGGCATTGGCCACGTCGTCCATGGTCATGGCATCGAAGGCCTTTTCGCCCAGGAGCTGGCAGGTGGACTGGAGGATGGCATCCTCGCGCGCCTGGTGCATCTGCTCTTTGAACGAAACTTTGGGTTGCGGCGTTTGCATGGCTTGTATTTTATACATTGCAGTAAAAAAATAAATGACTAAGTTGCAATACAACTACGTCGTTCACGTTTTACCCTGCAGGAATCATGCCGCAGGCGCTTCCAGCGTCCGCGCGGCGGTGGCGGTCAGGGCCGCCGTCAGGGCGTCCAGCACGGCCGACTCCAGGTTCCAGCAGTGCCAGTACAGCTGGATGGGCAGAGAGCGGCCCGGTGCCAGATTCACCATGCTGCCGTCCGCCAGCGCCTCGCGCGCCATCAGCTCGGGCATCACACCCACGGCCCAGCCTGCGGCCACGGCGCGCATCTGCGCCTCGGAACCCGGCACGAACAGGTGATTGAGCGCCACGCGCTTGAGCCCGAATGCACGCGCCACAAACTCGGCAGCCATGTCGTCCTTGCGGTTGAACGACAGGAACGACACCTCGCGAAAGTTGTGCGGCGTGAGCCCCTGGGGCAGGTACTGCTCCGCATAGCTGGCCGACGCTACGGCCACATAGTGCATGGCGCCCAGCGGCACCATCTTGCACCCACGCAGTGCCTGCTTGAGCGTGGTCACGCAGCCCAGCACCTGGCCAGAGCGCAGCCATTCCTGCGTGAAATCCTGGTCGTCCACGATGATTTCCAGCGGCAGGCGCTGGCGCACCAGCTCGTGCAGCGCGCCCATCGCCCAAGTGGCGATGCTGTCTGCGTTGATGGCAATCGAGATGCGCTCATCCTCGCGCGTGCCGCCCGGGGCGCTGGGCGCCAGCTCGTGCAGGTCGCGCTCCAGGTCTGCGCGCAGCAGGCGCATCTGCTTGGTGTGCTTGAGCAGCAACTGCCCCGCCGAGGTCGGCCGCAGGGGTCGGCTGCGCACGATGAGCACCGAGCCCACCTGCGCCTCCAGCGCGCGCAGGCGCTGTGAGACGGCCGACTGTGTGACGTTCAGGCGCTGCGCAGCGCGCTCGAAGCCGCCTTCTTCAACGATGGCGGCAAGGCATTCCAGGGCGGCGGGATCGTAGGTGCTCATGGTCTCGGGCTCGAACAAAAGAGGGTTGTCTCTACCGCACCGTTTATTAGGTGCGCTGATGTTTTTGGAGTAAGTTTAATTTTGCTTTTAGTTGAATGCAATGTCGCGCACACTGCGCCCCATCGTGTCCCGCACTGGGGCGGGTGGCACGCAAAGGCTCACAAGGCATTCCGCATATGAAAACCATTGTTCTCGGCGCCGGCATCATCGGCATCAGCACGGCGTGGCACCTGCTTGAACGCGGTCACGAGGTCATCGTGGTCGACCGCCAGCCCGATGCTGCGCTCGAAACCAGTTTTGCCAATGCAGCACAGATCTCGGTGAGCTACTGCGAGCCCTGGGCCAACCGCGAGGCGCCGCTCAAGGCGCTCAAGTGGATGTTCGACAAGGAAGCCCCGCTGCTGTTTCGCCCGCAGATGGACTGGCAGCAGTGGCGCTGGGGCCTACAGTTCCTGGCGCAGTGCAACGACGCCGCGTTCGAGCGCAATGTGCAGCAGATCGTGGCGCTGGGCGCCTACAGCCATGCCGCGCTCAAGGACCTGGTCAGCACCACGGGCATCGAATACAACCGGCTCGAACGCGGCATTGCCCACTTCTACACAGACCAGAAGTCCTTTGACGCCGCCGGCCACGCGGTGGAGCTCATGCGCAAGCACGGCGTGCAGCGCCGCCTGGTCAGCCGCGACGAACTGCTCAAGATCGAGCCCGCCTTCAAGGCCTACGGCGACAAGATCACCGGCGGCACCTACACCAGCACCGACGAAAGCGGCGACGCCCGCGTGTTCACCCAGGAGCTGGCCCGCCGCTGCATGGCACGCGGGGCGCAGTTCCTCTACGGCCACGATGTGCTGCGCCTGAACAAAATCGGCAATGCTATTGATTCAGTAGCTGTCATGCCAAAACAGACAAGCGCTGGCGGCAAAAAAGACTTCATATTGAAGGCCGACGCCGTCGTCGTCGCCTGCGGCTCGTACAGCGCACCGTTGCTGCGCAGCGTGGGCGTGGACCTGCCGATCTACCCTGGCAAGGGCTACAGCGCCACGTTCCCGCTGCTCAAGCCCGAGGGCGCGCCCATGGTCTCCACCATCGACGACGGCAAGAAGATCGCCATGAGCCGCCTGGGCAACTACCTGCGCGTGGCGGGCACCATCGAACTCAATGGCTGGGACCTGACGCTCGACAGCTCCCTGGCGCGCGCACGCTGCCACATGCTGTCGCGCCGCATCGAGGCCATCCTGCCCGGCGTGTGCGACACCCGCACGCCCGAACAAGGCGGCGACCCGCAGTACTGGACCGGCCTGCGCCCGGCCACCCCCACCAACATCCCGTTCATCGGGCAGACCCGCGTGGGCAAGCTCTGGGTGAACGCGGGCCACGGCACGCTGGGCTGGACACACGGTGCAGGTTCGGGCAAGGCGCTGGCCGAGCTGATCAGCGGCGAACAGCCCGCGATGAACTTCGGCTTCCTGGGCCACCACGGCTCTGCACGGCGCGCATCGGCCACGGCGCTGGCCGCCTGAGAGCACCCACACAGCCTGCCCGGGTTGGGGTGGGTCCATCCCACCAACCCGCTCATCGCGCGGGCACTCAGGTGGCCAGCGCGAGTCCGCCGTCCACCCGCAGGTTCTGCCCGTTGATATAGCCCGCCCCTTCCGAGGCCAGGAACGCGATGGTCGCGGCCACTTCGGCGGCCTGCCCATACCGCTGCAGCGGCACTGCGGCGCGGCGCTCTTCCCACACGGGCAAGGTGTCGATCCAGCCCGGCAACACGTTGTTCATGCGGATGTTGTGCCGCGAATGGCTGTCGACAAAGATCCTCGTGAACGAAGCCAGCCCGGCGCGCACCAGCGCCGATGTCGGAAACAGCGCGCTCGGGTCCACCGCCCAGGCTGACGACAGATTCACGATCACGCCACCACGCTGCGCCTGCATCAAGGGGGCCACCAGCCGCGTGGGCCGGATCACGCTCTGCAGATAGGTGTCCGTCCCCTGCAGCCACCGCTCGTCCGCCAGAGACAACAAAGGCGCGCGCGGTTCATGGCCGGTGCTGTTGATGAGCACATCGACCCGGCCCCAGCGGGCTTGCGCCAGATCCACCAGGCGGCCCAGATCCGCCAGGCACTGGCTGGACCCCGTGACGCCAACGCCTCCGAGTTCCTGGGCCAAGGCCTCGCCTTTGCCCGACGACGAAAGAATGCCGACCTGAAAACCATCCTCTGTCAACCGGCGGGCGGTGGCAGCAGCAACGCCGGTGCCGCCCGCAGTGATGAGCGCTACTTTTTCTACTGCCATGATCGTCCTTGGATGCCACACACCGGCATCTGGCAATTGTTTCGTATCCTTTGTGTTTTGGACGACCTGACGGAGCAGCCGCCGTGCTTCGATCCAGTAGAAAATCTACATCCATGACCTCCCCGTTGGGCCCCACGCCCTCTCTCAATGCGCTGCGAGCGTTCGAGGCCGCCAGCCGCCATCTCAACTTTCGGCTGGCCGGGCTGGAGCTGGGCGTAACCCAGGGCGCCGTGGCGCAGCAGATTCGTGCGCTGGAGGCGGAGCTGGGCCTCAAGCTGTTCGAGCGGCACCCGCGCACCCTGGTGTTGACCCACAACGGCCAGCGCTACGCCACCGGGGTGCGGCGCGCGTTCGAGATGCTGGCCGATGCCACGCAGGGCCTGCGGCCCGAGCCCCTGCATGTGACGGTCAGCGTCACTCCGACCTTCGCCACCAAGTGGCTCATCCCACGGCTGGCGGACTACACGCGCCTGCACCCCGGGGTGGATCTGCGGATCCTGGCGACCGAGCGCCTGTCGCACTTTCAGACCGAGGCGGTGGACCTGGCGGTGCGGTACGGCCGCCCTCCATTCGGCCCGGGGCTCACGGCCGATCTCCTGTTCGAAGAGTGCCTGGTGGCGGTGGGCAGCCCGCTGTTGCTGCGCCGCTCGGGGCCACCCGGCACCGCGGGTGACATCGGCCGCTACGTGCTGCTGCACGACTCCCAGTCTCCATGGGCCGACTACCTTGCGCAGCACACGCCGCCCGCTCCCGGGGCTTCAGATCCCACACCGCAGGCCATCTGGTTCAACCAGACGACACTCGCGATCGACGCGGCCCTGACCGGCCAGGGGCTCGCGCTGGTGCAGAAAGATTTTGTGGCGCAGGACCTGTCCACCGGTCGGCTGGCCAAGGTGTTTGAGGAAGAAGCACACACGGGCGCCGGCTACTACCTGGTGGCTCCGCGCAAGCAACGCGCACCGGAGGTCGTTGCGGGCGTGAGAGCTTGGCTGCGAGGCCAGGCCGGCGCATAAACCGCAAAGACCGCACGCAGCGCGGATGCTCTGGCCCCCTTCAACCCCGACCTGCGAGCCCGGCCGGGGGGGCCAGGTAACGGGCCGGAATCTCCAGCACATGGAATCCGCCCGCCAGCAGCACCACCAAACACACGGCCAGCAGCCAGCCCGCCAGCATGGCCCCCACCAACGCTCGCGCCCGCAGAGGCTCTGGCAGGTTCCAGTACAAAGCGCAACCCACGTGCGTGCCCAGCGCGAATACTGCGAAAAAGTAGTACGGGCCAAAGAACCACTGCCAGGGCGGTGTGTGCATGCCCGCCGCTGCAAACTGCAGGTTCGTGTCCACGCCCTGAAACCGGCCCGCCAAGACGGCCGTCACATGGATCAACAGGAACAGCGCCAGGTAGCCCCCCGAGATGGCCTGCATCCACGCCACGCCCCCACGGCGCCGGCCCCGCCCGCGCCACAGCAAGGTAAGGCCGCTGCCCATCTGGAACAGCAGGCAGCCAAGCAGCACGCCTTCGACCAACGGCTGGCGATAGATCAGGCGCAGGGCTTGCAGCACGGATTGGTGCGCTGCCGCTCCGGCCAGCCCCGCCAGGTGGCCCAGCAAGTGGGCCGCCAGGAACGATGCCAGCGCGATGGCACTGGCGCGGTGCACGGCCCGCAGCGCAAGGCGCTGGCGCCATGCCCAGGTGCCAGCCAGGCCGATGGCGGCGGCTCCCAGGGCGAGTTGGCTGGTTGCGTGCATGAAGGTTTCCTCCGGATGTTGCAAGGGACTGGCGGCAGAATAGGCAGCAGCGCCGTCTCCGCCTACTCGCATTGCGCTCAGGTTTTCCATGCCCCCTGCCTCCTCCGCCCCCCGCCGTTCGCCCCGCCAGGAACGCTCGCAGTTCACAGTCGATGCCATCTTCGGAGCCGTCGCACGCATCGTGGCCACCCAGGGCGAGGACGCGCTCACCACCAACCGCATCGCCGAGGTTGCGGGTGTTTCCGTGGGCTCGCTCTACCAGTACTTTCCCAGCAAGGAAGCCATCCTCCTGGCCATGCTCGACCAGCACTGCGACCGGGTGATGCTGGAGCTGGACGCCCTGCTCGCCCAGGCCCGCACCGAAGGCTGGACGCCCGAGCAGCAGGTGCGCGGGTATGTGCGCCACTACCTGCAGGCCTTTGGCGGCGGCCCCCAGGAAGGGCGCGCACTTGCCCGCCTGTCGTGGAAGCTCGACTACCGCGCGTCCGTGCTGATCTCGGTGCGCGGCGCCAGCGAGCGGCTGGCCCTGCACCTGCAGCGTGTGGCGCAAGAGCAGCAGATGCCCGCACCCTCGGCAACCCAGCTGTTTGTGCTCACCCGCGCCTTCATGGGCGCGGTGCGGGCGGCATCGCTGGAACAGTCGCCCCTGCTGGACAGCCCCGAATTCGAGCAGGCGCTGGTGGAGCTCTGCATCGCAACCCTGGCACCCGGCACGGGTCTGGGGGGCGGCGCTACGATGGCACCATGACCACGCCCACCGCACCGCACTACCTCTTCCTCACCACCTCCACCCGCGAACCAGGCCACACCGGCAATACCGAATGGCTGGCGCGCCAAGCCGCCGCCGCACTCCCTGCCGGTACTGCGCAAACCTGGCACCACCTGGCCCGCATGAACCTGCCGCCCTTCGTGGACCAGCGCCACACCTCGGGTACCTATGCACCGCCCGAAGGCGACATGAAGACCTTGCTCGACGCCACGCTGGCAGCCACGCACATCGTCTTTGTGGCGCCGGTTTACTGGTACAGCATTCCCTCGCCGCTCAAGACCTACCTGGACCACTGGAGCGCGTGGATGCGCGTCCCCGGCCTGGCCTTCAAGGAGCCGATGGCCTCCAAGACGCTGGCGCTTGTCACCACCAGCGGCGACCGCACCAAGGCCCAGCCGATGATCGACTCGGTGGCGCTGTGCGCACAGTTCCTGTCGATGACCTGGGGCGGCGCCCTGTGGGGCAAAGGCGGGCCGCCCGGAGCGGTGCAGGCCGATGCGCAGGCGATGGAGGCAGCCAGCCGTTTTCTGCTGACACCGGCCGCAGATTGACGGCTTAGCGATCCAGCGACCCGTGCTGGGCCAGGATGCCCAGCCATTCGTGCAGCGCCAGGCTGCTGTCGGCCAGCGCGGAGGCGCGCGGCAACACCCGGTACAGCTTGCGCGCCTGGCCGCCCTTGAAGCCCATGGGCGCGGGCAGCACCTGCAGACCGGCGCGCTCGAAGGTCTTGGCCGCGCGCACCATGTGCCAGCCGTGGGTGACGAGCGCAATGCGCTCGATGCCAGCGGCCTTGAGCAACACGGCAGATCTTTCGGCGTTGCTGCGGGTGTCAAGGGATTCCACCTCGGTCCACCGCACCCGGCCCCTGAACTCACGCTCCACCACATCTTTCATCACCAGCGCTTCGGCCCGCGTGCCGCCAGTGGAGCCCCCCGTGGCCAGGATGGGAAGCCCGGTCTGCTGCTGCAGGTACACGGCGTAGCGCACCCGCTCACGCGCGCCCCGGCTGAGCACGTCCACGCCGTATTCAGGCGCCACCGTGTCGGCGCCGCCGCCCAGCACGACGATGGCCTGCACCTTTGACGAAGGCAAGTCCTTGGGGACGACCGCCGGATAGCGCTCCAGGCTGCGCACCAGCGCGTCCGACACCGGCGGCCAGGACAGCACCAGCACCGACAGCAATGACAGTACCACCACCGTGATGCCCGTGCGGCGGTGGTAGCGCGCGATCCACAGCCCCACCAGCGCCAGCAGGATGCTGGACACCGGGGGCAGCAGCAGCGCAGACAGTATTTTTTTCAGGGCAAACCACATAAAACAAGAGGAGCAATCAGACCCGCGCGAACCCGCCCGGTGGCGCCAGGGCATGGCAGGGAAAAAGAATCGTTTGAAGGGCCGAAAAATCGGCTGCGCCGGGTGGGGCGAACTCAGTGCAGCACCCGCCGCTGCGCCAGAAAGTCCAGCAGCGCGGCATCGAAACCCTCCGGGTCCTCCAGTTGCGGCCAGTGCCCGATGTGGGGCAACAACACCGTCTGCGCATCGGGCATCACCTGGGCCAGGGCCTCCAGGGCAGCCGGCGGTGTGCAGCGGTCGAGCTCGCCCCCCACCAGCAGCGCGGGTATGGCCAGCTGCGCCAAGGCAGAGGCTCCGCGATCAAACGTGGACAAGGCCTCCAGCGCACGCCGGTAGGCCCCTGGATACACCTGGCCCAGCGCGTGGCTGGCCAGCCGCACCCCTTCGGGCAACGCACCGGTGCCGATGAACTGGGGCACCAGCGTCTGCGCCAGCTGCTCCATACTGCCACCGGCGTCCAGCGCCTTCAAAGCACCCAAGCGGGGCGCCACCCAGTCATCCATGGCCTGCGCATCCAGCGCCGGCCCACCTGCACAGAGCAGCAGGCGGCGCACCTGCGACGGGCTGCGCACGGCGGCCTCCAGCGCCACCATGGCGCCCATGCCATGCCCCACCAGGGTCACGGGGCCTCCCTGCAGGGCATCGATCAAGGCCAGGCAGCTCTGCGCCAGCGCCTTGAAGGTGTACGGCTCCACGGGCGCGCTGCGGCCATAGCCCGGCATGTTCCAGGCCACGGCGCGGTAACCGACCGTGGCCAGCGTTTCCACCTGGGGGGCAAAGGTGAGGTGGTCGCCATCGGCGTCGTGCAGCAGGAGCACGGTGGGGCCGGAGCCCAGGGTGGTGAAGGTAGGTAGGACGGCCATGCGGTGGAAAACCAGTAAACCCCGCAACAGCGCGGTGGTGGGTGGCGCCTGATAATAGTTGCTCCCCCATGCTGCCACCGCTGGCACCGCTTTTGTGAACCCTTCGCTCCCCCGCCCCACCCTCGCCCTGCCACCGAGCTTCTCCACGCGCGAGTTTCGCGATGCGCTGGGCATGTTTGCCACGGGCGTGACCATCGTCACGGCCCGCACGGCTGCGGGCGACCTGGTGGGGCTCACGGCAAGCTCCTTCAATTCGGTGTCGCTGGCACCCCCGCTGGTACTGTGGAGCCTGTCGCACGGCGCCAGCACCTTGCCCACCTTTGCCGATGGCTCGCACTACGCCATCCACGTGCTGGCCGCAGACCAGAAGGCACTGGCCGAGCGTTTTGCCACGCGCGGCATCGACCGCTGGGCGGGCCTGGAACATCGGCCCGGCATCAGCGGCGCCCCGCTTCTGGCAGGGGCAGCCGCCACGTTCGAGTGCTTCAACCGCAGCCAGTACAAGGAGGGCGACCACACCATCTTTGTGGGCGAGGTCGAGCGCTGCGAGCACCGCGAAGGCATCTCGCCCCTGCTGTACCACGGTGGCAAGTTCTACACCGAGCACCCGCTGTGACGACCCCCACCGTGGTCGTGCGCCACGTGAACATCGGCCTGGCCCGGCGCCTGAAGGTGGGCGAGCGCTCGGTGCTCACTGCCATCGGCAAGGCCCCCGTCACCGGCCCCGTGGCTGTGGGCCCGCTAGGGCTGGCAGGCGACGAGCAGGCCGACCCGAGCGTGCATGGCGGCCTGGGCAAGGCCGTATACGCCTACCCCGCCGCCCACTACGCGTTCTGGCAGACCCAACGCCGCGAACGGGGCGTGAGCCTGTTCGATGAAACGCTGCCGCCGGGTTTCATGGGCGAGAACCTCACCATCGACGGGCCGCTGGAAGCGGATGTGTTTGTGGGCGATGAATGGCATTTCCCCCACTGCGTGCTGCGGGTGAGTGCACCGCGCGAGCCATGCTTCAAGTTCAACGCCGTCATGGGTTTTGCGCAGGCGGGCCGCACCATGGCCCTGGCCGGGTGCTGCGGCTACTACCTTGCGGTGGACCAGCCTGGCACCATCGCCGCCGGAGAGACCGCCACGCTGGTGCCCGGGCAGCGCGGGCTGAGCATCGCCCAGGCGCTGGCGGGCAAGTGGGCAAAGCACGCGCGCTAGCCAGGCCCCACTGGATCCATCAATTTTGATAGCTACTGGCGCTTACCAGATAAGCGCCAGAGCCCAATTTGGCTCGAACCCGAGCCTTCAACGCACCGTGTCGGGCAACTCGATCTTGACTTCCAGAACTTCCAGGTTGTCCTGGCGCTCCAGGTGCACCTTGAGGTCTTCGGGGTTGATCTTGACGTACTTGGAGATCACGGCCACCAGCTCGCGCTGCAGCGCAGGCAGGTAGTCGGGCTCGGCGGCGTTGCGGCCATTGCGCTCGTGCGCCAGGATGATCTGCAGGCGCTCTTTGGCGACGCTGGCGGTTTTCTTCTTCTCGCCGAGCAGGAAGGACAGGAAAGAAGCCATGGCTTATTTGCTCCCGAACAGGCGTTTGAAGAAGCCTGGCTTTTCCGCATCGATGAAACGCAGCGGCTTGTCGGTGGCACCCAGGAAGCGGTCGATCACATCCTTGTAGGCCTCGGACACATCAGTGCCCTGGGCATGGATGGCGGGCGTGCCCTGGTTGGACGACTGCAGCACCACTTCCGACTCGGGGATCACGCCGATCAGCTTGATGCGCAGGATGTCCTGGATGTCTTCCAGGCTCAGCATCTGGCCGTCCTGCACGCGGCTGGGGTTGTAGCGCGTGATGAGCAGGTGCTCCTTGATGGGCTCACCGCCTTCAATCGCACGCTTGGTCTTGCTGCCCAGCATGCCCAGGATGCGGTCGGAGTCGCGCACCGACGAGACTTCGGGGTTGGTCACCAGCAGCGCCTCATCGGCAAAGTGCATGGCCATGAGCGCGCCGCTTTCGATGCCGGCAGGCGAATCGCAGACGATGTACTCAAAGCCCATCTCGGCCAGGTCCTTGAGCACCTTTTCCACGCCGTCTTGCGTGAGCGCATCCTTGTCGCGCGTCTGGCTGGCGGCCAGCACGAACAGGTTGTCGCACTGCTTGTCCTTGATGAGCGCCTGGTTCAGGTTGGCCTCGCCGTGGATCACGTTGATGAGGTCGTACACCACGCGGCGTTCGCAGCCCATGATGAGATCGAGGTTGCGCAGGCCGACGTCAAAGTCGATCACGGCAGTCTTGTGGCCGCGCAGGGCGAGGCCGGTGGCAAAGCTGGCACTGGTGGTGGTCTTGCCCACGCCACCCTTGCCGGAGGTCACGACGACGATTTTGGCCATGTGTTGCTGATTCTCTGTGGGGTTGGTACGAATGAAATGGGAACTCAGGCAAGCGGCTCGATGATGAGCTTCTCGCCGTCGAGCCGCACCTGGGCGGGCTTGCCACGCACATCGGCGGGCAACTCGGTCTCGGTGGTGCGGTAGATGCCCGCGATGGAGACCAGCTGCGGCTCCAGGCAGGTCGAAAAAATACGTGCTTCGGTGTTGCCCCGCGCGCCGGCAATCGCACGGCCGCGCAGCGGGGCATAGACGTGGATATTGCCGTCGGCAATCACCTCGGCGCCAAAACTCACCACGGCCATCACGACCAGGTCGGCGCCGCGCGCATACACCTGCTGGCCGGAGCGCAGGGGCTTGTCCACCACCACGGTGCCGGGGCCTGGCAGGGGCACTTCGCGAACGACCTCCACCTCGCGCACGACTTCGCGAATGACCTCGCGCACCTCGGGGGCTGGGGCCTCCGCACGGGCAGGCGGCGCATCGGGCGCTACCGCCAGCCCTGCGGCGCGCGCAGCGTCCATCTGGGCGGGGTTGCCGCCGCGCACGGCCACGGGCAGGGTGCTGCGGCTGCGCAGCTCGGCCACGATGGCGGCAAAGTCGATGGGCGCCTCGGCCTCGCGCACGGCGGCCAGGTCGATCAGCACGGGGTCGTTGTCAAAAAAGCCCGGGGCGTCGGCCACGCGCTCGGCCAGGTCGGCGGCGAACTGCGCGGCGTCGGTGGTCTTGAGCACCACGGCCACCACGGGCAGCGAGGCGCTCTTGAGGTCAAAGCTGGTGCGGGACTGCGCCGCCGTCGTAAGGGCCATGAATGGGGTGTGGAAAGGAGCGCGGGAACCGTTTCAGAAGGCGCAAAGTGTACCGTGGGGCCACGTAAGCGCTTGTTCACGACCTCTTGGCTGGCTTGCCATCCCCTCTGGCGTGAATCAGGGGGCGCGAAGGCGCTGGCACTCGCCCTTGCGCACCCACAAAAAAACCGGGCGTACCCGGCATTCTTGTTACCGCCAGCTTCCTGGCTTAGTTGCGGTCAGCGCGCATGGGGCGGGTCGTTGCACCGCCCGTACGAGACATGGTCGTGTCTGTGGTTACGGGGGCTGCAGCGGCAGGTGCTGGAGCGGCTTGCGTGGTCGCCGTCGCGGCGCCCCCACCGCCAACGCCCGTGGTGCCCATCGGCGTGCCTTGCGAGCTTTGCTGGCCGGCGCCCGTGGCAGCATTGGGGCTTGCGGTGGTGGGTGGCGTGCCCTGCGCCATAGCGGTGCCCACAACGGCGACGGTAGCCAGGCCCGCGAGCAATGTCTTGAGTGTGTTCGATGCAGTCATGTGGAGACTCCTTGGTGTGTGGTGAATTTGGAAATCGCCAGCAACATCGCCAGCTGTACCCAGGCTAGTTGTTTGCGGCTGGCGCTACGTCAGCTTGAGACCGGAGCGCGTGTCGGACAGGGACGGGCCTGCACGGTGTGGGTCTTGCCATCGCACTCCGAAAACACCCTGTTCAACAAGCCCGCACACACCGTGGGTCAATGGGCATCACTGCGCAGGCAGGTCATAGGCGCCAAAAAATGCGGCTGCCGGTTGTGTCTCGGGCAGCACGTACACCACAGCGCCCGTGCCACGCACCAGGGGGCTCAGCACTTTTTCGTAGAAAGAGACGGGAAGGTTGATGCAACCGAAGGAGATACGGTTGTCTGCGGCGGTGCTGGAGGCCAGCCGCTCCAACCGACGCTCGGCTTTGACGTTGGCCCGCACTCGGTGCATGGACACCGCCGCGTCGTAGTCCACCCAAACCACGTCTTCGCCATTGGCGTTCAAACCGGTTTCGGCAACGAACCGGCCTGCGGGGGTGGTGCGTTCTTCGGGCAGTACCTGGCCGACGGGCTTGTCCCCCACGCCGGGAACGGTGTGGTCGCCGATGGCCGACCCCATCAGCGCCGGGGCCGCGCCCTGGAGCGCACCGTCGCGGTCAAACACATAGACCTTTGCGTGCATTTTGTCGACCACCACGACCGCGCGGTTCTGGTTGTCACCCGAGTGCAAGGCCCACGCCGCGATCTGGCGGGCTTCGGCCGAGGCGGGCTCCTTACCGAACTGTGCCCTGCGCGGTACCTGGGTTGGCTGCGGCGCTGGCGACGCGACCTTCGCGGGTGATGTGTCTACAGGGTTCGCCAAGCCGGCGCCCAAGGACAGCGCTCCGGTGGTCTGCGATGGCTGCTGCATCGCTGGCCACAGCCGCATAAACCCCAGCAGCAGGACGACCAAAACCAGCAGTGCAGCGCCGGACAGCAGCCGGACCTTGCGCCGTCCATGCCTTTGCCCTGCGCTCCTTGGCGCGGCGCGGTCCGGATCTGTGTGGGATACGTTCATGTTGGATCTTGGAAGGGCAAAGGCAAGGGCTTTCGCCGCAGGGTGGTGCAGAGTTGGTGCGTACCCGAAAGCCACACACTAACCAGATCACCCGCCTGGCAGCGTCCGCCAAAAGCGCAACCGCTGTAGGACCAGCGACCCACGCTTGGCGTTGCCTGTCGTCGCCGCGGCGCTGCGCAGGGCCAGAAGGTCACGGCACACAGGCGACCTGAAGCGCAAGGCTTGCCTTTCATAATCGACCGATGTCCCTGTCTACCCGCAAAACCCATATCGACGCCCTCGCCATCTCCCTGCTGCTCGCGTGCTGCATGTTCTGGGGCTTCCAGCAGGTGCTGGTCAAGGCCACAGTGGCCGAGGTGGCGCCCGTGTTCCAGGCCTTTGTGCGCTTTGCGCTGGCCACGGTCGCGGTAGCGGCCTGGTGCTTGTGGCGTGGTGTAGGCCTTTCCGGCGCGGGCGAGCCCGCCGGGGCCACGCGTGCCGGGCTGTTGGCGGGGGCGCTGTTTGCAGGCGAGTTCGCGTGCATCTATCTGGGCCTGCAGTACACCACCGCCTCGCGGCTCACGGTGTTTTTGTATGCGTCGCCCTTCTGGGTGGCATTGCTGCTGCCGCGTTTCATCCCCGGTGAGCGCCTGCAGGGCTGGCAGTGGCTGGGCCTGGCGGCTGCGTTTGTGGGCGTGGGGCTGGCGCTGGGCGACGGGCTGCTGGGCCATGCCAGCACGGCGCTGCCCAAAGGCTGGCTGGGAGATTTGCTAGGACTAGCCGCAGGCCTGATGTGGGCGCTGACCACGGTAGTTATCCGCACCACGCCCCTGGCACGCGTGGCGCCTGCCAAGCAGCTTTTCTATCAAGTGGCGGTGAGCACGGCGGTATTGCCAGTGCTGTCGCTGGGCCTGGGTGAGGCCTGGGTCTGGCAGTTCAGCGGCTTTGCCTGGGGTTCGCTACTGGTGCAGGCGCTGGTGGGTGCGTTTGTGAGCTACCTCGCCTGGATGTGGATGCTGGCGCACTACCCTGCCACCAAGATCTCGGTGTTTGTGTTCCTCACGCCGGTGTTTGCGCTGCTATTTGGTGCGCTGTGGCTGGGTGAGCCCGTGACGCCCGGGCTGGTGGCGGCACTGGTGCTGGTGGCGGCGGGCATTGTGCTGGTGAACCGGCGGCCTGCGTCAGGCATAGGGGTGCAACATTGACGCATAGAGCAATTGAGTCCTAGTCAATGATCAAAACGTTGTCAGCTGCATTTTGCATAGTAGCCAGCACCAAGGCGTGGTAGAGCGCTATCAAGTCTCTGAGATAGAGCAACGCAAAGGCGGAAAGTAACAAGACATTGCGCTGGTGGTGATTTCTCTCTATCTCGCTAGAGTACGCGGCATGCGGCCACAAATCCCGCGTTCTTTTTATGACCTTAAGAAAGAGCATGCATGACTGACAACGTTTTCTTCCGCCCCTCCCTTCAACGCTCTCCAATTGAATCACAACAAGGCTGGCGCCGCGCGCTGGTCTTGGGAGTCGCGGCGCTGGTCCTCACGGGCTGCGGAGGGGGTTCTGACTCTGAATCAACACCTCCCGCACCAACTCCCTCCGCGCCTGCAGCACCCGAAAACTTCACCGTCGGTTCGTCCCTTGATTTCTCCTGGACACCTACTGCGACTGCGACACGTTACGAGCTTTTCGTAGACCCGGACGGCTCGGGCCCTCTTGCGGAAACACAGCGTGATCCCCAAAGGTTCAGCTACTCACTCGCTTCCGACGGCAGTCGAGTCACCGGTTCGTTCGGCGCCTATGTCAATTTTCCTGAAGCCCTCAACGCCAGCTACCGCCTGCGAGCATGCAATGCGGCCGGTTGCGGGAGCTTCTCGGACACCAAGGCATTCGACATCACGAAGGGCATAAGCCACGAATTTCCCTCGGGCTCTGTTCCCCTCGTTCAATATGCAAGTGCATATCTCTCCAAGGGCATGCTGTCCAAGGATGCTCTCACTCTAGTGCTCACCGCAGCAAGCTATGGCTCGAATACCACAATGCTCGTTTTCGCACGCAGCGGCAAAAATCAGCCGTGGCTGCAGCAAGCGTCACTGCAATCGGGTGCCTACTACGTCGGTGGGGCCGTGCTGTCGGCCGACGGGAATACCTTGGCAGTGCGATCCATGAAACAAATCTCGACCAGCACAGGCACCCGCGTCGTGACAGACGCGGTGTATATGTACCGGCGCAACGGCAGCACATGGAACGAGCAGGCCCGGCTAGACACCAGCACCGCACCGTCAACTTGCGCCCAACCCTGCCAAGCTGAGATCGCCGATCACATGGCGCTTTCAGCGGACGGCAACCTGCTGACTGTTTCTGCTGTCATCTCCTCGGGCACCACATCCTCCAGCGCCGTTTTCACATACACCCGCACTGGAACCTCCTGGGCACCCCAGACCTCGTTGAATACCGAAGGCACCTTCATCGCGAGCATGGCCCTGTCGGCCGACGGCAGCACCTTGGCCGTGACCGACCGTGATCTGTTGCAGACAGCCACCACTCCTGTAGTCATCGTCTTCGCGCACGATGGCAACGGTGCTTGGTCCCAGCAAAGTCGGATTCCAGCCACGCTCTACACCTACACGCCTCCGCTCTCTGGCGGAAGGGCGTACGGCTCCATGGTGTTCTCAAGCGACGGCAATACCCTCGCCGTGAATACCGCCAAAGTGCCCGGACAGGTGGCATGCGACGCCCCGGCGACCTACTCTGGCGAGACGCAGCGCATTGCACTTTATTCACGCAGCAGTGACACATGGACTCTTCAAGGGCAGGCCGTGAGCGCTGCTCAGCCGCTGACCCCGTGGGCCTTTGCCAACGACGGGAGTGCGTTGATCTATGGAAACACGCTGTTCACACGAAGCAATGGCACATGGGCCTGTAACTGACCTAGCAAAGGCGAGTAATTGACACGGTGGCTGTGGGAATCTTGCGGTTGAACGTCACCCCGCAGCCACCCCAAACGGGCACGCGTGCAGACATGCCTGAAACTAACGCATTGCACGAACCATCACAGCTCCGGTAGCTTGATCCGACTGATAGTCAACGCCCCGAGATCGCAAACAGCGGCGTCAGGAGGCGATCGAGGTGTGTAACCGCTGACGGGCGGCTTGTCTAGCAATCATTTCTCGCCGGACGATTTTGACGGCGTCGCATGCGTGTGAACCTCACCCGCATGTTGTAGCACCCGCCCCTGCTGGACGCGGTCCGGGCCTTTGTTGCGACGCTATGGCACCAGAGCTTTACCCACGCCGCGCTGGAGCTGCACATCCAGCCACATCGCCCTCGTGTGGGCGCTGACCAGAGTGGTCATCCGCACGACGCCTCTGGCGAGCGTGGCCCCTGCCAAGCAGTTGTGTACTAGATGGGCGTGAGCACGGCGGTGCTGTCGCTGGATCTGGGCGAGTCCTGGGTCTGGCAGTTCAGCGCGTTTGCCTGGGGCTCGCTGCTGGTGCAGGCCCTGGTGGGCGCATTTGTAAGCTACCTGGCCTGGATGTGGATGCTGGCGCACTACCCGGCGACCAAGATTTCGGTGTTTGTGTTCCTCACGCCCGTGTTTGCGCTGCTGTTTGGCGCGCTGTGGCTGGGCGAACCGGTCACGCCGGGGCTGGTGGCGGCGGGGATTGTGCTGGTGAACCGACGGGCGGGTTGAGCATTTGTATCAAATAGTGCCATAGGCTACCTGCGTAGTGATGGCAGCTATCATTTTCATGACACTCGCTGTCGAAGATTCCTGGTCCAGGTGTGTGGGAAGAACACACTGGGACGGTCTGAATCACCGCTGCGAAGTACCGCCACCGGTACCCGGGCACCATTTCACGCTTTCTTCAAAAAGGTATCCATGCGTCACGTCACACTGACCTTTGCACCCGAAGCCGTTCACCAGTGGGCCCCCCGGGCCTTGCCGACCTTGCGAGCCACGCTGGCCCTGGGCTGTGCCGCACTGGCCTTGGCAGGCTGCGGCGGCGGCTCAGGCTCCGCAGAGCCTGGCCAGCCCCCCGTCACCAGCACGCTGCCCGCCCCCGAGAACTTTGAGAACAGCGGGGCCCTGAGTTTTGCGTGGAGCGCCACACCGGGCGCCACGCGCTATGAGCTCTTTGCCGACATGGATGGCCCAGGGCCTCAGACGGAAGTACAGATGGGCGCGGCGCAAGGCCTCAGTTTCTACTCCACGACGCAACGACAGTTCGGCCACCTGAATCTCGCCCGAATCCCTGATTTCATCAACGCAACCTTCCGCCTGCGGGCTTGTAACAGCGATGGATGTGGAGCCTTCACCGCAGCAAAGGCGCTGGAACTTCCCAGCCGCATCAGCTACGAATTCTCCTCGGGACGTGCCCCCCTCAAATCCTCATCAAGCAATTTCGACCCCATATCCCAAGACGGCCTGACCCTGGTCCTTCGCAGCTACAACGGCTCGACGAGCACCTTGTTGGTGTTCGCGCGCACGGCCGATGGCCAGCCATGGCAGCAGCAGGCGGAGATCCCCACCAGTGCGTACTGGATCGCGCTTTCAGCGGACGGCAACACGCTGGCCGCCAGCGAAGAGTCCAAGGTACAGATTTACCAGCGCAGCAGCGGCACCTGGAGCCAGCCAACCACGATTGCCTCGACCCAGACGCCCGCTGCCTGCCCCCAGCCCTGCCAGATAGTCCCCGACCGGCTGGCACTGTCGGCCAACGGCAACCTGCTGGCGGTCACGGGGCGCTTTGGGGCGGCAACCAACGACTCCAACGCCGTTTTCACCTATGTGCGCACGGGCACCACGTGGGCCGCGCAAAGCCATTTCGCGCCAGGCGACAGCATCGTGGGCTCAGCCCTCGCCCTGTCGGGCGACGGCAGTACGCTGGCACTGAACAGCGGCGCCATCACCCGCGGCGTGAACTTCACGCCACCGCACGTGCATATCTACGCGCAGAACGGGGTCGATGGATGGACCGAACAAGCGCGGCTGCCTGTGGGCATCGTGAATTTCCTGGACATTGCCGCATCGCGGTACAGCGCCATGACGCTCTCCCACGACGGCAACACCATGGCGGTGGAAGCCCGGAACGCGCCCAACGCGCTACCGGCGGAATACCACATCACGGCCGCAGACCTCACGTGCGCAAGCCCGGGCACCGGAAGCACAGCACCGGGGTGGCACATCGCCCTGTTTGCGCGCGACGGCGCAGCATGGCAGCGGCAGGCTGTCATTGCACGTGAGACTGCCGCCTCATGGGCACTAGCCAACAATGGCAATGCTCTTTTTTACGGCGAGCTTTTCAACCGCCGCAACGGGGTCTGGGCCTGCCCCTGACCCCTGTGCACCCGGCCTATACAGCCCGTTGGCCGGGTTCACCGCCTCAGAATCAGATTCCGGGGATTGCCGACAACGGAACCTAAAGGCGCAGCATGCAGCCTCTGACAAACGACTTGCCAAACGACCGTTTCACGCCAGACGATTTCGCGACGTCCCACGCGTTTGAAAATCGCCAGCATGCCACCCAGCGTGCCCCTCGCTGAACGCGGTCCGCGCCATTGTGGTGGCGGCGCGGCAGCGGAGCTTTGCCCGCGCCACACTGGAGCTGCACATCCAGCCACATCGCCCTCGTGTGGGCGCTGACCAGAGTGGTCATCCGCACGACGCCTCTGGCGAGCGTGGCCCCTGCCAAGCAGTTGTGTACTAGATGGGCGTGAGCACGGCGGTGCTGTCGCTGGATCTGGGCGAGTCCTGGGTCTGGCAGTTCAGCGCGTTTGCCTGGGGCTCGCTGCTGGTGCAGGCCCTGGTGGGCGCGTGTGTGAGCTACCTGGCCTGGATGTGGATGCTGGCGCACTACCCTGCCACCAAGATCTCGGTGTTTGTGTTTCTCACACCCGTGTTTGCGCTGCTGTTTGGCGCGCTGTGGCTGGGCGAACCGGTAACGCCGGGGCTGGTGGCGGCGCTGGTGCTAGTGGCGGCGGGCATTGTGCTGGTGAACCGGCGGCCAGCGGCGGGGTGACCACCGTGCAAGAAATATCAGCGAAAAAGGCACTTACCGCTTTATCAGTAAGCGTTTTAACCTATTTATTTGATAGCAAAACGCTGCACAGCTCAGCAAACCCAGCGCGTACCGCTTGCCCAGCAACACCTGAATGCGCGCACCCAGCGCGGCGCCTTCATCGTCCTCCAGCCGCGTGAACTGCTGGGTCCAAGCCTCAGACTGCGCAAAATTCGGGAACCGGGGTGGTTCGCCCCACAGCCAGTCCGGGTGCGTGGCCCGGGGGCTTCGTCCAAACACATGCAGGTGCATCTTGCGGTGCAGCGCGGGGGTTTTCGGCCCCTGGGGATGGGCCAGTGGGTTCAGCGCGTTGTTGCCCGCCTCCCAGTAGTTCAGGCAGCCACCGGCAAGCTGCGGCAAGGTGTCGAGCATGGCCCGGCCCGTTGCGGCCACCAGGCACGACCAATGCGCCAGCTCTTCGGGCGTCAGCTCGCTGCGTTCCCAGACGGGACGCGGCGGGTGGACCAGCACATGCCCGCCATCGCCGCGGTGGTTCATGGGCCGCGCGGGGAGGTCGACCGTGCCACCGGCACAGCGGATCAGGGTGGTGTGAATGTTCAAGGGCAATTCTCCAAAGCAGAGGTTTGTGAAAAGGGGGCGGTGGCCGCTGCGTGCCTTATCCATCGCCGCGAGGCGCCCAGCAGGCGATGGCCGTGGCCGACAGCAGCAAGGCTGCGACGCCATACACCCAGGCGGACGGCGCAATGGGCAGCAGCACTCCCGCCAGCACCGGGCCCGCACCGGCGCCCAGGTCCCGCCAGACCGACCGCGTCGCCAGGGCCTGGATGCGCCCCGGCCCCGGCGTGCGGCGCGCGACCAGCGGCGGCAACAGCGGCAGCAGCAGGGCCCGCAAAATCACGATGGCCAGTGCGCTGGTCCACAGCCACCCCAGGCCAAAACCCACCAGGGCCAGCGACGTGAGCACCGCGAAACCCACGAGCAGCACTTCGGCGCCATAGCGCTCGGCCAGGTCGCCACCCACCACACTCAGCGCGATCTCGGCCAGATAGCGGACCGACAGCAGCATCCCTGCCACAACCACCGGATGGCCTGGCAGCACATCGCGGCCCAGGTACGACAGGCCGATGATGAACAGGCCGTCCAGCACCAGCCCCTCAACGAACGAAAAGCGGTCCAGGCGACCCGGCAACCTGTCCCAGCGCTTGGGCGGTGGCGGCAGAGCATGCGGCTGGGCGGGCAAATGCCGCGTGGCCAGCAAGGCGCACAACGCGACGGCGGCAAACACCCAGAAGATCGCCCGGGGCTCCCACCACAGCGCGCAGACACCCCCCGCAGGCAGGGCCAGCATGGGCCCCAGCGCTGCAAAGGCGCGCGACTGCCCGGCGCGTCGCGCTGCGCCCAGAGGCTCGGCCGTGGCCAGCGCCTGCGTCGCGAGGTTCAGCGCCGCAAAGGCCAGGCCCCACAGCAGCCGCAGGCCCAACAAGGCGATGAAGCCGCTGAGGGTGGCGTACCCCAGCGCACACGTGGCGGCGGCCAGCACGGCCAGCGAGCAGGTGAGACGCTCGCCATGGCGGGCATAGAACCGCGCCACCGCCCCGTAGCCCGCAATGCGCACGAGGCGGTTTGCGGCCAGCAGAATGCCCGCTTCAAACAGGGTGACGCCAAACGCCGGGGCAAACATCGGCAGCAGCAGGTAGAGCACCGTGTCCCCGGGGAGTGACAGGCCCAGCGCCAAGGCGGCGCGGCGCGAGTCGAGGTCTGAGGCCAAGGTGTTGTCTGAAGGCTGTGGCATGGCCCGCATGGTGCGCGGCGGTGCCCGGCGCGACAAACGATATTGCTGCGCGCCATGCGTGACAAAATTGCACGCATGTCACTCCGCCTGCCTCCGCTGAATGCCGTCCGCGCCTTTGCAGCAGCGGCGCGCCACCAGAGCTTTACCCGCGCCGCGCTGGAGCTGCACGTCACCCACAGCGCCATCAGCCGCCAGATCAAGGCGCTGGAATCCCACCTGGGCGTGGAGCTGTTCGAGCGCAAGACGCGGCAGGTGCTGCTCACGGCGGCAGGGCATCAGTTTCACGCGCAGGTCGGGCCTGCACTCGCGCAGATCGGCGCCGCCGCCCAGTCGCTGCGGGGCGATGCCGGGCTGCGCAGAGTCAAGATCAATGTGCGGCCCAGCTTTGCGGTGCGCTGGCTGATCCCCAGGCTGCCGGGTTTTGTGGCCCAGCACCCGGACATCGAGCCCCAGGTCATCACCAGCACGCTGGCACCCGACCACGCGGCCGAGGCCTTCGACCTGGCCCTGCGGCGCGGCCCGCGCGGGTGGCCGCCAGGCATGCAGATCCACCCGTTTCTGGAAGACGAAGCGCTGGTGGTGGGGTCGCCGACGCTGTTCGCCCAGCGCCCGGTCACGCGGCCCGAGGCGTTGTCGTCCCACGTGCTGCTGCTGTCCAAGTCGCGCAGCAAGGACTGGGAAAGCTGGAAGAAGCAGGTGGACCTGCCAACACTCCAGCCCGCCAGCTGCCTGCAGTTTGACCATCTGCACTTTGTGCTGCAGGCCGCCGTGGATGGGCTGGGCTTTGCGATGGCCCCGGTGTCGCTGATTGCCCACGACCTGGCCTCGGGGCGGCTGGTGTCGCCCCTGCCCAGCTTGCGGCTGCCGCTGACCCGGCACTACTTCGGCACGGCCCCGGACCCGTCGCCGGAGACGCTGTGTCTGGTGCAATGGCTTCGGCAAGAGATGGACGCGCTGCCAGGTGCGCTGCCGCCGTCAGGGCCGGGGCGCACAGCGCAACATTCAAGTCAAAACAAGCCCTAGCGCTTTACCATCAAGCGCTAAAAGCTATATTATTTGTAGCAAGAAACGTTATTCGCCGTCGCTCATCCACCGTGCCGTGCCCGACACGCGGATGGAGCTGCCCGCCACCGGCCCGATCTCGGCGCGCAGGCGCGAGCGCATGCCCATGTCCTCGCCCTGTACCACATCGATGGCGCCGCCATGCGGCCAGCCCAGGTCGCGCAGGTAGCCCGCCAGTGCGGCCGTGGCGGCGCCCGTGGCCGGGTCTTCCAGCACGCCGCCCGAGGCAAAGGCATTGCGGGTGTGCAGCAGCCGGTCCGACTCCACCCACACCAGCACGATGGTCACCAGCTTGGCGTTCACCATCAGCGTGCGGCCGGCGTCCAGCGCGTAGTGCATGGCCGCCAGCGCCGCACGGCTGCGCAGGGCCAGCACCAGGTGGTCCGCACCGCCATGGATGAGCGCGGGCGGGATGCGCGGGTCCAGATCGGCCGCGCTGAGGCCAAACAGGGCGAGCGCGTCGGCCAGCAACGTGGCAGGCACAGGCCCGCTGCGTGTGGGGGGCGACTGCAGCGCCGCCTGCACCAGATCGCCCTGGCGGCGGCCTTCGACCGTGATCTCGGCCTGGCTCAGCGACAGCGCAAACACGCCGTCGCCCTCGCGCTGCGCAAGCGCGGCGCCCAAGGCAATGGTGGCGTGGCCACAAAAGGGCACCTCGCTCTCGGGCGAAAAGTAGCGCACCTTCCAGTGGCCATCGCCCAGTGGGGCGGCAAACGCGGTTTCAGAAAAGCCGACCTCGGCAGCGATGCGCTGCATATCAGCGGGGGCGGGCAGCTCGTCACCGATCCACACACCGGCGGGGTTGCCCCCCACAGGTCCATCGGAGAAAGCTGCGATTTTTTGAAGTGCCATGGTGTTCAACATCCAGAACGACAGGACAGGAGATGGCAGGGCAGCCAGTGGCTCAGAGCTTGGGAATGCGAATCCGGCTGATCATCAACGAGCCCGACACCGCAAACAGCAGCACCAGCGGGTGCAGCGTAAAGCCGCCAATGAGCACCTTGCCAAACCACAGGCTCTCGCGCACAGCGCCCAGGTAGGCGGCCAGGGCCATCAACGCCACCAGCATGATGGAGGTGGGAATCGGCGTGCCTTCAAAGTACTTGACCTTGCCGTCGTCGCCCGACAGGGTTTCGGCCGTGACGTTGTAGCGCGCCAGGCGCGACACGCCGCAGGCCACGAAGTAGGCCAGCACGATGCGGTCATACAGGCCCTGCATGCCGCAGCCGTAGGCAATGATGGCGGGCGCTACGCCGAAGGAGATCACGTCGGCCAATGAATCCAGCTCGCGGCCCATGGCCGAACTCTTCTGGCGCCAGCGCGCGATGCGGCCGTCCAGCACATCAAAGATCAGTGCGGCCAGCACGAGGGCGCACGCAAAGTACACATGCAGCACGTCGTTCGTTTCCAGGTACGACATGACCGAGAACAGCGCGCCCACGCCGCAGACCGCATTGCCCAGCGTGAACCAGTCGGCGAGGTGGAACTCACGGATCATCGAAAAACGTTTGGGCGGCTGCGGAGTGTTCATGGAGGGAAGGCGCGCGGCGGGGCGCGCAGTGGCAATCAACAAGGTCCATTATGGGTGTGCCGCAGCACCACCCGGCGCTGAGAGCTTGCGGACGGTCTCGCAGGGGGGTCCTGAACCCTCTCTGACATCTGCGTGACTGCTTTTGCGCCGGCACACAGACAGACTGTGGCCACGCGGCGGGCGCAGGCGGGTAGGACGATGCCGCATCCGCCCCCCGCCGGTGACCGACCCGCAGCCCCATCAGACCCGAGACCCGCCATGCGCCTCCCACAGATGCCCCCGCTCCACACGCCTTTCTCCCCCGGTGCCCCGGTGCGCAGCTTGCAGGATGTAGAACGGATTGAAGCCCGCCCCCTGGCCGAAGCGCTGCCAGTGCAAAGCACCTACGAAATCTTTGTGAATTCGGCAGCGGCGTTTGGCGACAAAACGGCGCTGAGCTTTTTGCCCACAGCCGACCCGGCGCACGAACCCATCCGCTGGTCGTATGCGCAGCTGCTCACCAGCATCCACCAGACGGCCAACCTGCTGCACCACCTGGGCGTGGGCCCACAAGACGCGGTGGCCGTGCTGCTGCCCGGCTGCCTGGAATACCACCTGGCCGTGTGGGGCGGTGAGGCGGCGGGCATCGTGCAACCGCTCAACCCCATGCTCACCGACGAGAAGATCGCGGCCATGATGACCCTGGCGCGCGCCAAGGTGCTGATTGCCTATGGCGGCGAAGGTGATGTGGGCTACTGGAGCAAGGCGGTGCGCCTGCGCGCCCTGGTGCCCACGCTCACCACCGTGCTGCGCGTGGCCCCCCACGATGAAGCCCCTGGTTCCGCAGGCCCGCTGCCCGACGGCGTGGTGGACCTGGCCGAGCGCCAACAGCACCCCGGCGACCACCTGGTGAGCGGTCGCCACATTGCCGCCACCGACATCGCCGCCTACTTTCACACCGGTGGCACCACCGGCGCGCCCAAGCTGGCGCGCCACAGCCACGGCGCGCAGGTTTTCACCGCCTGGGGCAGCGTGCAGATGCAGGGCATACGGCCCGAGGACGTGGGCATCAACGGCTACCCACTGTTCCATGTGGCGGGGGTGTTGCCGGGCTCGCTCGCGGCGCTGTCTGCGGGGGTGGAGACCATCATCCCCACCACCGGCCTGTTCCGCAACCGCGAGGTGATCGCCAACTACTGGCGGCTGGTGGAGCGCTACCGCTGCACCTACCTGTCCGCCGTGCCCACGGTGCTGGCGGCACTGGCCAATGTGCCGCTGGGCGGCGTCGATATCTCCACGCTGCGCTACTGCCGCACGGGTGCTGCCATCCTGGCGCCCGAGCTGGCGGCGCGGTTTGAGCGCCTGTTTGGCCTGCACATCCACGAAAGTCTGGGCATGACGGAGATGGCGGGCATCTCCACCATCACCCCGCCGGGCGTGCGCGCGCCCGCAGGCTGCGTGGGCTGGCGGTTGCCCTACACGCAGCTGCGCGTGGTGGCGCTGGATGCGCAGGGCAATGCGTCCGACCAGAACCTGCCACCCGGCCAGCCGGGCATGGTGCTTTTCCAGTCGCCCAACCTGTTCTCGGGTTTTCTCGACGCGGCCGACACGGCCAAGGCGTTTACCCACGATGGCTGGCTGGCCACCGGCGACCTCGGCTTTGTGGACGACCAGGGTCGCCTGCACCTGAGCGGTCGTTCCAAGGACCTCATCATCCGCAGCGGCCACAACATCGACCCCAAGGTGATCGAAGACGCGCTGGGCGCCCACCCCGCCGTGCAGCTGTGCGCCGCCGTGGGTGCGCCCGACGCCTATGCGGGCGAGCTGCCCGTGGTCTACGCCACGTTGGTGCCCGGTGCACAGGCGACCGAGGCCGAACTGCTGGCCTTCACCGCCGAACGCGTGGACGAGGCCGTGGCCCGCCCGCGCTGGGTGCAGGTGATCGAGACCATGCCCGTGACGAATGTGGGCAAGATCTACAAGCCCGAGCTGCGTCAGCGCGCCGCCTGCCACACGGTGCAGGCGCTGGTGGATGGTGTGTGCGCCGCCGAAGCGCCAGGCCAGCCCCGCCCTCAGGTGCAGCCCGAAGGCGACAACGCGGTGCGTGTGGCTGTGGCCCCCTGCGCACAGGCAGACGCACTGGCCGCCCGCCTGCGCGAGGTGCTCGCGCCCCTGCCAATCACCGTGCGCATCACCACCGCCCCCGCCGCAGGGAGCCCCCAGACCCCATAAGCCCATGGCGTGACAGCCAGGCCCCGGCCCGCCACCATGCACGCGGAGCCCGCTGAGTGAATTTTTATAACCATGACAGGAGACAAACCCATGCCCTTCCACCCCCTGATGTCCCGCCGCACCTGGCTCGGTGCCGCTGCGCTGGCCGCCGCCTGCACTGGCACGACCGCCTTCGCGCAGGCCTACCCCAACAAGCCCATCAAGATCGTGGTGCCCTTTGCCGCAGGCGGCGCCACCGACGTGCTGGCGCGTGTGCTGGCCGAAAAGATGGCCGTGGGCCTGGGCCAGCCCATGGTCATCGACAACAAACCCGGTGCGGCCGGCATCATCGGGACCGACGCGGTGGCCAAGGCGGCGCCCGATGGCTACACGCTGCTGCTGGGCCTGAGCAACTCCATGCTCACCAACCAGTTCCTCTATACCAAGCTGCCCTACAGCCCCGAAAAGGACATCGCGCCCATTTACCAGATCGCCATCGCGCCGCTGGTGCTGGTGGCGCACCCGAGCGTGACCGCATCCACGGGGCCCGAACTGCTCAAATACGTGGTGGCCAACAAGGGCAAGGTGGCCTATGGCTCGTACGGCACGGGCGCGTATCCGCACCTGGCCGGGGCCTACATGAGCCTCACGCAAAACGCCGACATGAGCCACGTGGCCTACCGGGGCGAGGCGCCCATGGTGCAGGACCTGCTCGGCGGCCAGATCCAGATCGCGTTTGCGAGCGCGCTGCAGGTCAAGCCCCACATCGAGGCGGGCAAGCTCAAAGCCATTGGCGTGAGCGGCGAGCGCCGCATGGGCACCCTGCCCAATGTGCCCAGCCTGGCCGAACAGGGCCTGAACGACGAGGCCTACCGCGTGGCGGGCTGGCTGGCGTTTGGTGCCCCCGCAGGCACGCCGCCCGCCATCTTGGAGCGCATTGCCGACGAGGTGCGCAAGGCCACGCAGCTGCCCGACGTGGCGCAGCGCATTGCGGCCATGGGCTTTGATGTGCAGAACAGCTCGCCCGCGCTGTTTTCCGCCGCGATTGCGAAGGAACGGCCGGTGTGGGAGCGCTTGATCAAGGCGTCCGGCGCGAAACTTGACTAACCCCCTGAGGCGCTGCGCGCCTTCCCCCTGTAGGGGGACGCCGCCAGCGCGGCGGGGCGGCCCTTGCGCGGCGGCACTGGCATGGCGTCACGCCCTGAGGCGAGCAGTCAGGAGAAACAGGGCGGCTGGAACCAAGGACGGCCAGGCACCCCACGGATAGGACAATTTCAAATAAAAACAGGCTCCTGCGCTTTTCCCCAAAGCGCAGGTAGCTATGTTTTTTGCATCGACTTCGCCCGCTGCGCCGCAAACGCCACATACCAGTCCAGACACTCCGGATTCGCCATCGCGTCCTTGTTCACCACCTTTTCGATCGGCTGGCCCAGCAGCAGCTTCTTGATGGGCAGCTCCTGCTTCTTGCCGCTCAGCGTGCGCGGCACCTCGGCCACGGCAAAGATGTCGTCGGGCACAAAACGCGGGCTCAAGGCGGTGCGCACGGCGCCGTTGATGCGCGCGCGCAATGCGTCGTCGAGCGCGTAGCCAGGGCGCAGCACCACAAACAGCGGCATGTAACTCTCGCGGCCCAGGTACTCCAGGTCCACCACCAGGCTGTCGAGCACCTCGGGCAGCGATTCGACCGCGCTGTAGATCTCGCTCGTGCCCATGCGCAGGCCGTGGCGGTTGATGGTGGCGTCAGAGCGGCCATAGATCACGCAGCCGCCGTTGGCGCCGATCTTGAGCCAGTCGCCATGTCGCCAGACTGCTCCCATGCTCGCAGGGCCATCGCCACCGCCGGGCCGACGGCCGTGGCCTGCGGGGTACATGTCGAAGTAGCTCGACAGGTAGCGGCTGCCGTCCTTGTCGCCCCACAGAAACAAAGGCATCGACGGGATGGGCTGCGCGCAGACCAGCTCGCCCACGGCGTCCTGCACGGGGCGGCCTTCGGCGTCCCAGGACTCCACCGCCGCACCCAGCATGCGGCATTGCATCTCGCCGGGCACCTGCGGCATCTCGCGGTTGCCGCCGATGAAGGCGCCGCAAAAATCCGTACCGCCCGAGATGTTGTTCCACCAGATATCGTGCGTACCAATGGCCTCGAACTGCGCCGTGCCCCACTCCTGCACCTCGGGCGACAGCGGCGAGCCGGTCGTGCCCAAAGCGCGGATGCGCGTCAGGTCGCCAAAGTCGGCCAGCGTGATGCCCGCCTTCATGCAGTTGGCAAAAAACGCCGCGCCCGCGCCGAAGAAGGTCACCCCCGTCTCGGCCGCAAAGCGCCACAGCACGCCCCAGTCGGGGTTCTCCTTGCTGCCGCCGGGGTTGCCGTCGTAGATCACGCAGGTGGTGCCCGAGAGCAGGCCGCTGAGCTGCGCGTTCCACATCACCCAGCCGGTGGAGCTGTACCAGTGGTAGCGCTCGCCCAAACTGTTGGGTTCGTAGCTGCAGCCGATGTCGTTGTGCAACACCTTGAGCTGCAGCGCCACCAGCACCGTGCCGCCATGGCCGTGCACGATGGGCTTCGGGAGCCCCGTGGTGCCGCTGGAATAGACGATCCATAGCGGGTGGTCAAACGGCAGCCACATCGGTTCAAACGCTGCGGTTTCCGCATCATTTTGTGCCGTAGCGCTTGTCCAGTCTATACAACCAGCTATCGAAACAGAAGCATTCAGATTACCCAGCAACACCACATGCTGCACGCTGGGCAGGTCGGCGCGCAGCTCGGCCAGCACGCCAGTGCGGTCGTGGTCACGCCCGCCGTAGGTCACGCCGTCCACGGCGATCAGCACCTTGGGCTCGATCTGGCGGAAGCGGTCGAGCACTGCGTGCGTGCCCATGTCGGGCGCGCAGATGCTCCACACGCCGCCGATGCTCACCGTGGCCAGAAAGGCGATCATGGCCTCGGGCACGTTGGGCAGGTAGGCGGCCACGCGGTCGCCGGGCTGGATGCCCTGGGCCTTGAGATGCAGCGCCAGCGATGCGACCTGGCGGCGCAGCTCGGGCCAGCTCAGCTCGCGGTGGTTGCCTTTTTCGTTGCGGCTGATGATGGCGGGCAGACCCGCTGCGTGCGCCGCATCGACATGGCGCAGCGCCTGGCGCGCGTAGTTGACCTGAGCGCCAGGAAACCACAACGCACCGGGCATGGTGTTCTTGCCCAGCACGGCGGTGTGGGGCGTGGGCGATTCGATTTGGAAGTAGTCCCACACGCTTTGCCAGAACGCATCCAGCTCGGTGGTGGACCAGCGCCACAGCGCGTCGTAGCTGTCGAACTGCAGGCCGCGCTGGTCGCGCAGCCAGTTCTGGTACAGGCGGATCTGGGGAACGTAGGGCGGGGATTTGGTATTTGTCTCCATGGCGACGCAGCGTAGCAGCGCATCCGGGCGCGGACCAGCCGTATCCGTCCCCGGCTTGACACTTGCAGTCAACGGCGCAAAGGCGTTCGATCCCAGCCCAGGGCAAGCAATCTGCGCGTTATTAATTACTTTAATGACAATATTGGACTAACCAAATTGTTCATTTCCCCGTTCTTGCCTGTGGGCGCTGGGCATAGAACCCGGCACACCGCCCATTTTTCGCAGGGCGCCCTGCCTGGCACAACGATTGCCTGGAATCGCCGATGGAACGACCAAAAGGCACGGCACTCCGCCCACCCCAACCCCCCAAAGCAATGGACCAAGAACTGAACAACGGCACGATTTTCACGGCCCGGCGCCGGGTACTCAAGGGAATGGCCGCCATGCCGCTGGCCGGCACGCTGGTGGCCTGTGGTGGCAACCCGGCCGATGCCACCAACACACCGCCCATCACCTCCGCGCCCAGTGGCGGGGACACCCCGCCCCCCGCGCCAACGCCAGGTACCACGCCCCCCCCAGCACCACCGGCGCCGGCAGTGCCCCCCACCGTGCCGCCTTCCCCCGCGACGCCTCCCTCCACACCGCCTGGCAACCCGCCTCCGCCTTCGGCCCCCCCACCCCCTGCAGCGCCGCCGCCGCCCCCCGCAGCGCCACCACCACCACCACCACCACCACCACCACCTCCTCCTCCTCCTCCACCACCGGCCCCCAGCGCCTTTGTGCACCCTGGCGGGCTGCACACGGACGCTGACTTTGCGCGCATGCGTGCCAAGATTGCCGAGAACGCATCGCCTTGGGTGATTGGCTGGAACGCGCTTCAGTTTTCGGGACATTCCTCACTGAACAGCGATATGTGGCCCCACGCGCTCACCGTGGTGATCCGTGGCGGCGATGGGCAGAACTTCGGCACCATGATCAAGGACATGCAGCGGGCCTACCAGCTGGCGCTGCGCTGGAAGGTGTCCCAGGACAACGCCTATGCCGACCGTGCCGTGGCGTTCCTGGATGCGTGGTCGAGCACCATGACCACGCTCACCGGCAATGCGGACCGCTACCTCGCCGCTGGCATCTACGGCTACCAGTGGGCCAATACGGTGGAACTCCTGCGCAGCTACCCCGGCTGGTCGCCCGAGGGCCTGGCCCGGTTCCAGAAACTGCTGCTGGAAGTGTTTTACCCGCTGAGCCACCGCTTTCTAGAGGAACACAACGGCGCCAACATCACCAACTACTGGGCCAACTGGGACCTGTGCAACATCAACGCCATCATGGCCATCGGCATCTGCTGTGACCGGCGCGACCTGTACAACGAGGCGATCAGTTATTACAAGAACGGCCGGGGCAACGGCGCAGCCGCGCACAACGTCTACGTCATCCACCCCGGGCACCTGGGGCAATGGCAGGAGAGCGGGCGCGACCAGGGGCATGCCACGCTGGGCATGTCGCTGTGCGGCGCGCTGTGCGAAATGGCCTGGTCGCAGGGCGACGATCTGTACGGCTACTGGAACAACCGGCTGCTCTCAGCGGCCGAATACGTGGCGGCCAGCAACCTGGCCGATGCGGGTGGCGCGTATCCGGCGCTGCCGTTCTCACGCTATGCCAACCGCCAGGGTATCTTCACCGGCGTCTCTCCTGCGGGGCGGCCACACCTGCGCCAGTGCTGGGAGCTGCTGTACAACCACTACGTCAACCGCAAGGGGCTCTCTGCGCCCTACACAACGGCCATGGCGGCCAAACTGCGGCCCGAGCAGCGCGGCACCGGGGACGACCCCGGCATGGGCACCTTGACCTTCTCGCGCGAGCCGATTGCAGCCGGGGCCGCGCCCAGCGGCCTCACGGCCTACCTCGTCAACGGCCAGGTGCTGCTGTCGTGGTGGGGCAGCGCCTACGCCACGGCCTATGAGGTGCAGCGCGCACCCGCAGCGTCGGGCCCGTTCACCACACTCACCACCGTGGGCGAGGAACGCACCCATACCGACACACCCGGCACGGGCACCTGGCACTACCGCATCGTGGCAGTCACCCCAACGGGCCGGCTCACGGGCGCCGAGGTCCGCAGTGTTGCCACCACGCCGCAGCTGAGGCTGCATCTGCCCTTGAACGAGGGCAGCGGAACGTCGGCCACCGACCAGAGCGGCAATGCGCTGCATGGCCGACTGGTGGGCGGCACGTCCTGGGGCGCTGGCCGCACGGCGGGCAGCAGCGCCGTAGCACTCGACGGCGCCAGCGGCCACGTGGCCCTGCCCACGGGCATCATGAAAGACTTGGCCGACTTCACGATCGCAGTCTGGGTCTACCGGCAAAGCGCCAGCGCCGGGAACGCCCGCGTGTTTGACATCGGCTCCAGCGACATCGCCTACCTGGCCCTGCTGGCCAACACCAGTACGCTGCGCTTTGCCTCCACCGGCACCACCTATTTCGGAGAGGAAAACGTCACGTCTTCGGTGGCGCTGGGCACAGGCCGGTGGGTGCACCTGGCGGTGACCCGCCGGGGCAACACCGTGACCCTGTTTGTGGACGGGCAGGCCACCGGCACCTTGGCCGACGCGCCCTTTGCGCCCCACCAGCTGGGCGCCACCACGCAGAACTGGCTGGGCCGCGCGCAGTACGGGGCCGACCCGTACTTTGCGGGCCGCATGCAGGATTTCCGCCTCTACAGTGGGGCGCTGACTTCCGTGCAGATCACGGCCCTGGCCCAGTGACGCGCTGCACAGCCCCGGCGGCACACCGGGGCTGTGCCCAATACCGGCTTTCAAAACACTGTTGGCAACACGGGTAGATTTATTTCGCACAGTTGTGCTAAATTTCGCCCCATGGATGCCAAGACCCAGAAATCAGAACTCACCCGCGCGGCCATTGTGGGCGCAGCGCTGGACCTGGCTGCGGCCGAAGGGCTGGAGTCGATCACGCTGCAGGCCGTGGCCGACCGCGTGGGTCTGTCCAAGAGCGGCGTGTTCTCGCGCGCCGGCTCGCGCGAGGCGCTGCAGAAGGCGGTGATCGAGGAGTTTGGCCGCCGCTTCCTGGCCGATGTGTTTGTGCCCGCCATGCAGCACCCCAAGGGCCTGCCGCGCCTCAACGAGATCGTGCGCCGCTGGATTGCCCGCACGCGCGATGTGGAGGCTTTCACCGGCTGCATCTACACCGCAGGGGCCTTCGAGCTGGACGACCGCGAAGGCGAGCTGCGCGACCTGCTGCATTCAGAGATCACACGCTGGCGCGCGGCACTGCGCCGCACGGTGATCCAGTCCATCGAGGCCGGGCACCTGCCAGCCGACACCCCGCCCGACCAGCTGGTGGGCGAGATCTATTCCATGATCATGGGCTTGTTGCACGACGTCCGCTTCCTGCGCGATCCGCAGGCAGTGTCACGCACCGAGGCGTCCTGGGCGCGCCTCGTCAAGAGCTACCTCCCTTCCCCCGCCTGAGACGCGGTGGTGTGCCAAGGAGACCTCTTGTTTTTTTATGCCCCAATTTCGCACAACCGTGCGAAGAAAGGAACCACCATGTTGATCATCCTGGGCATTGCCGCCATTGCGGCCGCAGTGGGCGCCATCCGGTCGCTGCGCAGCACCCTCACCAGCCTCCCGCGCAGCAACCGGGACTGGGTCTTTTTCTGAGGTGCGCGCCGCGCGCCCCACTCCATCCCTTCAGGAACCCCACCATGAACACCTCCTCTTCATCCACCGCCCTGCGGGCCACGTCCAGCTTCTACGGCGAGCACCCCGCCATGCGCCTTGTGCGCCTGACCCTGGGCACCACCGAGCGACTGTGGCCCGCACTGGCCGTGCGCGTGGCTGCGCGCCTGTTTGGCACGCCCCTGCCCCTGCGCAAACCCGGCCGCCAAGCCGTGCCGCCCGGCCACTGGCGCACAGAGCGCTGGCCGTTTGAAGACGCCGAGATCACGCTTTACCTGCCCCAGGCCCAGCCGCACGGCCCCACGGTGCTCCTGCTGCACGGCTGGGGCGGGCATGCGCGCCAGATGCTGCCGCTGGCCGACGCCCTGACCGACCGCGGCCTGCGCCCGGTGCTGGTGGACCTGCCTGCGCACGGTGGCAGCCGGGGCCGCGTGAGCAACCTGCCCCAGTTCGCCCGCGCCATCGAATACGCCACCGCCCGCCTGCACGCGCAGGACTCGGCGCCCCATGCCGTGGTGGCCCATTCGCTGGCCGCCAACGCAGCGGCGCACGCCGCCAGCCGGGGCCTGGCCACCCAGCGGCTGGTGCTGCTGGCACCGCCCGCGTCGCCGCACGAATACACGCGCCTGTTCGCCCAGGTGTTCGGCCTTTCGGAGCGCACGCGTGCCGCTCTGCAGCGGCGCATCGAAGCCCGAGAAGGCATCCTGATGCGCCAGTTCGAGCCCCCGGCTGTGGGCCCACGCATCGCGCTGCCCACGCTGGTGGTGCACGACCGGGGCGACCGCATCAACCGCTTTGCCGATGGCGAGGCCTACCGCGACCACATCCCGGGCGCCACGCTGCTGGCCACCGAGGGGCTGGGGCACCGCAAGATCCTGCAGCAGGCAGAGGTGCTGCAGTCGGTGGTGGACTTCGTGGCGAGCTAGTGTCCCGAATTGGAAATTCGTTTCATAAAGACGTCGAGAATCGCCGCCATGCTGCGTTGCAAATCCTCGCGATAGCACCGGCTATCGCTGTGGTTTGCGCCTTGCCTGACGACGATTTCGACCTCTTTATTTCATCAACGAACTTCCAACTCGGGACACTTGGTGCCGGTCAGCCCAGACTGCTGAGCGCCTGTGCCAGGTCCGCGCGCAGGTCGCGGGCGTCTTCCAGCCCCACATGCAGGCGGACAAGGCGCCCCTCGTCCGGCAGCGTTGCCAGGTGTCGCTGGTCATAGGGCACGGCGGGCAGCACCAGGCTTTCGTACCCGCCCCAGCTGGTGCCCAGGCCAAAGAGCGCAAGCGCGTCGATGAACGCCGCAAATGCGGCTTCACCGCAGGGCGCCAGCTCAAAGGTGAACGGACCCGCGGCGCCCGAAAACTGCGCGCGCCAGAGCGCATGGCCCGGGTCGGAGGGGAGCGCCGGGAACAGCACGCGCCGGACCTGCGGCTGCTCTTGCAGCCACTGGGCCGTCGCCAGCGCGGTCTGCTGGTGCCGTTCGAGTCGCACGGCCAGGGTGCGCAGGCCGCGCAGCGCGAGCCAACACACATCGGGCGCCGCGTGGGCACCGCTGCGGTCGCAAAAGCGCCGGGTGCTGGCCAGGTCTGCGTGCGAACCCGTGATGAGCCCCAGCATGAGGTCGGAGTGCCCGTTGATGTATTTGGTGGCCGAATGGATGGCGATGTGCACACCCAGGGCGTGGGCGTCAAAAAACACCGGAGTGCCCCAGGTGGCATCCACCGCCACCGGGATGTGGCGCTGGCGTGCCGCCGCGCACACGGCGCGCACGTCCAGCATCTCCATGGTCAGCGACGCGGGGGTCTCGATGTAGACCAGGCTGGTGTTGTCCCGCAGGTAGGGCGCGATGTCGGCGCCTTCCGGAAAGTACTCGACGGTGGTGCCCTGCGGCACCAGTTCCTGGTCGCAGAAGATGCGCGTGGGCCCGTACACACCCTGGTTCAGCAGCAGGTGGCGGCCCGGCCCCGCATGGGCACTGAGCACGGCCACGATGGCCGCCAGTCCGCTGGCTGTGGCCAGGCAGGTTTCTGCGCCCGACAACGCGGCCATGCAGCGCTGCAGCTCAAACGTGGTGGAGGTGCCCGAGCGGCCGTAGCGCGGCGAGTCGAACACGGTCTGGTGGTGCGCGTGTTTGTAGGCAGCCAGCGTGTCGAACACGACGGTCGAGGCCCGCACCAGCGGCGGGTTGATGGCCTGGGCGGCGCGGGCCGTCTGGCGGCCCGAATGGACAAGGAAGGTGGCGGTGTGCATGGGCTGGGGGCGGGTTTTGGGGAAGGAGTGGGGAGGAGGTGGTTTCATAATAGGACGGCATGTCAGCACCAGAACGCCAACAAACATCGCCAGGGCGCCAAGATGCCGGCCTGTGGGCCACGCTGGCAAAAACGCACGCGGCCGGCACGCTTTTGCCAGCGCACCAGCACCGCAGCGGCCAGCTGGTGTTTGCCACGCGGGGCGTGATGCTGGTGGAGACGCCCCACGCGCGCTGGACCGTGCCGCCGCAGCGGGCGCTGTGGGTGCCCCCGCACCACGCCCATGCGATCGAAATCCTCTCTGCCACCGACCTGCGCACGGTGTACTGCCAGCCGGCGCTGGTGGCGCAGTGCGCATCGTTTGCGCGCCGGGACGAGGTGCACGCGGTGGTCGCATCGCCGCTGATCCAGCAGCTGGTGCTGGGGCTCTTCAACGGCGGGTTCGACCACCCCACACGGCAGTTGATGGTGTCCCTGCTGCTGCATACGCTGCAGCACACGCCCTGCCTGCCCACCCACCTGCCTATGCCTGCCAGCGAAGGGCTGCGGCGCGCGCTCGCGCTGTTGCTGCAGGCCCACCAGTGGCAGCTCTCGCTGCACGAACTCGCGGCCGAGGCCGCGATGTCCGACCGCACCTTCACCCGGCGCTTCACGGCGGAAGCGGGCCTGAGCTTTCGCGCCTGGCGCCAGCGTGCGCGCATCATTGCCTCGCTCGATCTGCTGGCCTCGGGCCGCCCGGTCAAGGGCATCGCACACGCCCTGCAGTTCGAGAGCCCCGCCGCGTACATCGCCTCGTTCCGCACGCTGCTGGGCTGCACACCGAACACCTTCCGCCAGGGACAGCACGGCGACACGCACCCATAGCCACCGTACGGGCAGACCCTGCCCTGGGGCCGCTGGGTGCCGGGAGCCTCCTCTATCATTCGCAGTCCGCAGCCCTGGCGCTGCCCGACACACTCTCCGATCCGCCCCCACATTCTTCCGATGCATCTCCTCATGTCCGCCTGGCCTGTCCTGGCCCTGCTGCTGCCCGCCCTGGTGCTGGTGTCGGCCATCTACTTCCTGGCCAAGGGCGACCGCAGGGCGTTTGCGCAGCTCCTGGCCCTGCTGGCCTGCTGGGTCATCGGTGCGTTGCTGATGGAGTTCTTCATCTTCATGGCGGCACGCATGGCACGTTCGGGCAGCGCGGCCATGCCGGTGCTGGGCACGGGCACACGCCAGCTGCTGGAGACCATGGCCAGCCCGCGCTCCATCGCCGCACCACCGCTGTCGCTGGCCGCCATGGCGGCCTACAGCGTGCTGGCAGCGTACCTGTGGGTGCTGGTCACCTGGGGGCTGCACCTGCGCGGCAAGCCAGCGGGTGGCGCCCGCAAGAAGCCCGCCAAGGGCGCGCGCAAACCGGCACGCTCGTAACGCACCATAATTTTTGATGTTTTAAGGCCCTAGCGCTCATCCCGTATCATTTTTTAGCTATTTAATTTATAGCATTCAGGCACACTGCCTTGATGCAGGGCAAACCGCCGCGTGGAGTGCCCGCCCACAATGGCAAGCCCCACCCCACGGTTGCAGGGTGGATGCCGGGCTGCTTCGCCCGGTCTTCTTGCCATGACCTCCTCCTCACACAGCGACGTTCTCATCGTCGGCGCGGGCCCTGCGGGCCTGTCGCTGGCCATTTCCCTGGCGCAGGCCGGGTTCACCACCACCGTGGTCGAACAGCAGTCTGAGGCCACGTTGGCCCACCCCGCGCCCGATGGCCGCGAGATCGCGCTCACCCACCCCAGCGTGGCCACACTGCAGCGGCTGGGCACCTGGGCCGGCCTGGCGCCACACGAGGTGGGCACCATCCGCGAAGCGCAGGTGCACGACGGCCCGCTGGGCCAGCGCAGCGCCCTGCAGCTGGGCTCCCAAGGTACGGGGCTGGAGGCTCTGGGCTTCATCGTGCCCAACCACGCACTGCGCCGCACGGCCTATGCCGTAGCGGCACGCACACCGGGTGTCCGCATCGTGACCGGCGCCCAGGTGGTGCGCGTGGCCACGCAGTCCACCCATGCCGAGCTGGAGTACTTGCCCCAGGCTTCCGCCGGTGCCCCCAGCGATGGCCCTGCGCCATCGCCACAGCGTCTGCAGGCCCCGCTGCTGGTGGCGGCGGACAGTCGCTTCTCGGCCACGCGGCGGCAGCTGGGCATTGGCGCACGCATGACGGACTTTGGCCGCACCGTGATCGTTTGCCGCATGCGCCATGCCCAACCCCATGGCGGCGTGGCGCACGAGTGTTTTGGCTACGAACGCACGCTGGCGGTGCTGCCCTTGCCCAACGACCCCCAAGAGGGGCATGCGCTGTGCTCGGTGGTGGTCACGGCGGGCACTGCCGACGCAGGTGCGCTGATGGCCCAGAGCCCGCAGGCCTTCGCCGCTACGGTGCAGGCCCAGCTGGGCGACCGCCTGGGGCCTTTGCAGCTGGAGGGCGAACGCCACGCCTACCCGCTGGTGGCCGTGTATGCACAGCGTTTTGCAGACCACCGCTGCGCGCTGCTGGGCGACGCCGCCGTGGGCATGCACCCCGTGACGGCGCATGGCTACAACCTGGGTCTGGCCGGTGTGGAACGCCTGACAGCCGCCGTGGTGGCGGCCCGCAGCCAGGGCCACGACATCGGCAATGGCGAAGCCCTGGCCACCTATGCACGGGCGCACCACCGCCACGCATGGCCGATGTACGAGGGCACCAATGCCATCGTGCGGCTGTATACCGACACGCGCCCCGTGCCGCGCCTGCTGCGGCAGCTGGTGCTGCAGGGCGCGCGGCGGCTGCCACCACTGCAGGCCGCCATCGTGGGCCAGCTGACGGGCAAGGCGCCACGATGGATGCCAGCACTGGCGCCCAGGCACTAGCACAACCTTTGCAACCGGCGCGCCCAACGCCAGCGCCACCATGGAACTGGTTTTGCCAGGCCACCGGTGGCGTCCCCCTCCGGGAGAAGGCGCGAAGCGGCTCAGGGGGAGCCGTCTCCCACGCCGAGGGTCGCCATGCCATACAGCGGCGCCCCCAGCCACGGCCACCACAGGGTCTCCAGCACCACACCCGGCCAGCCATAACACTCCGACACGCTCTGCTGGCGCTGCAGCGCCAGGCGCGGGTGTGCGGCGGTCAGCTCGTCCATGCTGCCCACGCCCCAGTGGAACTCCGCCCCCGTGGGTCCCACGCTGGCGTGCTGCGCCGCGCGGCCCACGGCACGGTGCGTCATGACATCAATCACCAGGCGCGAGCCTTCCGGCGCGCACTGCGCAAACTCGCGCAGCACGGCCTGCACCTGCGCGGGCTGCAGGTACATGAGCACCCCTTCGCAGACGATGAACACCGGCTGCACGCCCGCGCCATCGCCCTCCCCTTCCTCCTTTGGCAGCCCCAGCCGCTGCCACCAGCCAGGCTGCGTGATGTCCACCGTGGCATGGCGCGTGCGCGGGCAGCGCACCGGCAGCAGCTCGCGGCGCAGGTCCATGACCTCGGGCAGATCAGCATCGAGCCACTGGTTGGCGCCCGTATCGAGCCACTGGAAGTGGTGCGACAGGCCACAGCCCAGGCTCACGCCGCCAGCCTTCGGGTGCGCAAGGAAGAAACTGCGGCCCGCATCCTTGATGGCGCGCGTGCGCCACAGTACGTTGAGCACCGTGGGCAAGTCGTCCAGGCACGGTTCCACATCGGCACCCAGGCGCTCCACCAGGCTGGTGGCCACCACGTCGTTGCAGGCGAGCCAGGGAAAGTAACGGCTCCCGCGCGCGCGCGCGGCCAGCGGGATCAGGAGGGTGCTGGGCACGGCCCGCAGGTGGGCGCGCTGCAGCAGGCAGGGGGTAGCGGAGTCGGAGGCGGCGGCGCCATCCCCCGCGTTCTCAGGGTTGCGCTGCGCCGGGGCGGCGGCGGTGCGGGCACGGCGTCGGGTTGGGGGCGGATGCGGCTGCAAGGTCCTCTCCTCCTGTGGCCACCGGGTGCCACGGCTGGTTGGTTGTTTGCGACGGGGCCCACCAGAACACAGGCCTGCGCCATTGTGAACGGGTTGGAGTGTGGTGCGGGGGATGGGCTGGGTGCGTGAAGGGACACCATCACGCCCTCCATCCGGCGCTGCCGCTGTGTCAACGCTCCATGATCCGCGCAAACGCAAGTGGCCGCCAGAGCCTGCGTGGGGTGTTCTTGATGGATCGCAAGGGCGTGGCTACACTGCGGCCCTTCACCATCTGGGTACCGCTTCATCGTACTGCCCGTGTCACTCGGTACAAGTGACAAACGGGCATGTTCGGCCAAGGTGCCCCATGAATCCAAACCTATCGGCCTGGCTGCTCGTCGCAGCCAGCGTCATTGCAGAAGTTGCCGGAACCGTCGCGCTCAAGTACTCCGATGGCTTCTCCAGACTCCTCCCGTCCGGTATGGCAGCTGCGTGCTACGCACTCGCCATCTGGCTCATGGCCGTGGCCATGCGCCAGCTCGACATGGGCCTCACCTATGCAGTCTGGGCGGCCAGCGGCACGGCGGCCGCAGCCGTGGTGGGGATGGCGCTGTTTGGCGAGCCAGTGGGTGTCATCAAAGTAGTGGGTCTGGTGTGCGTGGTGGGAGGCGTTGTCATGCTCCACCTCGGAAGCCCTCAGTGATGGCTTCTGGTGTTGATCAAGGCCCACACCAACTCCACCCCGGCCGTCAGCAGATCGCCCGTGAATGAGCTGTCGCTCGCATCACTGGCGCTGGTGAACGCGCGCTTTTGCCGCTCGCGTTCGGCGCGGCTGCGGTCGCGCTCCAGGGCCACCAGGGCGTCGCCGATGTCCACCGAGGGGGTGGCGTGGGTGGTGCGCTCGCTGCTGGCCTTGGCGTAGCCCTCCATGGCGCGCACCACGGCGTCGGGGTCGATGAGGGAGAACGCGGCGCGGCAGTAGGGGCAGGCGTGGTCCTTGCGGATGTCCACGGGGGCGCCACAGCTGGTGCAGTAGATGGCGCCCACGCGTTTGGCCAGGTCGTCGATCTCGGGGCGCGTCATGTGGCGCACAAAGCCTTTTTCGACCATGAAGGACGAGAAGGTGCTGAAGCGGCCATGCAGGCGGGCGCAGCGGTAGATCATGTAGCGGCCGCTGCGCACCACGTCGAAGCCTTTGGCCAGGCTTGTGTTGCAGCGCGGGCAGGCCATGCGTTCTGCCAGGGGCTGGTGCTGGTCGGTGCGGTGTTCGTGCAGCAGGCGGAACAGCTCGACCACCGACTGGGGCGCGAGCTTGAGGTTTTCGTGCCGGTCAAACCACAGGCCCTGGCAGGCAAAACAGATGTCCAGCTCCAGCGAGTGCCCCTGGTTGCTGGTGAACCGGTGGGCCTGCATGGGCTGGCGGCAGTTGGGGCAGGACGGCTGAGAGTGCATGGCGGCGGTGCCTGTAGGAGGCAGAGCGGGGGTTGGCCCAAATGCTAACCCGGCGCAAGGCGGGCGGGCGCATGGCGAATGACGCGCAGGTTTACGGCAACGCCATGCCCATCCACTAGCATTCGCGCCTCAACAACAAGGAACCGACAAGATGGGATTCATGAACTGGCGCACAAAAAGCGCTGAGGTGCTGCAACAAGGTGGGGTGATTGGGCCCGATGAGCGGCTGCCCTGGCCGCAGACGGCGGTGATGGGGGTGCAGCACGTGATTGCGATGTTTGGGGCCACGGTGCTGGCGCCCATCCTGATGGGCTTTGACCCGAACGTGGCGATCTTGATGAGCGGCGTGGGCACGCTGATCTTCTTCCTGGTCACGGGCGGCAAGGTGCCCAGCTACCTGGGGTCGAGCTTTGCGTTCATTGGCGTGGTGATTGCGGCCACGGGCTACGCGGGCAAAGGTGCCAACGCCAACATTGCCGTGGCGCTGGGCGGCATCATTGCGTGTGGCCTGGTCTACACGCTCATCGGCGCGCTGGTGCAGGCCATTGGCACGGGCTGGATCGAGCGCTTCATGCCGCCCGTGGTCACGGGCTCGGTGGTGGCGGTGATCGGGCTGAACCTCGCGGGCATTCCCATCAAGAACATGGCGGCCAGCAACTTTGACAGCTGGATGCAGGTGGTGACCTTTGTGAGCGTGGGCCTGGTGGCCGTGCTCACGCGCGGCATGGTGCAGCGCCTGCTGATTCTGGTGGGCTTGATCGTGGCGAGCATCATCTACGCGGTGCTGACCAACGGCCTGGGGCTGGGCAAGCCCATGGACCTGTCCGCACTGGCCAACGCTGCATGGTTTGGTTTGCCCAACTTTGCTGCGCCGGTGTTCGAAGCCAATGCCATGCTGCTGATTGCGCCCGTGGCCATCATCCTGGTGGCCGAGAACCTGGGCCACATCAAGGCCGTGACGGCCATGACGGGCCAGGACCTGGACCGCTACATGGGCCGCGCGTTCATTGGCGACGGCGTAGCCACCATGGTGAGCGGCGCTGCAGGCGGCACAGGCGTGACCACCTACGCCGAAAACATTGGTGTGATGGCCGCCACCAAGATCTATTCCACCGCCGTGTTCTTGCTGGCGGGCGTGTTTGCGCTGGTGCTGGGCTTTTCCCCCAAGTTCGGCGCGCTGATCCAGACCATTCCGCTGCCGGTGATGGGCGGCGTGTCCATCGTGGTGTTTGGCCTGATCGCGGTGGCGGGCGCCAAGATCTGGGTGGACAACAAGGTGGACTTTTCGCAGAACAAGAACCTCATCGTGGCGGCCATCACCCTCATCCTGGGCACGGGCGACTTCACGCTCAAGTTCGGCCAGTTTGCGCTGGGCGGCATCGGCACCGCCACGTTCGGGGCGATCCTGCTGTACGCGCTGCTCAACCGCAAAGCGGCGTAATCTGCGGGTATGGGGACGTCGGACCGCATTTGTAAGGGTTAACCCTTAATTTGTAAGGAACGAAGGCTAGCATGCTGGGTTTTGTCCACAGGGCCATCCGCTCACCGGGCGGGTGGCCTTTTTCTTTTTGCGGAGTTTGTTCATGTCCCTGGCCGATCGGGTGCTGTACCCCGACTTTCTCTCCCGCACGATGTCTGCCGACGAGGCGGCCGCCCTGATTCCTGCCGGCGCCCATGTGGGCATGAGCGGATTCACCGGCGCGGGCTACCCCAAGGCTGTGCCGGGCGCGCTGGCCCGCCGCATCGAGAGCCTGAACGCGCAGGGCCATGGCTTCAAGATCGGTCTGTGGACGGGCGCCAGCACCGCACCCGAGCTGGACGGCGCGCTGGCCCAGGTGGACGGCATCGAGATGCGCCTGCCCTACCAGTCCGACCCCACGGTGCGCCGCCAGATCAATGCGGGACACATGCAGTATGTGGACATCCACCTGTCGCACGTGGCGCAGTTTGTGTGGTTTGGCTTTCTGGGCAAGCTGGATGTGGCGGTGGTCGAGGTGGCGGGCGTGTTGCCCGACGGGCGGCTGATCCCCTCGTCGTCGGTTGGCAACAACAAGACCTGGCTGGACCAGGCCGACAAAATCATTCTGGAGGTGAATGCCTGGCACCACCCGGGGTTGGAGGGCATGCACGACATCTACTACGGCACCGACCTGCCGCCGCACCGCAAACCGATCCCGATGACGCGGCCCGATGAGCGCATTGGCGAGCCCTACCTGCGGTGCGATCCGTCCAAGGTGATTGCTGTCGTGATGACCGACCAGCCCGATCGCAACAGCGTGTACGCCGCGCCCGATGACACCTCGAACCGCATCGCGGGCCACATCATCGAGTTCCTGCAGCACGAGGTGAAAAAGGACCGTCTTCCCCCGGACCTGCTGCCGCTGCAGTCGGGCGTGGGCAACATTGCCAATGCGGTACTGGCAGGCCTGAACAACGGCCCGTTCGAGAACCTCACGGCCTACACCGAGGTGCTGCAGGACGGCATGCTGGACATGCTGCGCTCGGGCAAGCTCGCCAGCGCCTCGGCCACGGCGCTGTCGCTGAGCCCTGAGGCCATGCAGGACTTCAATGACCGCATCGATTTCTACAAAGAGCGCATCGTGCTGCGCCCGCAGGAGATCAGCAACCACCCCGAGCTGATCCGGCGCATGGGCCTGATCGCGATGAACGGCATGATCGAGGCCGACATCTACGGCAACGTGAACTCGACCCACATCATGGGCTCGGCCATCATGAACGGCATCGGCGGCTCGGGCGACTTTGCGCGCAATGCCTACCTGTCGATCTTCATGACGCCGTCGCTGGCCAAGAACGGCAGCATCTCCTGCATCGTGCCCATGGCCTCGCATGTGGACCACACCGAGCACGATGTGCAGATCCTTGTGACCGAGCAGGGTTTGGCCGACCTGCGTGGGCACTCGCCCTCGCAACGGGCGCAGATCATCATCGACCGCTGCGCGCACCCCGACTTCCGCCCTGCGCTGCACGACTACGTGGCCCGCGCCAAGCGGGGCGCCGTGGGCCAGCACACACCGCACCTGCTGAACGAGGCGCTGTCGTGGCACCAGCGGTATGTGGAGACGGGCAGCATGCGCGCGCCAGCGGGCCCTGGCAGCACGGTGTAAAGAGGACACCCCCAGGCCTGCCAGGCCTTTGACAGCCAATTGCCAGCCTGGGCAGATAAAATCAGGGTTAACCCTAGGTCTATCGACCTCCCCCAGTCCACCCTCCACCAGCCCCATCCGGGGCTGGTGGCTTTTTTGCCTGCGAGTTTTTTTGACCATGCAACGCCGTCAGTTCACCCAATCCCTTGTGGCCGCCAGCACCGGCCTGCTGCTTGCCACCTCTTCGCGCGCCGTGGGCGTGCAGGACCCCATGGACGCCAAGAGCGTGACCATTGGCTGCTCGCTGGGCACCACCGGCGCACTGGCCAGCCTGGGCAAGGAATTGAAGCAAGGGCTGGACGCAGGCATTGCGCAGGCCAACGCCAAGGGCATCCATGGCCGCGAGATCAAGCTGCTGGCACTGGACGACGGCTACGACGCCGCGCGCTCCGAAGACAACGTGCGAAAGCTGATTGCCGACGCCAACGTGGTCTCGCTGATCTCCTGCATGGGCACGGCCAACAACCAGCGCATCCTGCCGCTGGTGGACGAGGCGCAGATCCCCTATGTGGCCCCACAGAGCGGTGCCACGTCGCTGCGCAAGGCCGAGTACCGCTCGGTGTTCCACGTGCGCGCCAGCTACGCCGACGAAGCCCAGCGCCTCACACAAAAGCTGGTGTCCATGGGCATGAACGACCTGGCCATCGTGTACCAAGACACGGCGTTTGGCCGCGAGTTTCTGGCGGACGTGAACAAGGCCATGGCCGCCGCCAAGCAACCAGCACCCAAGGCTTTCAAGCTGGATGCACAGGGCGCGCAGGTGCCCGATGTGGTGGGCAAGGCCGTGGCCGCCAAGGCCGCCGCTGTGCTTCTCGTGAACGGGAGTGAGATAAAGAAAGAGTGGGCGGCGCGATAAATGGGTAGAACCGGGTTCATCCGGGTAGGCATGGGTCGGCCATTTTTGAAAAGTCTTTTCGCCACGGGAAACAGGCGGGCAGTCCTTCTGTTTACTGGTCGTACACCCACTTTAAGAGCTCCCCCGCATCGCGAACCAATTCAGAAGTACTTGAGGGCTTCAAAGAGCTAGCGATCTCCAGGCACCGAAGACGCGCCTCCACCAGTGATGGCGAATAACCCGCCTGCTGTTGGGCCTTGATCGTTGTCGCGTGCGCGGATGCATATCGATGGATAGCGGACTTGGAAACGGAATATCCTTGTTCTCGCAGCCATTCTGAATGCTCTTCGAATTGCCCAAAACCCGTTGTGAGCAAGCGCTGTCGCAGTGCGTCCTGTACTTCGGTGGGCAGAGAGTTGATGGTGGTGGCTCGTGGCATATGGGGCTTAAGAATAAGGCAGGATCAGGATCAGCGAGACGCAAGGCCGCCCACCATCGGCTCTATCGGTAGCGAGGCCCCTTGGCCTTGGGTGGGTGCCCAAAATGAAACCCGCCGCAAAAGCTGCAGTGGTACGCCTGCATGTAGCCTTGATCGCCCTTTCGGCGGTTGAGCCCGTGGATAGCCGTCCGGGCTTCATTGGCGTTCGCATAGCGGTGTTTGCCTTCGCAGGACCTGCGGCGGATGCGTCGTTTGCTGCTCATAGAAGCCACCACGCCAGCCCAACGAGCGCCACCGGCCCAGCCAGTGCAACCAACAGCGCCAAGACGAACCAGAAGCCCTGCACCGCGACGTTGCGCCACTCCCGGCGCCGCCAGGCGCCGCGCAGCAGCCGCCACCGCTCCCAGAGCAGGAACAGGACGGCCGCGCAGAGCTGAAAGAAGCCATTCATGCTTCAGCCCTCCATCAGGTAGGAATTCACCAGGTCCACGATGTTGGCCTTGTCTTCCTCGGACGCGCCTAAGAACGGCCGCGCCGGAATATCCCCCCAAGGCAGCGGAAAACTGCCCTCTCGGGTTGCATAGAACCCAAAACCGAACTCCCCGGACTTCGCCCCGTAGTGGAAGGTCCCCGCGTAGATCATTGGGCTGCCGATAGCCACGGCGTCATCGCCCTGCAGCTGGTAGTTGATCGTGGTGGCCAGCGCCCGCGTCTCGCCCGTGCCCGGCTTCTTGGCCGCCAGCTTTGCCGCGCTGCGCTTGGTCAGCTCGCCGTCCTTCTTGCGGGCAAACATGGAGCTGTAGCGTGCCAAAGTCACCGCACTGTTGGGCGCCCAGGCACTGCCGTCTGGCGCGGTGGCCGTTTCAAAGCGCCGTTTGCTGGACTCGGTCATGTCCTCGCCGATCTCCAGCAGCACGGGCTTCAAGTTCTTTGCGCGGTCCAGGAACTCATGCGTGTAGTCCAGGGCGCTGCGGTCTATCAACTCGATCAATTGCGCCACGTTGACCTCCTGGCTAAAATCAAAGGGCCTTGCACAGCATCAACCCCCCAGTGTTTAAACCGGGACTCGTCAGCAGACGTTTTAGGTTGAGGGGTGCAAGGCTTTTTCATTTGGCGGTCTTGATCACCAAGCTGGTCAGAGAAAGCGAGCGATTGCGCTTGCCCGACAACACCTCCCACACCGCCCGAAACGTCTCGCCGCCAATGACTTTCGTGGCCACCAGTGTGGGGTTGCCCTGCCGCGACTTCTCGCCCGCGCGCAACGAATCCGGGTCATTCAGCACCGACTCCAGCAGAGCAAAGTCTTCAGGCTGCGCGGGCCGCTGGCCACCACCATCAAACCCGTGTGAAGCCTGCACATGGCGAGGGGCATCGGCTGGCAGCAGCACGGTGTAGCCCTTTGTGTCCACGTCGAGGGTCTCGGCAATCCAGTCAGGGCGCTCGGCAAAGCCCAGCCAGAGCGGATCACGCCGCTGGCGGTCGACCAGCACGTCGCGCACAAAGTCGGGCACCTTGCCATCTGCATTGATGTAGCGATTCACGTCGGCCGACAGAGCCTTGCTGATCGCCGGGGGGTAGTCGATCAACTTCTCCTGGACGAAAGTGCGCAGATCGTCATCAGCTCGGGCGCCTGGCGCATAGTCCCAGCCCTCGTCGATGCCCACTGGCGCGCCCGTGGCCGGGTCAGCCTCTGCCCAGCCCTCAGGTGGCACCGTTGCATCCCCATCGCTGGGCGCTGCCACAGCAACAACGCGGCATTTGCAGCCCCAGCCGTTGGGGGGAAAGTGGGTGTTCCAAAACGGGTCGTCATGGCGCAGGGTCAGCCGCATGTCGCCCCAGCGCTTGTGGTGCGGCCGGGGGTGCGTCACGCTGTCGTTGTGCACATAGCGCCAGAACGGCCTGCGCTTGACCAGGTCAGGGTCAAGCAGCTGGGCCCGGCGCCCGGCCGCGTATGAAGTCATCAGGTTGGTTTGATAGATCACCCGCGTGCGCCAGGCCTCGCCCGCCTTGGTGCCTTCGCCAGTCCAGCCCGTCCAACCGTGCTTTGCCACGATTTCCGCAAAGCTCTTGCGAAACTCCCCAATAGAGCCGCCCTGAACGGCCTTGTCCACCGCTTTGCGCAAGTCGTGCAACAGGTCGGCCTTGGTCGCGCCCGCCACCACAAAGGCGCGGTCATGGGCGGCGCGCTGGATGTCGCGCCAGGTCTCGCTCGGCAGGTTGAGCTTTCGGCGCAGGAACTCGATCTGCTCCAGGAACTCTTGGCGAGCACCCTCCACGGTGGAGCGGGCGGCATCCCCAATCTCAGCCACCGCTACTCTCCAGCGCAGCGCGCTCGCGCCCCTGCAGGTGGGCCAGCTCGAAAGCAAGCGCCATCACCTCGACAAGCTCTGCCGTTGGCAAGCCGCCGTATGCCTCAGCCAACGCATCCTGCAGAGCCTGCGGTTCAGAGTGAGCCGCGACAATTGCGCGCAAATCACGCACCCACGCCGTCACTACAGCTGTGGCAGCTGGCACCAGCGCAGCAGCTGCAGCAGCAACCGGCGCCGGTTGCCCGGGCTCCGCAAAGCTCGCGGCCTCGGCCTCACGCTCCTCGGGCTCTCCATCCGGCTTGGCTGGCCCTGGTGGCGCCGTCTCTGTGGCCGTGGTTTGAGGTGGCATTGGCGGCGGGGGCGGCGCTGTCTTCTTGCTCCAGCCTTCACCATACTTGGCGCGGATGGTGTTTTCGTCCAGTTCAAAGCCCATGTCGTAGATGAGCTTGTCGCCCTCGGCCTGCGTCTTGGTGTCCTCTTCCTCCTGGATGTTGCGGTACACATGGCAGGGCTCCAACCCGTTGTACTCGCAGATCCAGGCCACCAGCGTTTCGTTAATGGTTTCCGAGAGCAAGTCACTGTCCGCCTGTGTCAGGTCTTGGCGCACATCCTTGCGCTCCTTGCTAGCGGCGGCGAGAGCACCACCGCCAGAGCGCGCGGGCTCTTGGCCGGTCAGTACCTCGCTGATCCAATCGTCCATGTACTCACACAACTGCTGCTGCGTGGTCACATTGCCCGACAGCTTGCTCTCCAGTAGCGCAATCTCCATGCCCTCCGGCGTCATCAGGTAGCCGTCGTTTGACATGGCGCGCAGCGCATCGGCCAGAGTGCCTTTTTCCTTCGGGCTCGCGTTGCGCGGGTATTTGCCGTGGGGTGTGGGCGAACCAAAGCGGTCACACAGCTTGTTCCAGGCCACGATCCCCTTGCGCTTGAAGAACACCGGCCAAAAGAGCTGCAGGCCCAGGCCCGTGCCATAGGGGTTGTCATCCTCTGGGTTCACCCGGTGCACGATGAACTTGCGTTCCGGTACCGGCACACCCTTCAGCATGTTTTCCCGGGTCAGCAGATGCAACCTGGCGGGGCTGTTCTCATCATCCTGCACATACACAAATCGGCGCTGTGCCCGTTTGATAACGCGCGCCGGTACCACTAGGCCATAGCGCACCGTCCAAACGATCTCGGACACCGCAAAGCCAGCCAGCAGGGCCTCCAACAGCTCCCCGCACATCCGGTCAAACGCAATGCCCTTCAGGATCTCCGTCAAGGTCTCCGCATCCTTGGTGCCTTTCGCGCTTTCTTTCACGCGCGGCTCCACCTGCCAGGGCTTGCCCACCAGCGCAAGCTGACGCTTTTGCAGGCCCGAGAACACCTTGCCATCCCGACGCAGGTCGCGGTACAGCTCCACGCCCCCATTGCCGCGCTCCAGCAACAGCGGGTCATTGGTGCGCAGCACCCCCATGTAGTGCTGCTCGAACGGGTCGCGCAGCCGGTTGGCAAATTCAGCGTCCAGCTCGGGCTTTGCCGGTGCTGCAGGCGTGGTGGAGCGGTCAGCCCGCACAGGTTTAACCATGGATGAAATCTCCCAGCGGCTGGCTGCTCTCGCGTGGGCCGCCGCTTTCATATTCGATTGGGGCAGACGGGTCGGAACCCGCGTGCAATGCCAGCGCCAGCGCCCAGAACCGGTCGGCGTGGCCATTGACCTTGGTGCTGTCGTCGCCGTCCGCAACGAAGCGAATGTTTCCCGCCGCCGTGGTGGTCTTTTGCACCTTGCGCAGGTCGGCGCGGATCTTGGGGTCCTCGGGGATACGCACCTGGCGGTCCTCCATGGCGCCTTTCAACGGATAGGCCAGCGCTTCCTTCACCTGCGCGGTGAAATTCACGGCCTCCACCCGCTGCTCGCCAAACTGGTCTTGCGCGTCATCCGCCCAGCCAATGCCCAGCCCGGTGGAGTCGATACAGATGCGGTCGCAGATCTCGAACCACGGCCACAAGATGGCTTCCTGCGCGCTCTTGCGCATCTTCTCCATCGTTTCCACGTGGCGTGTATAGAAGACATCGCCCAGCTGCTCCACCACCCACAGCACGGTCAAATCCTTCTTGCGGCCAATGTCCACCCCCGCGAACAAACGCCCCTGAAAAGGCCCTTCCAGCCCGCGCTGCCAGTCCGTGCCCCCGGAATACTCGCAGGCCGTGATCAGGTTGTATTCCAGAAACTTGGCATCGTCATCCGCCGGGATGCACATGTACTCCTGGTCGAAAGACTCCTCATCGGCCGCGCCCGACCTTACAAAGTCGAAGTACGCGGCCTCGTCCATGGCCTGCTGCTCCGCATCGGCGGGCAAAGCCTGCTGCAACTTGAACAGAAATCCCTGGTCCAGAGCATCCTGCAGCGTGACACGGTGCAGGCTGATCTTCTTAGGGTTGCCGCCGTGGCGCGCCTCACGCACGAGCTGGTTGAAGAAGCTGTGAGAGCCGCGATGCGTGCTCACCAGCTCCATGTTGCCGCCCCAGGTGATACCGGGGTAGGCAATGGCCCACATCTTGCGCTGGTCGCGGTGCAGAGCAAACTCATCCAGAACACGGCTACCCCGTTTGCCAGCCTGGGCATCTGGGTTGCTGCTCATGCTGTGGATGCGCCTTCCGCTAGCGAACTGCAGCACATATGCGCTGAGTTTTTTTTCCTGGTCGAGCACCACCTCGCCCAGGTCCTTGGCTGCCAGGCCCATGATGCCGGCCCAGAGCTTGCAGTCCTCAATGAACAAACGCGCTTGGATGTCGTCGCGGCTGCTGACCCACTCGTCGAAGCGGGCGCCCTGTGCGGCGGCGCGTTCGTCGGCTCCGTATGCTGTAGACCAGCTGATACCTATCTGCCGCGACTTCTCCATCAGTTTCAAGCGCGACTCGTCCTTGATCCATTGGGATTGAAAGGGCAGAAAGATCGCGTCGCGGTCCTTTGGAATGCACTTGGCGCGGCCTTTAAGCGGGGCCATCACTCAATCCCTAGGGTTTTGCGGATCTCCGCTTTGGTCGCCGCAGTTACGCCGCCCTTATTGGGCATGGCCGCCAGCTTGGCCCGCTGCTCTTCCAGCAGCTCCCGGCGCGCCTCTTCTTTGGCAGCGGCGCGGGCCTCCATGCTGAAGCGCTTGTGCGTCACGCTGGCTTTGCCAATCTCCGCCGCGTTCTTGAACAGCTTGTTCACGTCAACATCCTTGGCGTCGATCTCCAAGTCCATGAGCAGCGTGAAAATCTTCTCCTGAGTCATCCGCACCACAGCCGAGCCGAGCTTGTCCTCGTCATCTGGTGCAGCATCCACCAGGGCGCGGGCCTGCTCGCTGGCCATCTTGAGTTGCGCCATGCGCTGCTCAAAGGGCGAGCCGTAGCGCTGCAGAGCTGACTTGGAAACATCAGCACCGCGCGCCTTCAGATCGGCGGCGAGCTGCACATAGTCTCCAAAACCGCGCTTCACCAACTCAGCGTCAAGCCACTCCTTCAGCTCAGGCGGCAGCGAATGGACCTTGCTACGTGGAGCCATGGATCACCCCTGAGTCAGGCGTGGCCGGGCAATGCCTGGCTGGGCGTCAATCGTGTATTCCACGAACTCAATCCCCGTGCGGGTCAGGTCCACGAACCAACGTTCAAGGGGGTCACGCGTGATGCGTACCATCTCGCGCTCTTCCAGGTAATCCAGCTCGCGGCGGATCTCCTGGTGGGTGGCGTCGGGATATACCGACTGAACGATGGGCAGCAGGGCCTCGGTATAGATGCCCACTGGGCGAGACAAATCGACGGCCGACAGCAGGTGCCAACGGATGGCCTCGCGGCGGGCCTTGAGCGCAGCAGCGGAATAGTTAAGAGTCATTGCAGGTTCCCGTTGCGGTTGTCTATGGCGCGCTCCACGCGCAACGCAAAGTTGTCGATGCGCGTGTTGATGGTCCCCAGGGTGTGCACGAAGTCATCCCGGCGAACGTAGTCGCGGGGCAACTCAGCCTGGAATCGCAAGAATGAGATTTCGAGCTGCCGGGTAGATGCTGCCTCGCTCTTGAGCTCGTCGCTCATCCGGCCGATGGTCGAAGCCAGATCGGCAAACTTCTCATTGATCCGGCGCTCCTGTTGGGTGCCGATGTACTTGAGCAACCCCCACAAAATGCCAAGAAACGTGCCCGCAATCGTGATGATTGCAACGATGCTGGAGAGGTCAAAATTGGTCATTGGTGCTGGGCGTCTTGCGCCTCTTGGTGGGCAGAAGACGACCCGGCCCGGCAGACGCTGATTGCAAAGTCCTGCAGGCCGATCACTTGGTCTCTGAGTCCGTCAGCCTCTGCCGCCAGCTCTTGATACGCGCCAGCGCTTTCTCCGAATAGCTCTCGGGCTGTACGGGCTTCGCCAGCACAGGCGATAAGCCCGGCATCTCCTGCCGGGTAGAGATCGGGGCGGCTGTTGAGGCGGGCAATCTCGGTGTGCAGGCTGCGCACAGCAGCAAGGGCATCAGCATCACGAGCGCGGCGCGCAGCCTCGCGTTTGGCGTCTTCATGGGCGGTCCTTTCGGCGTTGCGAAACTTGATGGCGTTGTCGCGGGCAGTGGCCGCGTTGCGGGCGTTCTCTTGTGTGTCCCAGGCATGCTGCACACGGGCCGCGCCCTGGGCATCGCCTTTGCTCACCAGGTGGGACTGCCAGAACTTCACGCCCGCAATGGCAGCGGCAATGGCGAGCGCGATTGCGATGGAGCGGATGCTGAAACTCATAGCCCAGGCCCCCATTGCGCATAACGCGGTTGGATAACGATGAGGATGCGGTGCGGGTAGCCCAGGTTTTCTTTGCAGTGCACGGCAGCGCGGCGGGCTTTGCCGCAAGCTGCATCCACCTGGGCGCGCGAAGGCTGAGCGAGCCCGGTACTTGCTGCCTCGCGTTGCCAGTGGCCAAGCCCGCCGTTGTAAGAGCGCAGCGCGACCCACATGCGATCACGCGGCGAGTAGTGAGCCGGGGCACGGTCGTACAGCCAGCGGTCGTAGGTGACCAAGGCGCGAAGCGCCCAGGACGGGTTGAAGGGCTGCTGTGAGGCAAGCTCAGGGTCCAGGCCCGCAATCCACCGCGTGGTGGCTGGCATGAACTGGGCCAATCCCTGCGCCCCCACGTGGGAGACGGCGCCGGGCCGCCAGGCGCTCTCTTGGTGGACCTGAGCAGCGAACACCGCCACAGGGGCATTGATGCCCCATGCGTAGCGCGCAGTGCGGATCAGCAGCGAGCGATGCTGCAGAGCCTCACGCGGCACCTGAGCCTGGGCTTGCGCGCAGCTTGCGGCCACGGTGGCCACCACTGCAACCACCAGCCAGGCCAGCGCTGGGATGCGGGACCGCCAACGCATCACAGCCCCGCAGCCACACCCAACACGACACAGCCCACCACAATTGCGCGGCGCAGCTGCGCAGTGCAATAGGCCGCCAGGTACTCGGTATTGGCAATGGGATAGTCCACATCACCCTCGGGCTCGTCCGTGCCCTTGCGCCAGTCGCGCCACAGGAACGAGTCCGGCCGTGCGTAGGGAAACAGAGCACGGTCAAGCCAGTAGCCGATCACGGCGGCCAGAGCGATCAGCGCTGCTTTGTAGAGGACCACCGGGAGGTTGTCCGGTTTGATCACTGCGATGGCCGCAAGGAGCAGCACCGCGAGCACGAGGAACAGGCTATTGCGCGGGGCGCGAAGCCATACGGGGATGTGGTCTTTGAGCGTCATGCACGGCAGGATGCCGTGCGCGCGCGGGGTGTACTAAATGGCGCGCGCCATTGTTTGGCGAGCGATAGGGCCGATGGTCACTCCTGAATAGCAGTGAGCTTGCCGTTCTCAAAATAGAGGTACTTACGGGGGGAATCCAAGCGGCCAAAGCCACCATACACCACTTGCTCGCGCACACCACTTGCGGTCGAAGTGGTGTTCGTACTTTTGGGGAATCGCCATCCCGGAGCGCAGAGCGCATCGTCCTTCGACATGCCAATAGAAAGCGCCGTGATGCCGCGCGCGTTGCACGTGTCATTCACGGCTTGATACGCCTTTTTGATCTCCTCTGTTGATGCATCCAAACTACGTTGAAAGTCCGACCTTCCGTCTCCACTCGCTGGACGGACCTCGATCTGCCCTCCCTTGCCCACGCAAGGCGCGTCCTGGAACACGGTCTTTCCATCAGGCCCAGTGCACTTGTAGACAGCCCACGCCGGGGCGGCTGCGGACAGCGCTGCAGATAGGAAGATGGCTGATTTCATCATTGCTTCGCCTGCAACTGTCGCAGCTCTTTCTCTAGTCCTTCCAGGTTACCCTGGAGCTCACGAGTCTTGGCTTCGCAAATAGTGGCGGCGGCCTGCATCTCTGTTGAGATGGATTGCAACCAGGTGGCGCCTGCGAGATTGTTGTTCGCGCGGCTCTTTTGAGATGAGAGCTCGCGCTGTTTGGAGTCGCAAGCGTTGCGGTGTGCCTGCAGTGCAGCGCGGGCGTCGGGAATGCCTCGGTTCTCAAGGAACGTTCTGCGCTGCCAGCTCTCGCCAAATGCGCCTTCCTTCTTCTGAGGCGCCGCCGCTGTAGCACCGGCAGGCGCTACCGCCGCCGTGCCTGCAGGTGCCGCAGCAGTGGGAGTTGGGGCAACCGGTGCGTGTCCGCTTGCCGGCCTCACCACAATCTCCTCTCCCTTTCCAGCGCAAGGCGCATCCTGAAACACTGCTTTGCCATCCGGCCCAGTGCACTTGTTGATGGCCCATGCCGGGGCGGCCGCGATCAGCGCTGCAGATAGAAAAATAGCTGGTTTCATCACTGCGATTTCTCCCTGTTCCGGATGGTTTTTGCTAGGTAGGACTGTACCCGGTGCAGGTCCGAATGAGGTATGGCCTTCACCAGCTGTGTCTTGAATTCCCGCTCCATAAACCTCTTGAACCCTGCGAGTTCTCTGTCTGTGAGCTGGCTGCGCGCCTTCAGAATTTGAGACACAACCTGCTTGTGCTGATCTGCAGCCATGGTGCCAACGGGCTGCGGTTGTTTCATCGGCGGATGTGTGGCGGTGGCCGGGTAGAAATGCTGGTGCACCACTTGCATTCCGCCCTCCACCTTGCCCACCTGAATCGCGCCGTCCCCCTGTACTTTTTGTTTTGGCAGCAGCTTGGCGATCCACGCCAAGAGCTGCTTCGGTAGCTCACCCAAGTTTCACCTCATCTGTTTTTGATACGGGCCTTGCCTGTCACGCTACCAATCTGGATAGCGTTGTCGCCCACAATTTTCTGGCCGCCGTCCCTCTTCCCTTCGGCCTTCTTTCCGTTCCCTGCGCGAAACCCTGCGGATAGAACCGCAGCCTCTTGAAGCAGCCTCACCTTGGCTTCTTCGCTGCAGTTTCGATAGCTGGCAAGCAGCGCCATTTCGTCGGTCTGCAGCTGGTTGAGCGCCTTGCGCAGCGCATCGGCGTCCCCCAGGTCAGCGTAGAAAAGTATCTCCATCAGCAACCGGCTGTAGTGCGGTTCCAGCCCGTCGATCTGGGCCTTGCCGGTGGCCAGCTTCAGCAGATCCATGCGTCTGCCCATCTCGCGCTCGCCCTCGCTCTGCAGCATGGGACCTTCCCCGGTAGCGAGCCAGTCCCCACGGATGTGGAGCTTCGTGATCAGGGCCTCGCTCTCCTCACGGGTGAGGTTCTTCACACGGCCCGAGGTCATCGCTTTAACGCGGCTCAGCGACACCCCCAGCAATTCGACCAAATCGGATTGCTTGAGACCGCACTCGCGCATCACTTGTTTTAAAAGTTCAGAAAGCAAACCAAACCCCTTGCAAGGTTTGAAAATCAAACCTACAATCACATTCATCAACAGCACCACGCGCAAATCAACAGCGACTTACACGCCGGAGAAAGCCATGAGCCAAACCACCTCTCACCCCACTGCCAACCAGATCAAGCACCGGCTGCGCCAGCAGGGCATGACCCTCAAAGAGTTCGCCAAAGCCAACGGCTTCAAGTACCGCACCGTCAGCGACGCCGTGCGCGGTGTGCGCATCGGCAACTACGGCGAAGGCCGCGACGTACGCCTGAAGCTGGGCCTGCCGGTCAACGACTGATCACAACGCGAGGTTCAAAGTGGTGCATTCGCCCAATGTAACAAATCGCCGAGACGGTCTTGGCTGTCCGATGAGCACGCCCATCTTGGGGTGTGTGGCCAGCAACGTGCGCCGCCTCACGCCCGAAGTCCAGCGCGACGCACGCGGCAGCTACTTATCGGGTGACCGTTCGGTAGCCATGGCACACGCCATCGCGGCCGACATTCGCCGGCGTGCGCTCACTGAACCAGGCTATCTGGATCACTGGAAGGCTGGCGCAGCATCTGCGCCGCCTCTGTCAGCCCAAAGAACCAACCGGGCAAATGCTCCGCACGCACGGCATGTTCTTCCAGGCGCTGCGCCAACACGTCGACGTTCAGCACGCCTTGCGCAGCCAGCGCGCGCGCCAGCTCCAGCCACATCTGCTCGATCACGGCAAGTTGCATGCCTTGTGTTTCGAGCTGCTGCGCAGCGAATTGCTGGCGCATCGCTTTCATATCGTCTTCGCTCGGGGTCATGGCCCATGTCCTTTCAAGGGGTGAAGTGATGGCCGTACTTTGCCAGCACGAAAGCCTTTTGCAGCGTTTCCAGCCGGGCATTTGTTCGGAAGCGGCAGCACGGGGGGGCTTCTGATGAGCCGCGCCCCTTTGAAACGCCAGCGTGCCAACAGCCTCGTGCACGCACTGCGCCTGTGCAAGGAATACGCACAAGCCAAGCGCCACCTCAGTGTGGAGCGCATTGCCGACCGCATGGGCACCACGCACGACAGCCTCTACAAGTGGCTGGCCACCGGCCGCATGCCCGCCATCCTGATTCCGGCCTACGAGCTGGCCTGCGGCTGCCACTACGTGAGCGAGTGGTTGGCCGCCAGCAGCGGCGCCCTGGTGGTGCCCATGCCCACCGGCCGCAAGGCCGAGGGCACCGAGCTGCTCGACATGAACAGCAGCTGCGCCGCTGCCCTGCAGCTGCTCACCCAGTTCTATGCCGCCCCCCAGGCGGCAGACACCGAAGCCACCCTGGCCGCCCTGCGCCTGCACCTGGAGCAGGTGGCCTACCACCACCACAACGTGGCGCAGTACGCCACGCCAGAACTGGAGTTTTGAGCATGAACACCCCACACGACCCATTTGACGCCATCGCCCTGGGCTTGCCCAGGCCCGGCCCCCAACTAGCCACCCGCGCCCAGGTTGACGGGCTGATGCTCAGCGCCTTTTTCCCTGGCCGCCCCGCCCGCAGCAGTGCCTACCAGCTGGGCGTATTGGCGAAGTTGCGTCTGGTTCTGCAGCGCGAGCGCCTGGTCTGCCCCTACGCGCAGGGCAGCGCTGAGTTCGACGCATATTTTGCAGGCGCCGAAGAGGGCTCGCTGATTGCGAACGGCTACATGGAGAGCCTGGCATGAGCCGCGCCACAGACTACACCAACGCCGCGCAACAACGCATCCTGCAACTGCAGTTCGCCCTGTGTGGCGACGTGGTGCATGGCTACCCGCCCAGCAAGCTGGCCCAGTTGCTCAACGCCACGGGCAGCACCATAACCCGTGATTTGGACAACCTGCGCACCGCAGGCGTTGCCGAGCGCGATGAGGCCACAGGCAACTGGCGCCTTACCCCCCGCCTGCCGCAGCAGGCCATCAAAGTTTTAAACGCCATCGACGCAGCCCAGCGCCGCGTGGATGAAGCACGCAACCGATTCACCCGCAACCCTGATTGAGAGAAACCCATGGCACGCCAGAAAAACGCTACGGAAGTACACGACGTGGAAGAAAAAAACATCGACAAGGACAAGCTGAGCAGCGCCATGGTTGCCATGCGTGAGCAGGAAGTGATGCAACGCGAGCAGGAAGATATCCAGCTGGCCCAGGCCTCGCAGGCCGTGGGTGGCGCACTCATGGCCCGGCTGCACAAGAGCTTCTCGCACGCTGCCGAGGTGCAGATGTTCAACCAGGTGCGTGACTTGCCCCTCAGTGTGCTTCGGCGGATCCCGCTCCCGGAATTGCCCGCAGCGGCGGGTAATTTGGGAACCGCTACAGAGGGGAGTGCTGAAAAATTACCCGCCACGGCGGGTAATTTGGATGACTTCTGCCGCCGCGTCTTCGGCCGCTCATACAACACGATGTTGGAGGAAACGCAGAACCTCAACCTGTTGGGCGAACAAGCCTACGAGGCTGCTGCTCAGCTGCGCATAGGCCGCAACACTTTGCGCCTGACCCGCGCCATGCCGCCCGAGAAACTCGAAATCGTGCGTGCCGCAATTGCCGAAGGCAGCACCAAGGCCGAGGTGCTTTCCGTCATTGAAGACCTCGCCGAAAAGGTGCAGCAGGCCGAGGCCGCAACCGCCGAAGCAAAGGCCGAGCTGAAGGCCAGCGAGGACGTGCTGGCCACGAAGAACAAGACCATCGACAAGCTGCAGCGCGACCTCACCCGCATCGAGAAGCTGCCAAAGGACGAGCAACTTACAGCCATCAAGAAGGAAGCCACGGCCATCGCCAATGACGCAGAAGGATTCATGCTGGGCAACTTGCGCCAGGCGCTGCTCAAGATCAGAAGCCACGCCAGCACTAGCGACAACGACGCAGAACACGGCGTGTTCATGGCCGGACTGGTAGGCCAGGTACAGGCAAAAATCACGGCTCTTCGTCAGGAGTTCAACCTCCCCGACGTGAGCAATGCGAACGAACAGCGCCTCGCCGCTGAAATGTCCGAGTGGGACAAGGCGTAAGGCTCGCATCTCACCATGGCGGCAAACGTCACTCCCCCAATCAACGAAGCGCTGGTGCACGCCCGCTTGGGCGATGTGGAGCACGGTAACAAGGGTGCACTCATCGACGAGCTGTGCGCTGCCACGGGCCGATCACGTTCAACGATCTACCGGGCGCTGCAGGAAACCACATTGCGCCCACCGCGCCGCCAGCGTAGCGATGCTGGCGAGGTGACCCTCACCCGCGAAGAGGCCAAACTGATCTGCACCATGGTCATGGAGGGCATGCGCAAAAACGGAAAGCGCCTCTACACCATTGATCACGCAGTTACCGTGTTGCGCGCCAATGGGGCGATCCGCGCTGAGCGCGTCGATCCGAGCACGGGCGAATGCAAAGCGCTCTCGACAAGCGCCATAGCCCGCGCGATGCGCATCTACGGTCTGCATCCTGACCAGCTGCTGCAGCCTGCCCCAGCGCGGGAGCTGCGCAGCCTGCACCCCAACCACGTATGGCAGATCGACGCCAGCCTGTGCGTCCTGTACTACCTGGAGACAACCAACCCGGCCGAGATGGGCCTGCAGGTGATGGAGGCCAAGAAGTTCAACAAGAACAAGCCCAAGAACCTCAAGCGCATTGAGGACCGGCGCGTGTGGAGCTACGAGGTTACCGACCACAACAGCGGCTGCATCTTCGCCATGTATGTGTTTGACGGCGAGAGCGCAGCCAACATCGCTGCATGCTTCATCGCCGCGATTCAGCAGCGCGGGGACGATCCGTTCTATGGTGTTCCCTTCATCTTGATGATGGACATGGGCAGTGCCAACACCAGCGGCATGTTCAAGAACCTGCTGCGCCGCCTGGATGTGCAGCAAATTGCCCATGCACCCGAGAACGCCCGTGCAACCGGCAGCGTGGAGAAGGCCCGCGACATTCTGGAGCGCGAATTCGAGGCCGGTTTGCGCCTCAAGCCAGTCAACAACCTGGAAGAGCTCAACGCTCGGGTCGCGCGGTGGATGCGCTGGTTCAACGCCACCAAGGTTCACAGCCGCCACAACAAAACGCGAACGCTGCAATGGATGACCATCCAGCCCGAGCAACTGCGGATTGCCCCCAGTCCCGAGCTGTGCAGGGAACTGCTCACCCATGCACCTGTGGAGCGCAAGGTGAGCGACAAGCTGCGGGTGGAGTTCGACCGCGCCGAATACGACGTGAGCGGTGTTCCCAACGTCATGGTGGGCGAGAAGGTCCTTGTCACCTACAGCCCCTACCAGGCCGACGCCGTACTGATTGTGGACACCGATGCTGATGGCAAAGAACTGCTGCATATCTCGCCGCTGGTGGCAAAGGGCGACGACGGCTTCAGCCTGGGCCAGCACAGCAACGTGATTGGTGAGGACTACCGCCGACACGCCGACACGCGGGCAGACGCGAACCGCAAGGAGGTCGAGCTGCTCGCCATGGAGGCTCAAACGCTTGAAGAAGCCGCCGCCAAGCGCAAGGCAAAGGCCACCGCGTTCGGCGGCCGATATGACCCAGAAAAGCACATTGTGGAGGCCACATTGCCTACTTTCATTCCGCGCCGAGGAACCGAGCTGCAGACCACCACCCGCGTGGCCCAGGCCCCTGCCGATGTTGTCGAGCTGCTCACCCACTTTGAAGCCGCCAAGGCCCTGGTCGCCAAGGGCGTGGCCATGTCGCCCGAGCTGGTGGGCACCCTCAAGGGCTTGCACCCAGACGGCGTACCCGAAACGGAGCTGGACGCCCTGGTGGCCCGCCTCACGGTGCGTGCTGGCCTGCGCGTAGTGGGAGGTGGCCAATGAACACCGCCGCCACCATCACCAACCTGCCACCGCTGCAGCCCATGCTGGCCGAGCTGGGCATACCCGCCCGCGACCTGGCCCGCGCCGCCGACCTTTCGCGCAGCGCCGCCAGCCGCCTGGTGGCCCATGGGCAACTGCCCGCCCGCCGCGCCAGCGAAGTGCGCCAGCGGGTGGTGAGCTTTCTCAAGTCGCGTGGCGCCTCCATGGCCCACCTGTGCGACATCGTTTTGCCCCCCGCAAAGAAGTTGGCCCCGGCGTGCTTGCAACACGCCGAGGCCGCCCCCGTGAACCCAGAACCAACCGAACCCAAGGAGGAAGAGCCAATGTTACTGAAGAACGAAACCCTCACCCCGGCAGCGCGCAAAGCGTTTGGCCTTACGCGCAGCCCCTTCGTCGATGACATTGCCAGCCGCGAAGACGTATTCGCCACGCAGCACGGCCGCTATGTGCGCGCCGCCATGCTGGACGCTGCCACCAACCACGGCTTCATTGCGATCATCGGCCAAAGCGGCTCCGGCAAGTCCACCCTGCGCGAGGAGCTGGAGGAGCGCATCCGCGAGGAGCACCGCCCCATCGTCCTGATCAAGCCCTACGTGCAAGGTATGGAGGCCAGCGAGGCACGCGGCAAGCCCCTGCGCAGCGGCCACATCGCCGAAGCCATCGTGGACGCCCTGGCGCCCGGCGTGTCCCTCAAGAGCAGCCCGCAGGCCCGCTACAAGCAGGTGCACGAGCTGCTCAAGGGCAGCCGCAGCGCGGGCTATACCCACCTGCTGGTGATTGAGGAGGCCCACCGCTTGCCCATCCCCACCCTCAAGCACCTCAAGAACTTCATGGAGCTGAAAGATGGCCTGCGCCGCCTGCTGGGCGTGTGCCTCATCGGTCAAAACGAGCTGTTCGACATCCTGAGCGAACGCAACCCCGAGGTGCGTGAGATTGTGCAGCGCTGCGAGCAGATCACCATGGAGCCGCTGGACAACGACGTCGAGGCGTACCTGCAGCTCAAGTTTCAGCGCATGGGTCTCTCGCTGGACAAGGTGTTTGAGCCGGATGCGATGGACGCGATCCGGGCACGTTTGATCCACACGGCCCACGGCCGCAGCCACGAGGTGGTGAGCATCTGCTACCCCCAGGTGGTCAACAACCTGGTGTGCCGGGCGCTGAACGCTGCGGCTGCCGTGGGCTTCCCCAAGGTGGATGCCCAGGTGATTGCGGGGTGCTGAGCCATGGCCATCTACTGCATCAAGATCACCATGGCTGACGGCTCTCGGGGCCGCTGCACCGGCATCTTTGCCGATGGCTTCGAAGCCGTGCTGCAGACCCTGGCGGACTTCCCGGAGGCGCGCAGCGTGGCGGCCATGTTCATTCGGAGGGCTGCAGCATGAACCGCGCCCCACGCACCTGCCATCACGACACCGAGTCGCTGCCGCCTGGTGGCTACTACTTCGCCCCCGGGGCGGTGGAGCACGGCCCACGCCGCGCACGCCGCATCACGGGTTGGCGCCGCCTGGTGCTGGACGTCATCGCCTTGCTGGCGGTGTCTGGCCTTATCGGCTTTGCAGCCGGTGTGCTGCAGGCGAAAGGCTGGCCTCTGTGAGCGCAGACCTGTCTTGCCCCGTCTGCGGCACCGAGTTGGACCTGGCCGTGCTGTTTGCCCACGAGGGCGACCAGCGCGCCCTGGCCCGCCTGGCAGCCGTCAGCATCCCGCTGGGCGGCCGTGTGCTGCAGTACCTCGGCCTGTTCACCCCGCCGAAGCAGCGACTGACGGCGGCAAAGAAGATCAAGCTGATCCTGCAACTGCTGCCCGACTTGGAGCGCGAAGCCATCACCTGGAAGGGCCGCGACTGGCCTGCGCCGCGCACTGCCTGGGCCATGGCCATCGACCAGATGCTTGCCGCCCGCGATGCCCAGCGCCTAGAGCTGCCCATGAAGGGCCACGGCTACCTCTTCGCCATCTTGGCGGGCATGGCCGATAAGCACGAAGACCAGGCCGAGCGCCAGCGCGAGCAAGACCTGCGCACCGGCCCCCGCGCCGCCACCGTCAACGGCCCCAAGAGCGTGGCCGACCTGGTGCAGCCACCTGCACCCGCCGCCTCCCCACGGCCAGCACCTGCCGCACCGGCACCCGCTGGCATGTCCCCCACCGTCCGCGCCATGCGTCAACAAATCGAAGCCAAGAAAGGCACCCAGCAATGACCGCAGCCACTACCTCCCAGCTCAGCCGCGCTGCGCTGAACGACTACATCGAGAACCATCTGGCGAACGCGGCGCGCCCGCTCAGCCTGGCTGAAGTGTTCCGCGACGTGTACCCCGGCAAGCCAGCCAAGGATTGCGCGCTGCTGGCCCTGCGCAAACGCCTGCAATACCTGGCCGCCGAAGGGCGCCTGCAGAGCGACGGATATGGGGAAGGCCGGACATGGAGCGGCATCACCGAGGCGCAACGCGCAGAGCAAGCCGCCCAAGAGGCCGCCCAGGCCGCGCCCGTGGCGCTGCCGCGCCGCGTCAACGTGATGGCTGGAACCTACGAGCCCGCACGCAGCCCCGCGCTGCGCGCTGGCGCCATGGACTTTCGCAGCTGCCCAAGCGTGGGCTACCGCTGCTGATTGGGGACGGCCATGCCAGAGAACCGCGCACAGCACGCATCCGAAGTAGCCGCCATGGCGCACCGCCTGGTTGACATCGCCAGCGAGCAGCCGACGCACCGCGTAGCACTGGAGGCGCTGATCAGCGCCTACGTGTCGGTGGCCGTGTGCCACCCCTGCTGCGCCAGATCGGCCGCAGCCACGGCCCGCAAGGTCGCAGACCTCATTGAAAACACCGTTGCGTCTTTGCCCCCAGGCGCGAACCACATCCACTGAACGGAGCCAACATGGCAACAACACTCGAAACCATCTCCAAGAATGCCGAAGTGCACGCCCAAGCCCGCAACCTGCTGGCCGAGCGCGTGACAGCACTCACCGACGCCCAGGCCGCGCTGCGCCGCGAACACCTGCCGGGCATCAAGCGTGCCCTGGCCCGCGCTGCCGAAACCGAAGCAGCCCTGCGCGCCTTGGTAGAGGCCAACCCCGGTTGCTTTGTGAAGCCGCGCACCCAGGTGTTTGCAGGCATCAAGGTGGGCTACGCCAAGGGCAAGGGCGCCCTGAGCTTTGATGACGCGGATTCCGTTGTCGCCCGCATCAAGAAGCACCTGCCCGAGCAAGCCGACGTGCTGATCCGCACCAAAGAGACGCCTGTAAAGGAAGCCCTGGCCCAGCTCTCGGCGGCCGAGCTGAAGAAGATCGGCGTCACGCTGTCCGAGGCGGGCGACCAGACCGTGGTACGGCCCGTGGACAGCGAGGTGGACAAGATGGTGGACGCGCTCCTCAAGGCCGCAATGGGCGAAGAAGGCGAGGCCTGACCATGGGCAGCATCCAATCCTGCAAGCTGGCCATCGGCTACCGCTCACCGCTTGAGCGCGACGGGTGCCACAACTGCGCGAACGGCCGCAACGTGCCCAGTGGCTTTCACAAAGGCGGGTATCGAGAGTGCGGCCTGCACGGCTTCATGGTTGCGGCCATGGCTATCTGCAACAAGCATGCTCCCGGCGGGCAGAAAGGCGGGGCGGCATGAGCAACGTGAAAACCTACATCGTGACTGCAAGCTGGTTCGAAGACTCGGGCGTCAAACTCCGCGTCGATCACGACGTCCTCACGCCTGAGCTTGCAACGCTGATCAACGACTTTTGGTCGGAAAACGATAGCCGCCTTATGGAAGAGGACGGCGATGTGGTGCGCGCGGTCATCCGCCTGTTCGGGCAGGTTGCCATTCGTTTCTTCATGGCCGATGGCGGCGCGAGCTTCGACCCGTATGAGAACGGGGACCGGCACTGGACGAAGAGGGTGCTTGAAGAGCAGCGTGAAGGATGGCCAGACATCGATAGCTTGGGCATCTTGATCCTGTCGGCGGATGTGTATGCCGTGGACTACGACGATGTGACTCTGGAGGCTGTATGAGCACCCCAACCAAGAAGCAATTGGCCGCCAGGCATGTACGGCGCCTGCGCACGATGCGCGAGCAGCTGCAGCTGATGTCCCGGCAGTGGGAAGAGCTTGACCAGTTCTGCGTGAACGAACTGGAAGGCCTCGCAGATTCGGTTGAAGGCGTCGCGTCTGGTCTGCTGGACGAAGGCACGGTACCGGAACCCTGAACCACACGCGCAACCGGCCGCCTTGGGGCGCGACAGGCCGGTGTGGCAAGCGGTGTGCGCCACGGCCTATCCACGGGCCGCAACTGCCGCAGGTATCGAGTGCCACCGTGCTGATGTCCATCCCCATCACCACGGCACCTCCTCCCCGCAAGGGGCTGGCGCGGCGATACCCGGTTTCCGGTGTCCGACAACACCGGTTCTTTTTCACCTGGAGCAAGACATGTTTGCAAACCTCATCATCTATCGCATCGCCCCCCAGTGGTCAGCAACCCTTGACCAGGTCGAGCAGGCGCTTGCAAAGGCGCCCTTTGCCGAGTGCGGCGCCACACAAGAGAAGTCCCTGGGCTGGGTGCCCCCGCGCGGTGATGCACACGGTCCGCTGGCCGAGTCGGTCGGGGGCCAGTGGATCCTGCGGTTCATGGCCGAAACCAAGGTGCTGCCAGGCAGCGCCCTGGCCCGCAAGGTCAAGGAGAAGGCCGCCCGCATTGAGCAGGAAACCGGCCGCAAGCCAGGCAAGAAGGAAACCAAGGAGCTGAAGGAAGAAGCCCGCTTGGACCTGCTGCCCAAGGCCCTGACCAAGCAGGCCTCTATGTGGGTGTGGATCGACCCGGCCGCGCGCCTGCTGGTGCTGGACACTTCCAGCCAGGGCCGTGCGGACGAGGTGGTCACCCTGCTGGTCGAAGCTCTGCCCGGTTTGTCGGTGTCATTGCTCCACACCCAGACCAGCCCCCAGGCAGCCATGGCGCACTGGCTCAAGGAACAAGAGCCGCCCGTCGGCTTCACGGTGGACCGCGAGTGCGAGCTCAAGAGTGCCGACGAGTCCAAGGCCGTGGTGCGCTATGCCCGCCACCCGCTGGACATTGAGGAGGTGCAAGCACACATCGACGCGGGCAAGCTGCCCACACGCCTGGCGCTGACCTGGGATGACCGCGTGTCGTTTGTGCTCACCAGTGAGCTGCAGTTGCGCAAGGTGCAGTTCCTCGACACCGTTTTCGAGGGCACGAAGGCCGACGACGGTGGGTTTGATGCTGATGTGGCCATTGCCACGGGCGAGCTGGTGAAGCTGATCCCTGACGTGGCCGAAGCGCTTGGCGGCGAAACGGGGGGGCAATGATGGATTGCCTTGCCTCTGTGGATCGATTGGGAGCGGGTTGCAGCCCCTCAAACATGCCGGTTGGTACCAGCGCTAGTGCTGAGGGTTCCAAGCGCTTGTATGGGCCGGATTGCGCTCCGCCCGATTTGCTGCATTTTTTGCGTGAGAGCCCACTGGGCGCCGCAACGCGCGCCCTGGGTATGGCGCATGGCACCGTGCACCGGCTTCGCCATGGGTACTGGCCCAGCGACCCCCGCAAGATCATGCAGGCCTGGAGCCGCTACAAGGGCCGCCGCAGCATCGTTGCGTCGTCGTGGTTCATCCGTAGGGTGCGGCCAGGCGGCACGGTGCGGCACGCGGGCCAGGACTACACAGCCCCCAGGCTGGCAGCGCGCACCGGGCAAATGCTGGCCGTGGCGCGGTCCAGCGACGGGGGGTTGATTGCGCAGACGCTGGAGCTGCCAGCAGAACGCATCCCGCTTGTGCCACTCGCAGAGATGCAACCAGCCGCCGCCCGCACCAACCAGCCCGCAGAAGCCCAATCATGAAAATCCCCGCCTTGACCCCAGCCCTCATCCTCTCTTGCCTGGCTGCGCTGTTCGGCGTTGCCGGAACCCTGTTGCTCGCCATGCCCGCATATCCCGGCTGGGGTTTCGGCGCGTTCCTGGTCAGCAACCTGGGCTGGCTCACCGTGAGCGCCTGGCAGCGCCAGTGGCCCCTGCATGTGCAGCACTGGGTCTTTTTGCTGTGCAGTCTGTTCGGGCTGTGGAACTGGTGGCTTGGGCCGCTGGTGTTGGGGGGCGCGAAGTGAACCGCACCGAATACCTCCTGGCGTGCCTTGCCGAAGAGGCCGTTGAAGTTGCGCAACGGGCGACCAAAGCCATGCGGTTTGGTTGCGACGAAGTGCAGCCAGGTCAAGAGCTGTCCAACACACAACGCATCCGCCAGGAGCTGAGCGATTTGATCGCGGTTGCCGAGATGCTCGAAGAGGCAGGCGTGCCGGTGCTGCCGCTGGACGTTGGTGCTGTTGATCGCAAAAAGGCAAAAGTCTTGGCGTTCATGGAGTATTCGCGCAAGTGCGGGGCGCTGTCATGAGCAACCACACCGCCGCCATCCACGTCCTCAAGTCCAAGCTGCGGCTCTCGGACGATGACTACCGCGCGCTGCTCAAGAACCTGACCCAGAAGAGCAGCAGCAAAGGCCTGACGGACAAGGAGCGCCAGGCCGTGCGCGACCACATGCAGAACCTGGCCGAACGTTCGGGCGTGGCAAAGCCGCTGCGCCGCCGCACGACCGGCCGCACGTTCGCTCAGGCCAAAGCCGAAGCAAGCCCCCGAGAGCGCAAGGTGTGGGCGCTGTGGCACCAGCTGCACCGTGACGGCCTTGTCCATGACACCAGCCCGAAAGCCCTCAACGCCTGGGTGGCCCGCACGGTGCATGTGAGTGCGCTGGCGTTCGCCAATGCGGCCCAGCTGGATACCTGCATTGAAGCGCTGAAGTCCTGGCAGCAACGCAAAGAAGAGAGGTAACCCATGCATGACATGTTTGACCGCCTCAACCTGACCGAGCTGACGCAAGAGCAGCTGCAACCGCTGGAGGCGCTGATGCCCGCCAGTTGGCCCGATGTGTGGCGCAGCTTTGCCACCAGCTACTACATCACGCTGCTGTCTGCGCCAGGCTCTGGCACGGTATCTGCGGCTGCGCTCGCCAGTCTGGCCGTGGCGTTGATGCTGGGGCTGGCGCAGGACGAAGGCGGTACTCAGCCCTACATTCCGGTGGGGGCCGATGTCATGAGCAGCGCCCGCGCGCGCCGGGTGGTCGAGCTGCTTGAGCAAGGGCAGTCGTACAAGCAGGTGGCCGACGAAACCGGCATCACGGTCAGCCGGGTGCGCAACATTGAGCGCGCTTGGCGCCGTGAGCAAATCGCGCTGCGGCAAGGCACACTGCCGCTAGACTGACCCTGTAACCCGCCCCCGCATATCTGCCCCGCCTGCCTCGCGCGCGCGGGGCTTTTTCTTTGCTGCAAATCTGTGGTGCGCGGCATTTGGGCTTGCACATCAATGGCCGCGACAGTAGCGGCCATGCCCTCCAAGAAGCCCGCCACCACTGCCGCATCCGCCGTCACGCTGCCTGCTGGCATCGAGATTTTCCGGCCCGGTCGTCACATTGATGACCAGGGCGTGGCGCATGACTTCAGCGAAGCCGATGTGGACGGCATGGCCGCCAGCTACAACCCCGCGCTGCGCGAAGCGCCCCTCACGGTGGGCCACCCCAAAGACAACCTCCCGGCATACGGCTGGGTCAAGGCCGTGAGCCGCAACGCTGACGGCGTGCTGGCCATCACCCCCCACAACGTAGAGCCGCAGTTCGCCGAGATGGTGGCGGCCAAGCGCTTTCCAAAGCGCAGCGCGTCCTTCTACCCGCCCCAGGCCCCCAACAACCCAACGCCCGGCAAGTGGTACTTGCGGCATGTGGCGTTCCTGGGCGCGCAGCCCCCGGCCATTGCTGGCCTGAAAGACATCCAGTTTTCTGAAGACGACGCAGGCGGCGCCGTCTCGTTTTCCGAACCCGTATCCGCCGACCCGTCAACACAGGAGCCCGACGACATGAGCAAAGAACTGCAAGCCCAGCTGGACGAAGCCAACAAACAAATCGCCGCTGAAAAATCTGCCCGCGAGAAGGTCGAGGCCACTGCGGCCGAAGCCACAAAGAAGGCCGAAACCGCCCAGGCCGAGGCCGCATCGTTTGCCGAAAAGGCCCGCGCAGATCGCAAGGCCGGTTTCGTGTCCTTCGCTGAAACCCAGGTGGAAGCTGGCCGCGTGCTGCCCAAGGACAAGGCCATGGTCGTGGCCACGCTGGAAGTGCTGGCAGATGCCCAGCCTGTGGAGTTTGCCGAGGGCGACACCACCCGCAAGGTCAGCCCGGCCCAGTGGCTGCAAGACCTGATCGCCAAAGCAGAGCCTGCCGTGAGCTTCGGCGAGTTCGCGGGCGGCCGTGTCGCCAGCCAATCCCAGCCAGGCGCGGCCAAGGGCAAGAGCGACGCCGAGATCGACAAGGCAGCGCAGGACTACATGCGCCAGCACAAGGTGAACTACTCCGAGGCACTGACTGCCGTCACTGCGTCGTTCACGAGCTGACCCGCCCCGGTAGCACCACGGCACCCAACCCACCACATCTTCACCTCACCAGGAACAGGCCACCATGACCATGACCCTTGCCGAGATCCGGCTCAAGCAAAACCCCATCCTGACCAACCTGCTGCTGGGCATGGGTCAGGGCAACTACGTCGCCGAGCAGCTATTCCCCCGACTGCCCCAGGCACTGTCCAGCGTGCAACTTGCGCAACTGGGTGACGAGCGCCTGCGCCGATACAACCTGCGCCGCGCGCCAGGCGGGCCAACGAAGCGCGTCAACATCAAGTTCGAGGGCAAGACCTACTCCGTAGAGCAATACGCGGTGGATGTGCCCATGCCGCGCGAGCTGCTGCGTGAGGCTGATGAAAGCCGCAAGCTGAACGTGGGCAACTACCTGGACGTGAGCCGCATCGCGATGACCACGGCCAGCGACATCCTTGCGTTGGACTACGAGATCGACGTGGCCACCCTGGCGACCACGGCGGGCACCTATGCAGCGGGCCATGTTTTGGCACTGGCGGGCGCCACAAAGTGGAGCGCGGCAACCGGCACGCCAGTTACAGACATCCGCGCGGCCAGCGACGTGATCCGCAAGAAGATCGGTCAGCGCCCCAACAAGCTGACTCTTTCGGCAGATGCAGAGAGTGCACTGGTGACCAACCCAGAAGTGCGCTCTTACCTGCCATCTACGCAGATGGGCCCCGCTACCCATGAGCAGCTCAAGACCATCCTCAAAGTGGATGAGATCGTGGTGGGCGATGCGGTGTGGATCGACGAAAACGACACCGGCCGTGACGTGTGGGGCAACAACGCCATCCTGGCCTACGTGCCCAAGATCGGTGGCAACGGCAGTGCAGACATCAGCCTTGCGCAGCCAGCCTTTGGCTTTACCAACGTGATCGAAGGCCACCCGTTTGCGGAGACGCCGGACTACGACCGTGGCACCAAGAGCTGGATCTACGGCGCCACCTATGAGCGCAAGCCCAACGTGGCCTACAACACCGCCGCGTTCCTGTTCACCAACCCGAAGTAACCGCACAACCCTGAAGCGCTGGGCCGGAAACGGCCTTGGGACAACCCGCAGGACGCATGTGCCTGCGGGTTCCCCAGAACCCTTCAATTCAAGGAAAAAGACATGAGCAAATTGATCGCACTGGTGGCCACGGCCGTCGTCCTGGGCGGTGTTCGCACTGTCATCCAGCCGGGCGAAGAGCTCCCCGAACTGAGCAAACACGACGAACGCGAGCTGCTGCAATCGGGGGCTGCAGAGAACCCCTCCGACACGGCCGCACTTGCCAAGGCAGACGCCCGCGCCACCGCAGAGACACAGGCGGAGTTCCAGGCCGCGCGAGAGCGCGCATTGCAAGAGCGCGCATCCACCAATGTGGGCGACGGCAGCGACGTGGGGCAGGTATCGGTCAGCGCCGCACCGTCTGCCACGGTGGCTGATACCACCACGGCATCACCAGCATCGGCGCCTGCTGCCCCAGTGGCCGGGCCCGCCACAGCCTCACCCGCCCCGGCACCCGCCCCGGTGGCCAAGCCGCCCGCAGCGCCTCCGAAAGCCGCCGCAAAGACCGCCGCGCGCAAGTAAGCGCAGGGCACCGCACCCCCATAACTTCAGGAGCCAAACACAATGGCATCGCAAAACAACACTGGCCGCCAGTTCGACAAGCAGCACTCAGTGACCATCGTGGCCACGGCCGTGCTGGCTGCCCATCGCTTCGCTGCCTATGACGGCGGCTATCCCACCATCGCGGGTGGCGCCAAGGACTGCCAGGGCGTTACCGAAAACGCCGCCGAGATCGGCGAGGCCGTCAGCCTGACCACGGGCTACAGCGCGCTCGTCGAGGCAGAGGCGGCCATTGCCTTCGGCGCATACGTGAAGGTGGGCACCGATGGCAAGGCTGTTACAGGCACTGCGGCCGACCACTGTGGGCGCGCCTTGGGCGCAGCCACCCAGGCCGGGCAGCTGATCGAAGTGCAGCTCTACAAGCACGTTCACGCCTGATAGCCACGGGCGCAGCCTTCAATGATCTACGCCACTGTGCAGGACATGGTCAACCGCTTCGGCGAGCAGGAACTCATCCAGCTCACCGACCCGGAACTGCAGGCCGTGAACGCAACCAAGGCCGAGCGTGCTCTGGAGGATGCCCAGGCATTTGCCGACAGCTTTGTGGCCCGCGTGTACCGCCTGCCGCTGACCGGTTGCAGTAAGCCCGCCCCTGTGCCCAGCAACCCTGGCGCCGTGGAGCTGGTGGCGCCACCCCAAATCACCCGCGTGGTGTGTGATGTGGCGCGCTACTACCTGTACAGCGACCTGGCGCCGGAGCACGAGGTTTACCTGCGCTACAAGGCCGCCGAGCGCGAGCTGCTGCAAATCTCCGAGGGCAAGGCGGTTCTGTCTTGCCCTTGGGGCGGAACCCCCGGCACCTTGGTGGCGGGCGATGCGCCCGGCGATGCCGAGGTGCACTACGGCTTCAGCCCCCGCCAGATCACCGACGACACGCTGCGGGGCTTCGCATGAGCACCAGCGGCCAAACCGTTGAACAGGGCAACAACTTCATGGCGCTGGAGCCGCGCCTGGTGGAGCTGGTGCGCAGCGCCGTCCAGGGCATGAGCCCGGCCGTGCATGTGCTGACTGCGGCAGACCTGGCTGGTGTGGCAGAAAGCGCCCAGCACACGCCAGCGGTGCACATCGTCTACGGCGGCTATCGGGTTGCCCAGGACTTGGGTCTCACGGTGCGCCTGGAGCACACCTGGCTGGCTGTAGCGGCCGTGCGCAACGTGGCGAAGGCCCGCAGCGGTGCCGCCGCCCGCCAGGACGCTGGCCTGCTGCTCGCCCGAGTTACCGGTGCGCTGGTAGGCGCGCAGGTGCAGGGCGCAACGAAGCCCCTCGCATTGGTAACCCCGCCAGGGGCCAAGTACTCCGCAGGGTTTCAGTACATCCCCTCGGCCTTCTTGGCCGAGACCGTTTTCCACAAGAGTCAACCGCAATAGGAGCCACCATGGCAGCAGTCGAAATCACCAAGCGCACCTACGCCCCCAGCGGCCTCGTGGGCAAGTTCTACATGGCGCCGTTCTCGGCGTCCGGCTTGCTCGAACCCATTGGCAACGTGCTGGAAGCCAGCACGGAGCAGACCGAGGAAGTAGAAAAGCAGCCAGACATGACGGTTCTCGGCGGCGGCACCCACGCCGAAATCCGCCGCGTGACGGGCGTGAAGTTCAAGGCCAAGCTGGCTGATCTGAATATCGTGAACTACGCCCGCGCGCTGCTGGGCACGGTGAGTCCAGAGGATGCGGGCACAGTGACAGATGTGCCAGGCGTTGTGCGCCGTGGCGCGCTGATCCCTCTGCCACACATCAACATCACCAATCTGGTGGTCAAGAAGGGTACGGACGTTATCGCGGCTGTGGGCAACTTCGACTTGCTGCCGGAGGGCATTTGGGTGCGGGCCGATGCCGTAGGCCTGGCTGATGCTGACGCCATCACCTACAGCTACAGCTACGCCGACCAGGTGGTGATCGAAGCCTTGACCGCTAAGGCCCCAGAGCTGCGGATTCGCTTTGCGGGCCTGAACGAAGCCGATAGCGGCCGTCCCGTGGTGATGGACATGTGGCGCGTGAGCCAGGGTGTGACCAAGCAGCTCTCCATCGTTCAGAAGGGCTTTGGTGCGCTCGACATTGAGGGCGAGCTGCTGCAGGACCCCTCCAAGGTGGGCATCGGCATCAGCCGGTACATGCGCACGATCCACGTTTAAGCCTTACCCCAAGTACAGGGCCGCCAGCCGCTTGGGCGGTGCGCGGCCCTTTCTACGTCCAACCCCAACACAGCATGGCCAACGAAAACCAGCTCGACTACACAGTCCGCGTCAAGGACGAAGGGCTGGAAAAACTCGGCAAGACGCTGGGCACTGCCGAGGACGCTACCAAGGATCTGGGAGCGGCCTCTACGACAGCGGGCGCCAACGTGGAGAAACTGGGCGCCTCGGCCAGCGGTGCCGGGGATCAGGTGGCGAATTTGTCGAAGGCGGTAGACGACAAGACTCGCGCCATCAAAGCCGGGCTGCAGGTTGAACAGTCCGAGATCGAGCTGCAGCGCCAGCACCTGGCGGCCAGCCAGGCAGAGCAGCAGGCACGCCTGCAAGTTGCCCAGGCCAAGGGCGATGAAGCAGCGGCAACGCGCGCCCAGAATGCACTGGCCCAAATCGAGGCCGACCAGCTCAACCTGATCGCCCGCCTCAAACGGGCCGAGGCAACCGCCATTCAGCAAGCCACGGCCGCCCGCCGTGAGGAGCTGGCCACCATCGGCCCGCTGACCGCCGCCCAGGCCAAGGAGCTACAGGCTGCAGAAAACCACGCCCAAGCCCTGCGGGTAGAGGCGGCAGCAGCAGACCAGGCCGCGCAACGCGCCGGGGCACTGGGTACCGCCAAACGCAACAGCGCGGGCGCTACAGACCAGCTCAGCGCGCGCGTCACCAACCTGACCGGCCTATTGGGTCAGATGGCGGGCGCATTGGGCGTCGCGTTTTCGTTCCGCGAACTGGTCACTGCAGCCGCCCAGATGGAGCAGTTGCGCAGCGGATTGACCGCTGTCACTGGCGACGCCACCAAGGCGGGCAAGGAGCTGGAATACGTCCGCACCGTGGCCTCGCGCATCGGCGCTGACGTCAACGAGGTGGGGCGTGCGTTCCTGAGCCTCTCGGCGGCTACAAAGGGCACCGCCGTAGAAGGCGAGCCAACCCGCCAGGTGTTCGAAGCCGTGGCCACGGCCATGGGCAAGGCTGGCAAGAGCAGCGCCGAAACCGCGAACGCGTTGCAGGCCTTGTCGCAGATGGCCTCCAAGGGCGTAGTCCAGAGTGAAGAGCTTCGGGGCCAGCTCGGTGAGGCGCTGCCGGGCGCCTTGAACGCTGCGGCCAAGGGAATGGGCATCACGACCGCCGAACTCATGAAGCTGGTCGAAGAAGGGAAGATCGCCGCAAGCGACATCTTCCCAGCGCTTGCCAAGGGCCTGAATGAACTTTACGGTGCTGCCGATGGCGCCCAGACGCTGAGCCAGGAGCTCACCAATGTCAAGAACGCCGTCACCGATATGGCGGCGAATATTGGGGATGCGGGCGGCTTGTCTGCCCTCAAGGTGGCAGCTGAGATTGCGCAAGGCGCCATCGTGGGCCTGGATGCGGGCTTGGTAGCGGCAGGCAAGAGCATTGGTGTTGTCCTCGCTGCCCTCGCAAATTGGGACTTCTCGGGCCTGAAACAGGCCTTCGCGGACATTGAGAAGGAAGCAAAAGACAAGGTTCTGAAGGCGGCGCAGCACAACGAAACCCTGCGCAACTCGCTGAAGAACAGCGGAGACCAAGCGGTAATCACCGCCCTGGCCCAGCAAGAGCTGGCCACCAAGACCGGTGCGGTCAGCGCCGCTGCCCTGGCCGGTGCCAGCGACTTCGTGAAGCTGCAAAACGGCTACCGCATCGTCCGCGAGTCCATCGTGGAACAAATGGCCGCCCAGGAAAAGAGCGTGATCGCGCGGGATGCCGAAGGCAAAGCCGCCGTGGCGCTGGCCGCCGCCTTTGGCACCGAGACCGAGCAGCGCCAGGCCCAGGCGGCAGCGGCTGCTGCCAGTGCGGCCGAGCTGGAGCGGCTCGCCGCCCTAAAGCTGCAAGAGCTGGCCACCATGCAGGCAGAGCTGAAAGCGCTGCAGGAAGAAGTCGCGCAGCGCGGGCTGGCGGACGAAGCCAAGTCCAAGCAAATGGCCGAGCTGGAAAAGGCGATCGCACTGCGCCAGCAGGAAACCGACAAGGCCGTGGCCCAGGCGGGCGCCAGCCGCATGGTGGCAGTGCAGGCACGCGCCGAGGCCGAGGCCGTGCAGGACAACAGCGGCCGGGTTGATGAGCTGCGGGAAGCCTATGAAAAGGCCCAGGCTGCCCTGGAGCGCGTGAGAGCAGCGAAAGAGGCAGGCCTGGCAACCACCGCAGCGCTCAAAGACGCAGAAAACGAAGCGGGCCGCGCCGCGCTGCTCTACCGTGATGCCGTCTCGGACCAAGTGAAGGCTATCCAGTCCAAGGCCAGCGCACAGCAAGCCGCCCTTAGCCTGGAGCAAGCCGGGGTACAGCTTGCCATCGCGCAGCAACGGGCCATCTTTGAGGTGGCAAGGGCCAAGGGCGATGAAGTGGGGGCGATGCGTGCCGCAAATGAGATTCGCAAACTGGAGATCCAGCTACTGCAGCTCACAGCCCAGGCCAAGCGCGCGGAGGCCCAGTCGGCACTGGCAACCGTGGCGGCGAAGCGAGCAGAGCTCGAAGCCAATGGCCAGTTGGTGGGCGCCAAGCGCCTTGAGATGGATGCTGCGCAAAAGTCCGCTGAGGTCAAGGTCAAAGAGGCCGAGATCGCGGAAGTGACGGCCAAGAAAATGAAAGACCTGGCCGATGTGCACATCCAACTGGGTAGGGATGCTGGGAGCGCGGTGAAGGGCATTGACGACGTCACCAAGGCGCTGGGAAGGCAATCAGGCGCGGCAGACGATGCAGGCCGCTCCATGCAGCGGCTGCGAAACACTCCCAGCGGTGGCGGTGGCGGGGGTAGCGGTGGCGGTGGTTTGGGTGAAGGGGCACCTGGCAACCCACAGAGCGACGAGTACGAAAGAAAGGCCCAAGAGGCAGAGAGAGCCGGGCAGCACTTGGCAGCCGCGAACTTCCGGCGCATGGCTGAGCGCGAACGCCATATTGCCGAAGGTCAGCAGAAATCCCGCGACATCCGGTATGCAGCCATCAACGAAACGGACATCAATCAACAGATCGTCCAGCGGTACGGGGAAGAGGCACTAAACGACCCAGAAACACGCAAGGCATGGGAGTTGCGCTTGCAGTTGCAGGCCTACCAGAAGAACTACGGGGGGCCTCGATCCGCTCAAAGTCTTCTGGAGCAAAGAAACATCGCAGCTGAGCTGGAACGTGTTGAGCGCGAAATTGAGGCCAAGCGTGTGGCCAGGGAGAAGGAACGCGAGCGCGAGCGCAAGGCCAAAGAAAAGGGCGAATCCAGCTCAGACAGCCCGTCTGGCTCCCCAAGTGATAGTGACTCTGACAGAGGACCCCGCTCTTCAGGCATTCGTTCTCCAGGTGGCAATAGCGACAACGCGGGGATCGCGCCAGGCTATCAGGGCCTGGGATCCAGCAGCGGATCGGGCTCCGGGGGCGGCGGCAACGGTGTCGGCGTCAGCCCAGATGGCCCGACCTTCATCAGCAACGTCACGATTCCCGGCCTTGGCAGCGCCCAGTTCGAGTTCCCCGACTCGGCGAGCCAGCAAAGGGGCACGGACCTGCTCAAGCGGCTGGCCGCAGCCAAGCGCACGGCAAACCGGTAGACCCCATGAGCACTATCACCCTTACCTACAACGGCGTCACCGAGACGCTCAGTGATCGCCTTCAGTGGACCGATGAATACGACTGGAGCCCCATCGATCAAGCCACGGGCTACAGCACCGAGGGCGCGCTGATGGTTGACCAGGCCGAGAAGCTGGCAGGCCAGCCCATCACCCTTGATGGCGAGTCCAGCCAGGCCTGGACCGAGCGCGCGCAGTGCGACCGCCTCAAAGCGTGGGCGGCTCTTAAAAACATTGAGCTGGTCTTGGTGCTTCGAGGTGTCGCGCACCAGGTCATCTTTGACCACGCCCAGGGCGGCTTCACGGCCCGCCCCATTTGGAAGCTGATCGACGGCGAGATCACCGGCGAGCTGCTCTACCTCCCCACCTTCCGTTTCCTGAAAGTCTGACCATGTCCATCGCATCCGGCGACGTTAAATTCTTCGCATCCAGAAACATGAGCGACGCACCCGAAGGGGCCGGTGGTCCCTCTGGTGTTGTCATTCCTGACGCGGCCAAGCACGCCGTCTTTCCCGGCATCAGCGAACTGGACCGCACTCTCGGGCGGGTGAACATCCGCCAGACGGTGCTCGGCGTCACGACGCCTGACACCGCCGTCTTTCTTGGCACGAACGTGATCATTGCGGAGCCGCCGAACGATCCGCGCGTGTCCATCGTGATGGTGGAAGTCGATGACCTTTTTGCGAAGCGCGACGACATCAAGAAGCGCATCGAGAGCTACCTGGCGGGCGGCTCCAGCTACCCCGCCTACCTCTTCGGCGACATGCTGCAGGGGCAAACCAATATCTCGATCTGCCAGAGAGAAGGCGTTCCGCTGCCAAACATCGGCGACCGTCTTGTCCTGCGAAAGCTATTCGGCCAGCCAGGCGAGGTGGAACAGTTCGTGGCGATCACCTCGGTGTCGAACCTGGTGCGCGTCTTCACCGACGGCCAGGGCGACTTCGTCCGCAACATCGTTGCCCTTGGCATCAGTGAGCGCCTGGAAGCCGACTTTCCCGGCTTTGATGCACAGCGCATCGACCCTTCGGTGGATGATCTGCGTGCACGCACTGGGCTGAACGAAGCGGTGGTGGCGGACGCGGCCCGCTTCTATGGCACCGTGCCCCTGGCGGAGCCCGCAAGCATTGGTGAATACACCGTGCGCGCGACCACCATCCACCAGCCCATAGTGCCCAGCGCACAGGTGGAGACCCCGATTGCCGATGCCTCGACCAATGGGATGGCCTATGCCTTGGTCGCAGCCGGTGGGCCGGTGGTGCAGACGATCACGACGATCTGGACCCCCACCCAGTCGCTTTACATCGGTGGCAGCCAACTGCCCGGCAGCGTCACGATTGAACGCGATGGTGTAGTGATCACCGACAAGGGCGGGCGCTTGCTGCAGTCCGGCGCCGAGGTGGGGGCCATCGACTACGACAACGGGATCGCCAGCCTTTCGGTCGACGTGTTCGGCTCGGGTGGCGGGGTGCACACCATCACTGCGACGCCAGCGGCGATGCCCCAAGCGGCGCAGCGCTCCATTGGCACCCCCGTCACGATGGCGAACCGCTCGCTGAACTACGTGGTGACGCTGATACCTCCCGCTCGGCGCAGCCTGGTGCTGCATTACATGCACTCGGGCCGGTGGTACATGCTGCGCGAGGACGGATCGGGCGCGCTGCGCGGCCTGGACTCTTCCTATGGCGTGGGTAACCTCAACCGGACCACGGGCACGCTGCTGGCATCCCTGGGCTTTCTGCCCGATGTCGGCAGCGCCATCATCCTGCAGTGGGCCGAGGAAACGGCTGCACCCCCTGTGCCCAATACGGCGCTGCGCATGGCTGGAAAGCTCTATGTGCCGATCAACACCAGCGGCCAGGTGTCGGAGGCACCGGGTAGCCGGGTGCTGTCTCCTGGCCTCACGACGCTGACGTGGAAACACACCCCAAGCGGCCCCACCTATACGGCATCTGATGATGGCAATGGGTTTCTGACGGGCGATGCATCTGGCGCCGTGGACTATCAGCGCGGCCTGATCCTGTTGGCTCCTAACGTACTGCCCCCGGTGGGGGCCGTGGTGTCCATCAATCAGAGTTCGGCAGCGGCGAGCACCCTGGCCGATGTGGCGTGGACCGGCAGCAGCGCGTCCATCTCCTGCGCGATCACTCCCAACACCGTGCCTGGCAGTGTGCACTTCTCGTTATGGATATCGGTGACGGCTTCGCTTTCCGGCCTGCCGGGCGATATGTTTCTCATGTCTGAACCGACCCGCCACTACCGCGCGAGCGTGCGCGACAACGGCGCGGGCGGCCTGGTGCTGCAGGATGGCCAGGCTTGCGGCACGATCAACAACAGCACCGGTGCAGTGACGGTCAACATGGCGGGCGTCGATGCCAATCAGCTCGCGGCTTCGGTCGGGGCACGGGCACAGCTGATGCAGAACCACGAGAACTCCGGGCCGTATGCCGTGGGCGGAGGGTATGCGGTCAGCTGGGTGGGTGCGAGTGTCTATTCTCCGCAGCCGCTAGGAGTTTTCACGTTCACGGTGGGGACGCCGGCTGCCGAGCCCATGAGCGTCACCATCGACCGCTTCATGACCCGCGTGTCGAACCTGGCCGAGGGATTCAACCTGCAGGGCGTTTCGTTCGCACTCAATGGGCAGCGCTATATCGGGGCCAATACGGGCGTGCTGCTCACCGACATCAACCCCGCGACTGGCGCCGGTGTGCCAGTGGGTGCCGTGAGTGCTGCGCTGGGTGTGGTGCAGCTCAACACTTGGGCCACAGCCGCCGCCAACGTGGTGACCGACTGGCGCGCTATCCAGGCGCCGCCGTCCTCGGGCAATGGCGACCTGTCCGCGAACATGCGGGTGCTGTTTCGGACGACCACGGCGCCGATACGGCCTGGCAGCTTCTCCATCGTGGGAACCATGGAGGATGGAACGCCTATCAATGTCACTGCCGGAGTCAATGGAAAAATCGACGGGGCGCGGGTCAAGGGCACCATCAATTTTGAATACGGCGTCTGCGAGCTGGTGTTCTGCAGTCCCGTGCCGAATGCACTGGGCACTGTGGATCTTTCGCACATGCAGATTCCGGGTGTGGGTGTGGTGAACCTGGATGTGGTGCAGGCAAGCACGCTGCGCTACAACGCGGTGGCGTACACCTATATTCCTCTTGACGCGGGCATCGTGGGGATCAACTCGGTGCGCCTGCCAAGCGACGGCCGGGTGCCCGTGCATGCTCCGGGTCGCGTGGCAGTGATCGGCAACACCAAAAAGGTGCCCCCGGCCGTCGTCTCCAACGGCACCGTGATTGACTGCGGCCGGGTCCGCCTGTCTCGCGCTCGCGTGCTGGGGCATGACGGTGTGGCGATCCATACCGGTTTCACCGCAGACCTTGAGACTGGCCTGGTGGAGTTCAACGATGTGACGGGCTACAGCCAGCCTGTCACCGTGGAGCATCGCATTGAGGACGCCGGTGTGGTCGCCGACGCCCAGGTGAGCGGGCATATCCGGTTTCAGCAGCAGCTTACCCATGATTACCCCGTGGAGGGCACCTACATCAGCAGCGCGCTGTTGATCGGCGACATGTACGCCCGCGTCTCGCTGCTGTTTGACCAGTTCACCTGGGACGGGGTGACCTGGAAGGATGAACCCGAGGGACCGCCCGCCACAGGCACTTACAACGACCGGGACTTCCCTATTGTGGTCACCAATGCCGGGGCATCGACCCAGCGGCTGGCTTTTTGGTTCACATCCAGCACCTCGTTTCGGATCATCAGCGAGGAGTTCGGCGAGATCGGCACGGGGAGCACCGCCGTCGATTGCTCGCCCATCAACCCGAACACGGGTGTGCCATACCTGACGATCCCCGCAGCGGGCTGGGGGGCAGGCTGGGTGGCAGGCAACGTGCTGCGGCCCAACACCGAAGGCGCTTTGGCATCAGTGCCCTTCGTGCGGGTCATTCAACAAGGCCCGGACTCGGGCATTGACTATGAGTTTTCTGTCCACGCGCGCGGCGACACGCAGCGCCCCTGATCGAGGCATAGCACCATGGCATCACCTGTAGATACATCTGTCAAATGGGCGCGCAGCAGCATGCCCGGCGCGCCCACGCTGCCCCGCACGGCCGGTGCGTTGATTGCCCTGCTGGACGCCCTGCTGGTCAATGGCTGGGGCCTGCAAACCGCCTCCAGCGTTGTCGTAGCGGGTGGCGTGGCCACAGCGACGTTTCCGACCGACCACGCAGCCGCAAAACACGCGGTAGTGCTGGTGGATGGCGTAACAGGCGCTCTCACGGCTTTAAACGGTGAGCAGAAAGTGACAGCCGTGGCGCCCAACGTCATCAAGTGGGCCACGGCGGCAGCGGACGGCACCGCCACGGGCACCATCACGGTCAAGATGGCACCGGCCGGGTTCAACAAGCCTTTCTCGGGCACGAACCTCGCCGCCTACAAGTCGGCCCACCCGGCCGCGCACGGCCAGTACCTTCGCATCAATGACACCACCGCGAACTATGCGCGGGCGGTGGGCTACGAAAACATGACGGCGATCTCCACAGGCACGGGACTGTTTCCTTCGGCCGCGCAGCTCAACGGCGGCTATTACTGGGGCAAGGACGAAGACCCGGCAGGCACCGGCAATGCGCCGTACCTGTTTGCATCGGACGGCCGCACGTTCTACCTCTGTGTGCAGTCGTCTTTCAACTACTACAGCGGGAACGCGCGGGCTCATCAGGCATTGGTCTTCGGTGACTTGGTTCCCGAGAGCCCGGGCGGTGACCCGTTTGCAACTGTGATTGCTGGCGGTGTAGACAGCAACTGGGCGGCTGCCGGAGGCACCTACGTCTGGGACTACTGGTCTTCTGACTATCTTGTCGCAGTTCCACGCGGCGTGTCGGGCGCCGGAACCGCCGTGCGTGGTGCTACCCATTGCGACCTCAACATGGGCTTCCTCACAGACCTCCCGAACCCCATCACTGGCGCGATACCCACGGGCCGTGTGCTGTACCACGACACCACCGCATCGTTTCCCCGAGCATCGTTCCCTGGTGTGCAATTTGGGCCATGCCCCAGCGCTGAAAAGCTTATCGATGTGCATGCAATTCTGGACATGCCGGATGGGCGGTCGTTTGTCTCGACGTTCTGCTTGTCGACGGTGAACGCAAACTCAGGTCTGAAGGCGGTGCTTATTGATATCACCGGCCCCTGGAGATAAGCCATGGCCGCCCACAAGTATTGGCGCGCTCTGGCGTTGACTGCCGCCACTCCAGCTACCTTGGAGATCTCGGAGTTCCATCTCTACAACGGCACGACCCGCGTCGATGCCGCCGCCACACTGACTGCCAGTGCCGCGCCCAGCGGGGCGCTGGCGAATCTGAAAGACGACAACACCGGCACCGGCTGCTACTGGGCGTCGGGCGGTGAGTCGGTAGTCCTGACCTGGACCTTCCCAACGCCACAAAACGTGGATGGCATCGTCGTGGGGGCAAGGACCACCATTGCGCGCTGGCCCACTGCGCTGCAACTCCATGGCGGGGATGTGACCACGGGTACCGGCCCAAGCCCTGAGTACATCGAGCACCAGTGCTATGGCCTTGGGCGATTCGTCTCGGCCACCAAGACCGGCATTCTTCGCCCCTTGCCAGGCAACGCTCACAAGCCGTTGAAGACCAAGGATTTGCTGATCTGCCCCGGCATAGGCCGCATACCGTTTGAGGTGGTGAGGGAAGTGCTGCCGCGCACCGACCCAAAGACCTACCTGCCGCAAGCCGCAACGGTCCGGCTCGAGCGCGACATTGACGGCAAGGTGATCCGCCAGGTTTGGAGCCCAACTGGGGTGGGCGTGTTTGAGTTTGTCGACGAGAACTTCACGTACACGGCGACGGCCATCTACCCAGAAACTGGCATGCGGGCAGTGATCGCCGACCGCATCAAGCCGCAGGGCCACCCGGAGTTTGTTGAATGAGAGTTTGTTGAATGAGCGAGCTGGTGATGGCGCCGGATGGGGCCGTGGCAATGTTGGAAGGCTTGCTGGCGCGAGGTGCCGCGTCGCGCCTGCATTACTTGAGCGCGAGCAACGTCACGCTGGCCGTGCTGGTGCTGGCGTCGCCCTGTGGTGAGATCGTGGACGACCAGCTCGTGCTGGCCCAAGCGGACCCGCTGGGTGATTTGATCTTGGCCACCGGCTTTGCGGTATCGGCTGTCTGGTACAGCTATGAGAACAAGCTGCTGGGTAGCGGAGCGGTCACCGACGAAGCGGGCACGGGGCCTTTCAAGGTTCCCGGGTTGACTGGAACTCGCCTTTTGGCTGGTGGCCGTCTCAAACTGGGCACCACGGCCCTGAGCTGACGATGGAGCCGATTCGCCTCATCTTCTCAGCGCCATCGCTGGCGGACGGATTCCCGCTGCGCCTGGTGTTCGGGGAAGTGGACGACGACGTCCCGCCGCCGCCCGATGTCACGGTCACCCTGCAGGCGCATATCACCCGCCTGGGCGGCACCGTCAATGCCCACTATGAGAGCAACACACCGCGCCCCATCGTGGCCTCGCTGAGCAGCGGCTGGTCGGAGGGTGACCCGGTGGCATCGGAATTGATCGTAGCTTGGCAAAGCGCTGTGCCGCTGCGCGTGAGCTGCAGGGCGCGCTGGCAAGAGGCCGAGGCGGTGGTGCGCAGCCTGGCGGTCGCTTGGTCCAGCGCGGACCGCTCAGTGCGTGCGTGGTTGGCCGTGAACTACCAGGAGGCCATCGCTTCGGACACCTGGCCGCTGCGAATGGCGTGGCAGCAGGCTGAGCGCTTGAGCACCAGGGTTCGGGCCCAGTACCAGGAGGCCGAGCGTGTTCGCACTTGGCCCGTTGCCATTCGGTATCAACAGGCCTCACGCGCCCCGAGGGCCTGGCTCCAGTCCCGGTATCAGCAGGGCGTGCCGGTCCGCGCCGGGTTCACCGAGGCGGAGTCCGATGGCGACCCTGTCCGCATGTACCTGCGGGTCCGGTATCAGCAGGCAATGCGTCCGCCGACCGGCCGCTGGGTGCGCCCAGTGGACCCACCGGCGCCAGATCCTTGTTATGTGCCTTCGCTACCCGTGCGGCTGGTCTTTACGGAAGAGGCGGGCATTGGGATGCCGCTGGTTTTTGTTTGTGAACGGCACCAGCCACCGCCTGAGCCAGGCCCGGTGGTCGTCCAACGCAGGAGGGTTTACATGGCTTTCAACACTGTCACGCTGCACCGGGTAGATACCGGCGCGGTCTTGCACGCCTTGGGGTTCACGATGTCGCTGGACGAAGGCTCCTGGACGTGGAACTGGGAGGCCTCTTTGCATGAGAGCGCACGCAACCACCTCGGCCGCGACAGCTCCGGGCGCCCGGCCGAGCTGGCGGTTGTGGTCAATGGCGTGGCGTTCAGGCTGCTGCTGGAGAACCGGGCCAAGGACGAGCGGTTTCTGCCCGAGCTGCGCTTCACTGTCTCAGGCCGGGGCAAGGCGGCGATCCTGGATGAGCCCTATGCGCCCGTCATGAACTTTGGGAACGAGGCCAATCGGACCGCCCAGCAGCTCGCGGCCGAGGTGCTCACGATCAACGGTGTGCCCATGGGCTGGGATGTGGATTGGGGCCTGACGGATTGGTTCGTGCCAGGTGGCGCCTGGACCTTCCAGGGCACCTACATCAACGCGATCAATGACATCGCCACCGCTGCTGGTGGGTATGTGCAGCCGCACAACAGCGACGCGGTGCTGCGCATCCTGCCGCGCTACCCGTCCGCGCCCTGGGACTGGGGCAGCGTCACACCGGATTTTGTGATCCCGCGCACGGCCGCCGAGGTGGTCTCCACGGACTACGTCGACAAGCCCGTCTACAACCAGGTGCACGTGGGCGGCATCGCAGCGGGCGTGTTCGGCCCCTGGAAGCGGGCAGGGACGGCGGGCGACAAGGAGGCTCCACAGGTCACCCATGCGCTCATCACCCATGCGGAAGCCCAGCGCCAGCGCGCGCGGGCCGTGCTGAGCGACACCGGGAGCCAAGCGCTGATCTCCCTGAGCATGCAGGTGCGGCCGGAGACGGGCGTGATCATGCCGGGCAAGTTCATCCGCTACCAGGGCGATGAGGAGGTGATGGGCATCGTCCGAGGGGTTGGCCTGAACTGGAATCGGCCGACCCTGCGCCAGGTCATTCGGGTGGAAACCCATGAGTAATGCGTATCTCGACTTCCTGGGGCTGCTGCCGCCCAGGCTCTTGCTAGTGGGAACTGTGACGTCCATCAGCTCGGGCGTGGCCACCGTCACGCTGCCAGGTGGAGGGCGCCTGCAGGTGCGTGGGGAAACAACGTTGGGGGCACGGGTGTTTGTGCGCGACGGCGCCATTGAAGGCCCAGCCCCGACCCTCGCCAACTCTTCGGGGGAGGTGTAGCGGAAGACTTAACCGGTCGGGCTGTTCTAAACTGCAATTTTGTTTCGTGCTGCGAAAGCGGAATGGAAGTGCATTTATCGCGCTTCAAGCACCGCATTTATCGCGGCGCGCTTCATTCTCGGAACCGCAGGTGACGTTACCGCCACACTGGTCAACGAGTTCAAGAAGGTGTCGTCCAGCACGCCGCTGGCCGCCACCAGCGTGGCGCTGTCGGGCGACAACCTGCGCCAGCTGGGCGGCAAGGCCTCGGGCATTGCGCTGTCGATGGTGCTGCCCGACGCGGCCCGCACGAGTGTGGCCGTGGTGCGCGACTACCAGAAGGCCATGCGCGCGCTGGGCTACCAGGAGTTTTCGGCCCGCAGCTTTGAAGGCTATGTGAATGCCCGCGTGCTCACCGAAGGCCTGGAACGCGCCGGACGTGAGCTCACCCGCGCCAAGTTGCGCAGCGCACTGGCCGGTATCCGCAGCAGCGACCTGGGTGGCCTGTCCATCGACTACGCCGGCGGCGCGCCGTATGTGGGCTCGCGCTTTCTGGACCTGGGGGTGATGGGCGCCAACGGCAAGTTTGTGGGCTGAGGATTGATCGTCCGAACCATGCCGTGTCAGCTGTGTTAGGCGTCTGTAACGCCCTTTCCTTGGACCGACTATAGAGGGTTGTTGTCTGGCAATTGCTTCTGCATGCACAGCATCTATCCGCTGCGCATACTGCACAATGCCCCGGCCGAAGAGAGGGAGAAACTTCGGCTCCACACAAGCCTCTGTGGTGTGTCACCGCCGAGGCCACGACCATCTTCAGTGATCGATTGCATGAAAAATCTCGCATTGTTGACCTTGCCTCGGATGATTGGGGCCGCCCTGGTGGCGTGCAGCTTTCAGGTGTATGCGCAGGCCCCCATTGACGTAAAAATCCTGGGCGTGACTTTTATCGAGGCCCCTCCTGGCAGAGACAAAAATCTGGTTCCGTTTGCTGCCACCGGCGACATGGAAAAGGTGGAGGTCAACGCTATTGCCACCACGCGCTCCGGTCTTTTCACCCAGTGGACGAACTCGTTCTTTGACAAAGGCGACGTGCGAGTGACGGCGGTGTTCCCCGACAAAACCACCCAGAGCCTGGGTCAGGCGGACATCGCCAGCTTTCCGAAATTTTCAACCGACGCTCGCTCACGCAGCTTCGCACTGACCCTCAACCGGCTGCCCGACAAGGCGGTGACCGGACTGATCTTCGAAGGGACGGTCCCCCTCAGCGTGGCCAAGCGGACCACAAAAGCGGCCCAGGTTTTCGACCCGGACCGCCCAGGCCCCATCAAGCTGGGCGGGGTAGACATCAAGCAGTTCAAGGTGGAGGGAAAGAGCGTCCAGTTCCAGGGCAATGACACGCTGCTGCGCATCAAGACACTGTCCTTCAAGCTCTCCTCCGGCCAAGTGGTGCAAGCCGAGCGCGGCGCGTGGGCGCGTATGAACAACGAACACCAGCAAACGTGGAATATCGACACAGCCTTCACCCGCGGCGAACTGCAGGCCGAGCTGTACGAAGACATGGAGACCGTGCGCCAACCCGTGCGTTTTGTCATCGGCCGCCCCTGGTAACGCCGCTTGCGTAGTGAGCGCACTGACAGAGGGCATACAGCAAAGCTGAGAGCGTACGCAGGAAGCTCCACCTGCTCACCGCGGGCCATAGGCACAATCGCGGCTCGTACTGACCCGGCTCTGACGCCCGTTGAACACCATGCCCATCTGGAAAAAACCCATCGACCTGGCCCTGCTGGAGGCCGCCAACCGCAACACCGCCGTAGAGCACCTGGGCATTGAATTTGTCGAGGTGGGTGACGATTTTCTGCGTGCACGGGTGCCCGTGGACCACCGCACCGTGCAACCCTTTCGCCTGCTGCACGGCGGGGTCAGCGTGGTGCTGGCCGAGTCGCTGGGCTCCACCGGCGCCTACTACACCCTGCCCGAGGGCTACCGCGCCGTGGGCCTGGACATCAACGCCAACCACCTGCGCTCTGCCACCAGCGGCTGGGTGACCGGTACGGCACGGCCCGTGCACATTGGCCGCACCACGCATGTGTGGCACATCGATATGCACAACGAAGCGGGTGAGCTGACCTGCGTGTCGCGGCTGACGATGGCGATCCTCGCGCCCCGGTAGAGATCATCCCCCTGAGGCGCTGTGCGCCTTCCCCCTTCTCTCGAATCGCTTGCGCGATTCGGGAAGGGGGACACCGCCAGCGCGGCGGGGCGGCCCTTGCGCGGCGGTCCTGGCCTGGGGCGCGCCAGTTGCAAAAGGCAGTGGAAATATAAGGGAAATTGGCCGCTACCGCACGACCATCAAGCGCTAACAGCTATCTATTCAGTAGCATTCTGCTGCGCCAGGCGCTCGCTTTTCCAGTACACGTCATCGCCACCGTCCATGCGGTTGAGCACGCGGGCGACCACGAACATCAGGTCGGACAGGCGGTTGAGGTACTGCCGAGGTGCGTCGTTGATGGCCTCTTCGTTGCCCAGCGCCACCACCACACGCTCTGCGCGGCGCGCCACGGTGCGGCAGACGTGAGCTTGCGCGGCGGCGCGGGTGCCTGCGGGAAGGATGAACTCCTGCAGCCGGGGCAGCGCCGCGTTGTGGTGGGCCAGCGCCTCGTCGAGCGCCAGCACCGCCTCGGCCTTGAGCAGTTCGTAGCCGGGAATCGACAACTCGCCCCCCAGGTTGAACAGCTGGTGCTGTACCTCGACAAGCAGCTCGCGCACATCGGCGGGAACGCGTTCGCACAGCAGCAGGCCGATGTGGGAGTTGAGTTCGTCCACGTCGCCCAGAGCATGGATGCGCAGGCTGTTTTTGGAAACGCGTTGGTTGTTGCCCAGTCCGGTGGTACCGGCGTCGCCGGTGCGCGTGGCGATCTGTGTGAGTCGGTTGCCCATGGGGTGCCTCGGTAAGGTGGAGCGCAGGTGGCAGGGGCGCCGCATGCGGTGGAAGAATTCGCAGATTCTCCGCCACCCAGGTCCACTGCGGTGGGAGGGGACCTATCACCCTGCTCTCCGCACAAGAAGCCACATTGCGATATGGCTTCACCGTGCTCCGCGCTGCCCAGACAGACCAACGCCCCTGCCATCACATGCAGGGGCGTTGGTTCGAACCCGTTGGCTACGCACGGCCCGATCAGTGGGTCATGGGGGTGCGGTTGAGCTTGTCAATGTCAGCGGTGGATACGCCCGTGTTCGTGGGCTGCAGGGTGTTCCAGGCGTTCGCATGGTAGGTGTCCCACTCCTTGCGCGACACCATCCCGTCGCCATTGCTGTCCATCAAGCGTGCATTGACACGCGTCTGTGCGGTGGCTGCGGCCTTCCCGCCTGCTGCACTGGGGTTGATCTCGGCCACAGGGGCGGCACGGCCGTCACCCGCGGTGGGGTTGGCGGGTGCAGCGCTGCTCTGGCTGCTGCGCATGTCCACCTTGTTCTGGGCATTGGCAGCCGCAGCGCCGCCCGATGCGGTGGGGTTGACTTCTGCAGGCGGACGCGCGGTGACATTGGCGGGGGCTTGTGCCAAGGCGGCGGTGCACGCCAGTGTGGCCAAAGCGGCGAGGATGGTTTGCTTTTGCATGAAAGGCTCCTTCGATAAAACACCAGAACAAGCGAATTGCTTGGATTCATTGTTTTGGCGCGCACGTCCGTCGCTTGTAGGACGTACACGGGCCTGCCGGTCATCCTGCACACAAGCGCCACCGTGGGCATGCCGCCTTAGCCTTTCTCACCGATGCCAGGGCTGCAGGCAACCTGCGAGCTACTTCTGGCTACATCCACCCGCAAAAACTACATGTGCCGGTACTGCCGGGTTACACCACGCTGGGAAATGTTGACCTGGGCAACAGCAGGCAAGAGTGCTGGCCTTCACCACCGTGCTGCGGTGCAATGCAACCCTGTTCAACTTCGAAGGAGCTTAGCTTCCATGAAAGCACTGCAACGACGCACCTATTCGTTCGACACGCGCAGCGTGATGCTTTTCGCCGCCATCTCCCTGGGCGGCGCGGGCGCATTGCAAGCACAGACCACTTCGGCATCCCCCCAGCCCGCCCCAGCCAGTAAAACGGCACCCCAGGCGGACTCCAAATATTCGTATGGCCCCGGCACCGGCAACCCATCGAGGGCGGCCACCACGGCATTCAACCGCGCAGACCTCGACAAGGACGGCCAGCTGACCGAGAAGGAAGCGACCCAGCTGCCGGCCATCAGCCAGCGCTTCAAGGAACTGGACAAGGACCAGAGCGGCGCACTGTCACCCTCAGAATTCGAGAAAGGCCTTCTGTCCTGATTTTTTTGTGAGGCGCCTGGACCTGGCATGGGTACCAGCCTCCGGGTGGCCTCTGGGATGTAGCGGGCCATTGGGGCCTGCGGGCCCGCCTGCCCTGGAACTCTCCAGACCGCAGGCGGGCTTTGTTTTGGGTCAGTCGTGCAGCGACGACAGGAACTGCTGCAGCTCCGGCGTCTGCGGGTTGCCAAACAGCTCGGCGGGCGCACCTGTTTCATGCACACGGCCCTGGTGCATGAAGATCACGCGGTCACTCACCTTGCGGGCAAACGCCATCTCGTGCGTGACCATCATCAGTGTCATGCCTTCCAGTGCCAGCGACTCCACCACGCGCAGCACCTCGCCCACCAGTTCGGGGTCCAGCGCCGAGGTGATTTCGTCGCACAGCAGCACCTGCGGCTCCATGGCCAGCGCGCGCGCAATGGCCACGCGCTGCTGCTGCCCGCCCGAGAGCTGGTCGGGCATGGCGTCAAACTTTTCGGCCAGACCCACACGTTCGAGCAGCTTGCGCGCCTGCGCTTCTGCCGTCTTGGCATCACGCGCCTTCACCAGCGTGGGCGCCAGCATGATGTTGCGGCCCACGCTCAGGTGGGGAAACAGGTTGAAGCTCTGGAAGATCATGCCCACCTGCTGGCGCAACTCCCGCATGGCAGTGGGGCTGTCGTGCATGAGTTTCTTGCCGTTGACGCTCAGAGCGCCTTCCTGAAAAACCTCCAGCCCGTTCACGCAGCGCAGCAGCGTGCTCTTGCCCGAGCCGCTTTTTCCGATGATGGCAATCACCTCGCCTTTTTGCACTTTGAGATCGATGCCCTTGAGCACTTCGTTGGTGTCGTAAGACTTGCGCAGGGCCGTGATGTCCACGATGGGTGGATCGCTCACCACGATGCCATCGTGGGCGGGAGTGGGGGTAGCCGTGGTGGCTTCAGCGGCGGTTGCCATGGAGTTTCCTTTCAAGCGATTGCGCCACCAGGCTTACCGGGAAGCACAAAACAAAGTACAGCAGGGCCACACAGGCGTAGACCAGAAACGGCTGGTAGGTGGCGTTGGAGATCATGCTGCCCGCCTTGGTCAGCTCGACAAACCCAATGACCGACGCCAGCGCCGTGCCCTTGATCACCTGCACCAGAAAACCCACCGTGGGCGGCACCGCGATGCGCAGCGCCTGGGGCAGCACCACATGGCGCAGCTGCTCGCCAAAGTTGAGTGCCAGGCTCTGCGCGGCCTCCCACTGGCCCTTGGGGATGGAGGCCACACAGCCGCGCCAGATCTCGGTGAGGTAGGCGCTGGTGTAGAGCGTCAGCGCCAGGGCCGCGGCCGTCCATGGTGAGGTCTTGATGCCAAAAAGCGCAATGCCGAAATACGCCAGGAACAGCTGCATGAGCAGCGGCGTGCCCTGGAACACCTGCACATAGGCACCGATCAAACGCTCGGTGCCACGCACCTTGGACAAGCGCAGCACCAGCAGCAGCAGGCCTACCAGGCCGCCACCGATGAAGGCGATGAGGGACAGGGATACCGTCCAGCGCGCCGCCAGCAGCAGGTTGCGCAGGATGTCCCACAAGGAAAAGTCCACCATGGCTTATCTCCCCACCAGAAAACGTGCGCCGATCCACGTCAGCAATCGGCGCGTGGCCATGGACAGCAACAGGTACACGGCAGTGGCCAGGATGAAGGCCTCGAACGCGCGGAAGGTGTTGCTGGAGATCAGGTTGGCGGCATAGCTCAGTTCGGGCGTGGATATCTGCCCGCACACGGCCGATCCCAGCATCACGATGATGATCTGACTGACCATGGCAGGCCACACCTTTTGCAGCGCAGGCGGCAGCACCACGCGCCGGAAGGTCTGGCCCGGCGTCAGCGCCAGACTGTGCGCGGCTTCGATCTGGCCGCGTGGCGTGGCCTCGATGCCCGCGCGGATGATCTCGGCCGAGTACGCGCCCAGGTTGATCACCATGGCCAGCACGGAGGCGAACTCGGGCGAGAGCTTGAGCCCCAGCGCGGGCAGCCCGAAGAACAGGAAAAACAGCTGCACGATGAAGGGCGTGTTGCGCACCAGCTCCACATAGCTGGCCACCGCCCAGCGCAGTGGCAGTGCACGCGGCCCGAGGTTGCGGGCGCGTGCCCAGGCACAGGCCGTGCCCAGCAGCAGGCCCAGCACGGTGCCCACGATGGTCAGGCCAATGGTCCAGAGCACGCCGCGCACCAGCAACGGCCACGAGGACAGCACGGCAGAAAAGTCAAGCGCAATCAGCATGGTGCGAATGCCCTGTGGCGCTTGTCACGCCACGGTCCTGTTCGGTTCTTTCAGCAGGGGCGACAACAGCGATTACAGGGGCAGATCGCCCGCAGGGCGGCCCAGCCACTTGCTGGACATCTTGTCGATGTCGCCGGATTTGCGCGCCTCGGCAATGATTTCGTTCACACGCAGACGCAGCTTGTCCTCGCCCTTGGCCACGCCGATGAAGTTGGGGCTGTCTTTCAGTAGCAGCTTGTATTCGGTCTGCAGGTTGGGGTTCTTGACCATGATGGTCCCGGCCGTTGATGCGCTGGTGGCAATCGCCTGCGTCTGGCCCGACACGAACGCCGAGATGCTGGCCGCGTGGTCCTCAAAACGCTTCACGTCCACGCCGGGGGGCGCGACCTTGGCCAGCTCCTGGTCTTCCATGGCGCCACGCGTCACGGCCACGCTCTTGCCGGAGAGGTCGGCAAAACTCTTGATGTTCAGGCTCTTGCTCGCAAACACGGCCTGGAAGAACGGTGCGTAGGCCGCAGTGAAGTCGATCACCTTTTCGCGCTCGGGGTTCTTGCCCAGCGTGGAGATGACGAGGTCGGCCTTCTGCGTCTGCAGGTAGGGGATGCGGTTGGCGCTGGTCACGGGGATCAGCTCGACCTTCACGCCCAGCTTGGTGGCGATGTAATTGGCCATCTCGACATCCAGGCCCTGGGGCTTGAGGTCCGTGCCGACAAAGCCGTAGGGCGGGTAGTCGGTGGGAATGGCAATCTTGATTTCCTTGGCCTTGAGGATGTTGTCCAGCGCGTTCTGCGCGTGGGCGGCAGGCGCCATCAGGGCGGCAGACAGGCCTGCGGCGGCGAACACGCCCAGGGTCAGGCGGCGGGTGGACGAGGTGACGGTGCGGACGGTGGTCATAGCAGGGCTCCTAGGTAGGTGGATGCGTCGACAGGGGCGTCTGGGTCAGACGCTGGGGGGGTGGAACTCTTGGGGGCAGCGCGGGGCTTGCGCGCGCGGGCTGGTGGGGTGGCTTGTGCAGGGCTCTTGCGCACCGGTGCCAGCGCATCGCGCAGCCCGGCCAGCGGGTCGCTGCTGGCCTGCAGGCGCAGGGCCGACTGCACCGTGCCGATGTGCTCGGACATCAGTGCTTCGGCGCGGGCAATGTCGCCTGCCTCCAGCGCCTCGACGATGCGCACGTGGTCGGCGCAGCTCTGCGCCGCATCGTGCGACGACTGGTAGAGCATGGCGATGAGCGTGGTGCGCGCCGTGAAGTCGCGCAGCGTGTCGGCCAGCAGGCTGTTGCCCAGGCATTCAGCCAGGCATACGTGGAAGTCGCCCAATAGAAAACTGCGCATGCCCACGTCGGTGCCCGCCAGCGCGGCCTTTTCGCGCTGCAGATGGCTTTTGAGCTGGCGCAACGCGGCCTTGTCCACCACCTTGAGCTGGTGCAGCAGGCCCAGTTCGATCACGCGGCGCGCCTCGAAGGCCTCGCGCGCTTCGTCCTGCGAGGGTTCGATCACATACCAGCCGCGCCGGGCGCTGACGGTGACGATGCCCCGCGTGGCCAGCCGCGTGAGCGCCTCGCGCACGATGGTGCGGCTGCAGTCGAACAGCATGGCCAGTTGCTGCTCGCCCAGGCGGGAGCCGGGCGCGAGTTTTTGCGCCATCACGGCTTCGATGATGCGGTTGCTGATCTCGGTGGCGGTGGTCATTGCCTGCGGTTACGCAGGTTCCGTGCCAACTGGTATACAAGCCGAATGCACCAGTCTGGCGCACGGAGGCTGTGCACCGGGCGGTTCCCTGGCACCACGGACACGCTGCTTTGCATGCAAGTGGTGCGCGCACATCACAAGCGGTGCACGCGCGTGCCCGAAAAGTTGGAAAGGAATAGAGAAAGAAGAACGAAAAAGAAGGCTGGGCACCCGGCTACGCGAGCCCCGCGAGGCGCAGCAGCCAGGGCAGCAGCAATCCGCCGCCCACCGCCACCAGCACTGCCGGATGCCACCACGGCCAGCGCACCGTGCGGCGGTGGCCCAGCGTGCCTTCCACCACCGCCTGGCCCGCCAGCAGCACCAGCCACACCAGCAACAGCACCGCGCCCGGGTTGGCGGCCCAGGCGGCCGCCCAGTCGCCCTGCACCAGCGCCGCACACGCATGTGTGCCGCCACACAGCGGGCAGGGCATGCCCGTCAGCGCGCGGAACCCGCAGCCCAGGCCCAGCCCGCCCTGCCCCAGCCACCAGGGCGTGGCGGCCATGGCCAGTGGCCAGCCCAGGCCGAACGCCAGCCGCAGCCGCCGAGCGTTCCCGTCCAGCGGCTGCCAGGCGGGCGATCTGCTCACCGGCACCACTACAGGCCCGGGGTCAGAGGGGAGGGAGCGCCACCGGTTCATCGCCCACCAGCTGGCGCGCCATGTAGTAAGAGCCGATGGTTGACAGCGGCAGCGTCAGCAGCGCGCCCACGCCGCAGAGCAAAAAGCCCAGCGAACCCACGATGCCCAGCACCAGTGAACAGAAAAACGCCGAGCCCAGGTTCTTCGTCACGATGCTCCAGGCCTGGTTGAAGGCGGCCACACCATCGCGCTCGCCGCGCGCCACGAGGAACAGCGCCACCGGGGGCAGCGCCATGACCAGCAGGCCAGGGATGAAACACAGCATGAAGCCCAGCGACACCACCAGCGAGCTGATGAGCCCGGCCACAAACGCGGGCACAAAGTCGTCAAAGCCCCGGAAGATGTCGCCGATCTGCACCGATTCGCCGCGCGCCTCGCGCTCGATCATGCGCATATAGCCCACCACCATGGGCCCGGCCAGCAGGCCCGCGCTGATGCTGGCCACCACCATCACCAGCAAGGTGCACACCACATGGGTGATGGCGTTGTTCTTGAAGATGCCCCAGGCACCCGACAGGCAATCCCCCACATTGGCTGAAGCCATGGCAACCCCCTCTGTTTGAAGTAGTCAACAAGACGCCGGATCAGTGTAGCGAGCCACCGCTCCGGCATCTACCTCTGCAGCTACCTCGGCGGCTACTTTGTCAGAGAAGACCGTCCCACAGCGAGAGCCGCACAGGCTCCGGGTGGGGCGCATACGCAGGCGACGCCACATCGAACCGCTGAACCAGCGGTTGCACGCCCGCGTACGGCGCCCATCCGGGGTCGCCCCTTTGTGCAAACGCCACCCAGCCCTGGTGCATGGTCGCAGCCAGCGCGGTGGGTGGCCTGGGCCCTGTCAGTTCCTGCCCCGTGGCGGTGTGGAGGTTGCCGAAAACAAACGGCAGCTCTACCCCATGCGCCGCCCCCAGGCGCCCCCGCCACTGCGGCGAAGGCCAGGCGAATTCATAGGCATGGGCACTGCGGGCCCAGCGGCTGGCCAGCGCTGCAATGCGCTGGGCGGGCACGCGGTAGTAAAAGTCGGACTGCAGGGCACACAGCAGCTCGCCGGGCGTTGGGTGTGTGGGCGGCAATGTGGCGCGCAGGGCCTGCACCGCGTCCGCGCCCAAACCCACCTCCTGCGCAAAAGCCAGCACCTGCGCCTCGGTCACGCGGTCCATCGCGCCGCCCGGCACGTGGTACAGGCGCATCTCCTCGGCATTGCAACCCACCAGCACCTGCAAGTCTGGCGGGTGCGCCGCCCACTGCTGCGCCAGCGCCTGCAGCGGCGGCGCAACAAGCACCTGCCCGTCCACCACGGGCCGCAGGGGAAAGAAGTTGCGGATGCCCAGGCCGTGTTGCTGCCGCAGGGCCGGGTCTGCCGCGAGGCGGTGCACCGCGTGCAGCACGGCAGGCGGGGCTGCCACACCCAGCGCAGCCAGGGAGGGCGCCACCCCCGCCAGCGCAGCCACGGCGCGGCGTGCAGCGGCGGCCTCTTGCAGCGTCTGGCAGGCCACGCTCGGGCTCTGCAAGATGGCGCGCTGCAACAGCCCACGCGATGCGGGCATGCCCAGCACACAGGCCAGTGCGCCCGCACCGGCCGACTGGCCGAACGCCATGACCTGCGCCGGGTCGCCGCCCCAGGCGGAGATGTGCTCGCGCACCCATTGCAGCGCGGCCAACAGGTCCAGCAGGCCGCGATTGGCGGGCGCTGCGCCGCCCCGCGAACCAGCCTCGTCCTCGAAATGCAGGAAACCGTCGATGCCCAAACGGTACTGCAGCGACACAAACACCACGCCCTGGCGCGCAAACGACGCCCCGTCGTACAACGGCTCGCTGGCCGACCCGCGAAAGAACCCGCCGCCATGCACCCACACCATCACGGGCAGGCGGGCGCCGGGCTCGGCAGGCGGGGCCCACACGTTGACGGCCAGGCAGTCTTCGCCCCCCAGCATGGGTGCATCCGCACGCGCCGTGCGGGGCAGCTGCGGTGCCATCGGCGCAAACCCGGTGGCATCGCGCACGCCAGGCCACGGTAGCGCTGGCACCGGCGCCGCAAATCGCAAAGTGCCGCGCGGCGCCTGGGCATACCGCACACCCCGGAACACGCGCACGCCCTGCTCCCACAGGCCGCGCAGCTGCCCGCCGTGGGGCAGCGTGACCAGCGGCGCCGCTGTGCCCGCCGTCATTCCGTGGCCAGGCCCAGCTTGTCGATCAGCGGGCGCCACACGGCCGCATCGCGGGCCGCCCAGGTGCGGGCATCGCCGGGTGTGGAAGTGGTCAGTGTGACGTTCATGGCTTCCAGGCGGGACTTGTACTGCGCATCACCACCACGGCATTTTTCGGTGACGGCATTGAGCCGGTTCAACAGCTCGGGCGGCGTGCCCGCCTTGGCCACCACCGCAATCCACGCAGGCCGCGCCAGATCGCTGGCGGCGGGCAGGGCCTCGGCGATGGTAGGCACATCGGGCAGCAGCGCCGAGCGCTGGGCACCGAACAGCGCCAGCGGCACCAGCTTGCCCGCCTTGACCTGCGCCGCCGCCGTGCCAATCACCAACGTCATCGCATGGATCTGCTGGCCCATGAGCGCAGTCAGGCCCGCACCCTCGCCCACAAAAGGCACATGGGTGCCGGGCACACCCAGCTTGTCCAACAGCGCCGAGGTGAGCAGGTGCGCAGGGCTGCCTTTGCCCGGTGAGCCAAAGTTGATCCCGCCGGGCGTGGACCGCGCCAGCTTCTGCAGGTCAGCCAGGCTGGCGATGCCCATGCCGGGCGGCACGGCCAACACCAGGGGCGACGTGCCCAGCACGGCCACACCATCAAAGTCGTGTTGCGGGTCATACGGCGGCTGCTTGTAGACATACGGCGTGATCGTCATCTGCGACATGCCGATGCTCAGCAGGCTGTAGCCGTCGGCAGGCTGGGACTTGAGGTAGTTGATGGCCAGGATGCCATTAGCCCCGGGCTTGTTCTGCACCACCACGGCCTGGCCCAACTCGCGCGCGGCGCAGTCGGCCCACACGCGCGTCATCGCGTCCGAGCCGCTGCCGGGCGGTTGCTGGGCGATGAGCTGGATGGGCTTGGCTGGGTAGCCGCCCGGCTGCTGCGCCAGGGCGCCACCGGCCAGGCTGGCCAATCCGGCAAGCACGCTGAGCGCGAGGGTGCGCGGGGCGCGCAAAGAAGCAGAGGTCATGGTGTGTCTCCTGGTGGTGTTGGGTGTGGGTGCGTGCACTTGGCGTGCAGGCCAGATGCGCCCCGCGCACGGCGGGGCATCTGATATCTGATGGGGTCAACGGCGGCGCGTGCGCACCTTCCCGGGCGTGCCCGCGGAGGCTGCTGCGGCCTCGCACCGGTTGGCGATCCAGTCGGCCAGGCAGGCCAGCTGCGCCTGATGGACGGCATCGGGCGCTGATGGCTGTGCAGGCGCAAACAGTTGCAGCATCCCCAGCCCGCGCAGCGACGACAGCACCAGGCCCAACAGGCCATCGCGGTCGGGTTCTGCCGCCAGCTCGGGGAAGGCCGTGAAAAAGCCTTCGTGCATGCGCGCCTGCACACTCTGGCGCAGCTCGGCAATGTGGCCCAGCACCTCGGGCTGGTTGCGGCAGCCCAGGTAGATGTTCCAGGCCACGACGAAGCGCGGCTGCGCATAGACCAGGCTCCACACCGCCTGCACAAACTTCGCGGCCCGTTCGCGCGCGGGCAGCGCGGGGCTGGGCCAGAGTTCGCCCGAACGCACGGTGGACTCGATCAGCTCGCTCAGCACATTCATCATCAGCACCGCCTTCGACTCGAAGTGGTGCTGCACTGCGCCCGATGTCATGCCCGCCGACTTGGCCAGCTCGTGGATGGACATCTCCTCCAGGCTGCGGTGCTGGATCACGTCGATGGCCGTGGCGATCAGGTGCAGGCGGGTGGCGGCGCTGCGCTCGGCATGGGTGCGGCGCACCCCGGCCTTGGGGGAAACACGGTGGTTCATGGCGTTTTCACAATATACATTTCGAACGTAATGTATTTATTCAGGCGCCGACCAACAAGCCCGTGAATACCCGCATCCCCGCACAGGCCCAAGTTGGATCAACCAGGGCCCGGCCGCGGTGCCGAACCTAGAATGCTTCTCACTGACCGCACCCACCGGAGACACACACCATGAACGCCCCCACCGCTGCCGCCCACCTGCTGCCCGAAATCAAGCTGCGCGACGTGCCCCAGGCCCTCATCGATGCGCTGCAGGCCCGCTTTGGCGCGCAGTGCTCGCTGGCCCAGGCCGTGCGCGAGCAGCACGGGCGTGACGAAGGCTCGTTGCAGGCCCCGCCGCCCAGCGCCGTGGTGTTTGCCGAAAGCACGCAGGATGTGGCCGACGCGGTGAAGCTGGCCAGCCAGTACGAAGTGCCCGTCATCCCTTACGGCGCGGGCTCGTCGCTTGAAGGCCACCTGCTGGCCGTGCAGGGCGGCATCAGCATCGACGTGAGCCGCATGAACCAGGTGCTGAGCATCAATGCCGAAGACCTCACGGTGACGGTACAACCCGGCATCACGCGCAAGGCGCTGAACGACGCCATCAAGGACACGGGCCTGTTCTTCCCCATCGACCCCGGTGCCGACGCCAGCATTGGCGGCATGTGCGCCACGCGCGCCAGCGGCACCAACGCCGTGCGCTACGGCACCATGCGCGAGAACGTGCTGGCGCTGGAGGTGGTGACCGCCAGCGGCGAAGTCATCCACACCGGCACCCGCGCCAAAAAGAGCAGCGCGGGCTACGACCTCACGCGCCTGATGGTGGGCAGCGAAGGCACGCTGGGCGTCATGACACAGATCACCGTGCGCCTGTACCCGCTGCCCGAGGCCGTGAGCGCGGCCATCTGCTCGTTCCCGAGCATCGAGGCTGCCGTGCGCACCACCATCCAGACCATCCAGCTGGGTGTGCCCATCGCCCGCGTGGAACTGATCGACCACCACACCGTGCGCATGGTGAACGCGCACAGCAAGCTCAATCTGCGCGAAGAACCCATGCTGCTCATGGAGTTCCACGGCTCGCCCGCCAGCGTGAAAGAACAGGCCGAGATGGTGCAGGACATCGCCAGCGAATTCGGCGGCCAGGCCTTCGAATGGGCCAGCACGCCCGAAGAACGCACCCGCCTGTGGACCGCCCGGCACAACGCCTACTTCGCGGCCGTGCAAAGCCGCCCCGGCTGCCGCGCCATCAGCACCGACACCTGCGTGCCCATCAGCCGCCTGGCCGACTGCCTGCTCGAATCGGTGGACGAGGTCGAAGCCAGCGGCATCCCCTACTTCCTCGTCGGCCACGTGGGCGACGGCAACTTCCATTTCGGCTACCTCATCGACCCCAACAGCGCCGAAGAACGCACCAAGGCCGAAGCCATGAACCACACGCTAGTGGCCCGCGCCCTCAGCATGGGCGGCACCTGCACCGGTGAGCATGGCGTGGGCATCCACAAGATGGGCTTTTTGCTGGACGAGACCGGCACGGGCGCGGTGGACATGATGCGCGCCATCAAGCGGGCACTGGACCCGAAGAACATCCTGAACCCGGGGAAAATTTTTGCGCTGTGAGTGGGCCGCCTCGTGAACGGGCTCGCTGACTGGCGCGGCTCGGATTGGAGGTTTTTTGGCACCTGGCGCTTGTCTGACAAGCGCGAAATGCTATTGTTTTTATAGCATATGTGGTGCACGGCTCGCTTTCACGCCGCTCGATCTGTCCCAGCGCTCCGCCCCGCTCCCATCGGTTGCTGGAAGCGGCACGCTGGAACCGTGCAGCGTTGGTTGGCCGCATGAAGGGCTTGCGCGCCGCTGTGCTGGTCGTGCTGGTCGGTATCGGTTTCTCGGCGGCTGTCGGCGCGTTGGCACTGAGGGGTCCTGCCGCCTGGATGGGCTTCGACCACCTACCTGTGGCCCGGCATCCAAACGGCTGCACTCCTTGTCCACATCACTCCCACTGCGGTGGTGTACTGGCTCGTGCCCGAGGGCGGGGCCTCGGCCTACCTTCTGCACGTACTGACCGGAGCTTTCGTCTCGTGGGCCGTGCTCTTTGCGCTTGCGGCGTTTGCATTTCGGCGTGACGCCAGGGCGCTCCTCATGCGCAGATCACAGGCTCCTAGAATGAGGCAATGATCAAGTACTCCTTCCCAGCTGCGCCGGTGACTTACAGGCCTCCAGCAAACACCCCCGCAGTCCTGGCCAATGAGTTGATCGACTACCAGGCATGCCCGTTGTGCGAGAGCAAAGCCTTTCGTCCGCTGCGCAGTGCGGACTGTTCCCACCACCCTCGCTACAGCCAAGAACTCTCTCGCACCATGCATTGGAGCCAATGCGCGGCGTGCCAGCATGTTTTTCGCAGCGGCTACTACACCGAAGCAGCGCTGAATATCGTTTTCCGTGGCACCAACGAATCCCAGGTGGTGGGCTATGACCTGGAGCGGCAGCGCTATGTGTCTGCGCAGATGATTGAGAAAGTGCTGCCCTACCAGACCGGCGGCACGTGGCTGGACGTGGGGTTTGGCAATGCATCGCTTCTGTTCACGGCGCACGAGTACGGCTTCGAGCCTGTGGGCCTGGACCTGCGTCCGCAATCGGTGGAAGAGTTGCGCCGATGGGGCGTGGCAGCCCATTGCCAGGATGTCAAAGGGTTCGAGCTGTCTCGCCCCGCCAGTGTGATCAGCATGGCAGATGTGCTGGAGCACATGCCGTATCCCAAGGTAGGCCTGCATGCCGCCCACCGACTGTTGCAACCGGGGGGCGTGCTGCTGATCTCCATGCCCAACTCGGGCTCCATGGTCTGGAAGGCACTGGATGCCGGCAATGCGAACCCGTACTGGGGTGAAATCGAGCACTATCACAACTTCGACCGCGACCGCCTGTATGCATTGCTGGCCGAATGTGGCTTCAAGCCCGTGCGCTATGGCATCAGCCAGCGGTACCGCGTCTGTATGGAAGTGATTGCGGTGAAAGCCTAGGCAGGCGGTACACACAACACGCGCCCACCGTCGGCATGCCCCACGGAAGTCCTGACCAACTTTCCCCTGCGCGAAGCACGCCGCAGGGCGTGTACCGACTGTGATGCGATGGCCATTGGACACGCAGGAGGGGCCAGAATGCGCGGCTCGTCCTGTTGCAGACGCTTCCTGGTGAGAAAACCATATGCAGGCCCCCCATCCCACAAAACACCGCTTTCGTATTGAGCTGGTCGCCGAACACCAGCATGCATCACTGGTCGACCTGCTGTGCGAACTGCACGCCTTCTACAACCAAGGCGCCACACCCCCTCGGCAGGTGGTGATGGAGCATCTCCGCCAGAACCTCTTGGCGCCCGGCTCCGCCCAGCGTTTGCTGGTGGCTTCGCGCAGCGATGGCGTTGTGGTGGGCCTGGCGGCGTTCTCGCTGGTGTATTCGTTGGTCGAATTTGCAGAGGACCAGCGCAGACACTGCCAGCTCAAAGAGTTGTATGTAAGTTCGGCCGCAAGAAGCCAGGGTGCGGGCCGGGCGCTCATGCACGGGCTCGCCCGATATGCCATGGAACACGGCTGCCGCCGCATCGACTGGCCTGTGAAGGCTTCAAACGCCCGGGGGATCCTGTTCTACGAAAGCCTGGGTGCCGAGCGCGTGGCCGAACGGCTGAGCTACCGGCTCATGGAGCCCGCACTGGGCCGGCTGGTACTCGAAAGTGGATGTGCCGACGTGCGGTCTGCGCAGAGCTAAGCTGCACTGAACATCGGAGATCTCCACCTTGTTTCGCTCTTTCGTACTCCTGCTGTCCCTGCTGGGCAGCGCCGCCTTCGGCGGGTTGCTCATGGTATCGCTGCTGCAACCTACCTGGATTGAACACGGTGCGCGCGAGCTGATCCGCCAGCAGATCGAGCACAAGACGGGCGAAAAGCTCCGTGCCCTGGACGAACGCTTTCTGAGCGCCCAGGCGCGGGTCTTCTTGCGCGGCAAGGAGCAGGAGATCGACGCCGCGCGTCAGGCGCTGTCTGCGGGCCTGCCCGCCCGGGTCGCGGCCATTGCGGCCGAGATGGGGATTCCGGCGTGCGAGTGCCGCAAACGGCGGCAACAACGGCTGGAACTGCAAATTGGCACCGCGCAGCAGATGCAGGCCCAGCTCGATGCGCTGATCCGCAGCGCCTACATGGACACGGCCGAAAAGCTGTTGCGCGAATTGCGCATCTTCAGCGGTGCCAATGCCCTGGCATTCGCCCTGCTGGGCCTGGCCGCATGGCGGCGACCCCACGGTGCCGGTGGGGTATCGCTGGTGCCGGCCACCGCCACCCTCCTTCTGGCCACACTGGCAAGCAGCGCCATCTACCTTTGGGGCCAGAACTGGCTGCACACCGTCGTGTTCGGCAGCTACGTGGGCTGGGCGCAGCTGGCATACATCGCGCTGGTGTACGCGTGGCTGTGCGATCTGCTATTGAACCGGGCGCGGATCAGCCTGCACCTGTGCCAGGGCAGCATGAGCGGCGCTGTGTCACCTTGCTGAAGGCTTGCCCCTCCTGCGGATCTCTCCCGTCTCCGCATCCGCCGCCGGTGGGCGCTGACCCAGCAGCACATCTGGGTGGCAGCCCCCTTTCTCCTGCGCTTGCGCAGACCACCACAGTTCGAAACGCGGCCATGGCGAGGCTTGCCCGGCAGCACGGCCGTCGTAGCCGGGAGCGCAGGCTCCCGTCAGGTGTGCACTGATCGTGAATCTGCGGGAGCCTGATTGCGGTCGTGCATGCCGTAGTCGCGCACCACGGCGGCGACGCGCAGGCGGTAGTTGTCGAAGATCCGCTCGCGGCCTGCTTTCTGCGTAGCGCGGTGGGCTTCCATCTGGCGCCATTGCGCCACCGCTTCCTCGTCACGCCAGAACGAAAGCGACAGCAGTTTGCCGGGAGCACTGAGGCTCTCGAACCGTTCGATGGAGATAAACCCGTCGATCTGCTCCAGCAAAGGCCGCAACGCAGCGGCAGCGCCCAGATAAGCGTCCTGCTGGCCCGGAGCGGGCTGTACCTCGAAAATGACGGCCATCATGCGCTGATCTCCAGTGGGTGTGCGGGCAGGTCCAGCGTGCCTTCCACGCCCTGCGTGAACGTGCGCTCCTCGCGCAGGATGAAGCGCTTTTCCTGCGCCATGGCGAAGTTGGCACGGCCTTCGGGGTCGGAGCGCAGGCGGGCGCGGTAGGCCTCGTAGGCAGCCAGCGACTCAAAGCCGATGAGCCCCCAGGCCTCGTAGTTGCTGCCCTCGTGCGGCAAAAAATAGCCGATCAGGTGGCCCCCGCAGCGCGGGATGATCTGGCCCCAGCGGCGCGCGTATTCGGCAAACAGCTCGCGCTGGAAGGGGTCGATGTCGTAGCGGATAAAGCAGGTGATCATGGTGTTCAAAAGTCGTTGGTGGACAGGGCTTCACGATAGGCGGTTGACGTCCTTCGATGGTTCGCCCAAGATCGAACCATGAAAGATGGCCCCCACATCGCGCGCATTGCCGCGCTCATTGGCGACAGCGCGCGCGCCGAAGTCCTCACGGCCCTGATGGCCGACCGCGCACTCACGGCCACCGAACTGGCGGCGGTGGCAGGCGTGACCAAGCAGACCATCAGTGCCCACCTGGCCAAGCTGCTCGATGCGGGCCTGCTGACCGTCGAGCACCAGGGCCGCCACCGCTACTTCCGGCTGGCTGATCGCGATGTGGCGCACCTGCTGGAATCGCTCATGAACGTGGCCTTCCGCGCCGGTGCCGTGCGCCTGCGCGCAAGCCCGCGCGAGCCCGCGTTGCGCCGCGCGCGCATGTGCTACGACCACCTGGCCGGTGAAGTGGGCGTGCAGTTCTACGAAGCCCTGGTGCGCCAGGGGCTGCTGGACGCCACGCCCCAGGGTGCAGCGGTGACGCCCGCAGGCGCGCAGTGGTTTGCCCAGGTGGACATTGACACCACGGCACTGGCGCAACAGCGGCGCATGCTGTGCCGCCCTTGCCTGGACTGGAGCGAGCGCCGCCACCATCTGGGCGGCGCGCTGGGCGCTGCGTTGCTGCAGCGCCTGTTCGACGGCGGATGGGCGCACCGGGCACAGGGCTCGCGCGTCGTGCACTTCACCGCCAAGGGCGAACTGGCGCTGCGCCAGTGGCTGGCAACCAGCCCAGAAGCACCACCATCCACCGCCCTTCGCGGCCCCGAACAATGATGAAGACCTTGCTGCTCTTCATCGCCACCGCCCTGGCTGAAATCGTGGGTTGCTACCTGCCCTGGCTGTGGCTCAAACAGGGCAAGCCGATGTGGCTGCTGCTCCCTGCAGCGCTGAGCCTCGCCCTGTTCGCGTGGCTGCTCACGCTGCATGACACCACAGGCGCGGGGCGCGTGTATGCGGCCTATGGCGGGGTCTATATCGGCGCGGCGCTGGCCTGGCTGTGGGTGGTCGATGGCATCCGGCCCACACTCTGGGATGTGGTGGGGGTGCTGGTGGCGCTGGCGGGCATGGCGATCATCATGCTGCAGCCCGCGCGCTAACGCCCGCGCACTCTGCGTGCCCGCAGTGCTCGGCGCTCACAGCTGGCACGCGCGTCACTGCAACTCCTGGTAACAACCTCCACATTTGCAACCGGGGTGTTTTATAAGCAGTGATTTCTCAACTTTCACAAGACTGTCCATGCGCATTTCGACCGAGAAGGTTTCCTCTGCCCTCACTCGCCGCCACTTTGCCCTGTGGATGACGGCCTCTGGTTTGTCGGCCTGCGGCGGTGGCGGGGGAGAGGTCGCCCCCGCGCCAGCCCCACCGCCCGGTCCCGCGCCGGGGCCAGCCTCGCTCAGTTTGATGGCGGGCGCATTGGGCGGCTCAGGATTTTTGCCAGGCGTGTTGACCGATGCACGTTTGCCCCCAGTGATGGCCGGGCATGCCTTCAACAGCAAGGGCGATCTTTGGTTCGTTGGCAGGTACGGCCGTGAACAAAAAGTAGGAAGGATCACCGCAGAAGGTACGCTATCGTACTTTGCGTTCAACCAACAGATGCCCGTCACTCTCGGGGTCGTTGATGCGCGAGACCGGTACGTGATCGCCCATGCTGCGTTGGACGATTCCGGCACTGTGGTTTCGTTCTTCGACAATGAAACGCTGGTGACGCTGGCAGGCCAACCCAACGCCACCACCATGCAGGATGGCAAAGGCCCTGCGGCGCAGATCCTCTGGTTCGGGAACCCGCTGCTGGCGGGCGATGGGCTGGTGTACTTTCTGGACCGCGATGCTGGCGCCGCCAACTACACGCTGCGAACTTTGGCCCCCGATGGAACCGTGGTTTCCTTGCTGCCGGTGCCCAATAACAGCCGCTTGATCGCCTCCCCCACTGGGGCAGTGCGCAGGTTTACCGATGATTTTCAGAACAACCGCGTGCAATGGGCGGAACTGGCGAGGGCCTCGTCAGGGCAATACTTCTGGGAAGTCCTGCCGAACAACTGGCGAAGTGTGGCCCACGCCGAACCCTTCGCGCCCGTCAAAGGCAGCATCGACATGTACTGGGGCTTTGACGCTGCGTTCAACACGATGGCCCACTACGCGCTGGATGGCACGCGTACGGACGTCTGGCAGCTGCCAGGGCGGGTGGATGCGGCGGTGTCCAACCCCCTCACCGGACACTTGGTGGCGCATGCGTGGCGGGGCCCTCTGGACCAATCCTCCCTCGAGAGCCCCGGCGTACTCTTGGTGCTGGACAGGGTGAAAACACCGACCGCTGTGCCGCAGCCCTGGGTCGGCCTGGCCGATCAGCGCGGGCACACGGACGGCCAGGGCGATGCAGCACGGTTTGATTTTGAACGCGGAGCTCGCGCCACCTCGGAAGCATCGGGCCCGCTGTATGTGGCAGTGGGGGCTCAGATCCCACTGCCCGGTACGCCGCCGCAGTCGGTCCCTACGCCGCTGCGTACCGTCACACCGGCAGGCCAGGTGACTTCGATGCCTGTCACATACCCATGGGGATACCAGCTGCTGTCCAGCGCGTACGGCTACCTCTTGGCCTACGACAAGGAAAACCAAACCCTGCTGCGCGCACCCAAGGCGGGGAGCACTGCCTGGGAGCCTTGGGTAAGGAGCGAATACTTTGGCGCAAACCCGGGGTTCTCAGGCATGTGCGTTCTGCGCGCCGACACCACAGGCCTGCTATGGTTTGCGACACGGACGCTGCCCATCACCCTGGATTGGCTACCTCCCGGTTCAGGAACTTCCCTGATCGGCACGATATCCGCCACGGGGCAAGTGCAGGTGGTGGTAGGCGATCCACAGCTCGTCCATACTGCCGCCAACTATCCCCCGCTGGATCAGCGCCCCTGGTACATGGATGTGACAGATATGGCGTTCGAAGGAGGAAGCTCCCCAATCTCCTGGGTGCTGTGCAACCGGGCCATCTTGAGCCCCGACAGGAAGCTCTTGGGCTATGCACCAGAGCTGGTGCGCCTCGAAGGTGCCACGCGCCAGTCCTTCGCCCTGCCCTCCGCGAACGAGACCGACTACGCCTCCATGCACTACAACCAGCTGTGCGTTGTATCCGGCCGCCCGGGGGAGGTCTTCCTGTGCAGCGCATGCGGCGTGTACCGATGGACGGTAGCCAAGGGCCTGGAGTTGCTGGCTGGGCAGAACCAACCCACGCCAGCTGGCGTGCGCCTGGGCGCCCTGCCCACCAGCCTGAACGTGGTGAAGTTCATCAGCCCCGGCCCCGATGCCAACAGCCTGTACGTAGGCAGCGAAAACAGCGTACTGCGATTGGGTCTTCCCGGTTGAGACGGCATGCGCGCGCATCCGCCGCTGACTGACCGCACCCCCTGTTCACACTTCGGAGATTCTTCATGAACCCACCTGACGAGACAGCCGCTTCCGCGCTCACACGACGTCACTTTGCCTTGTGGATGACTGCTTCCGGGCTTACCGCCTGCGGCGGTGGCGGGGGCAGCGAAGTACCCGCCCCACCCCCTGCACCGCCCCCTCCGGCGCCAGGCCCTGCTTCACTCAGCCTTGTGGCGGGCGCGTTGGGCGGGGCGGGATCAATGGCGGGAACCTCCACCGACGCCCGCTTGCCAGTAACGGCAGCAGGGCATTCGTTCAATAGCCAGGGGGAACTTTGGTTCACTGGGTATTCCGGCAACGAACCTGACGCAGGAAATATGGTGGGGCGGGTGTCCGCGCAGGGCACCCTGTCGTACTTTCCCCTCGCACTTGCGGCTAGCTCAGGGGTCTTTGACGCGCAGGACCGCTACCTCGTTGCGCAGTTCCGCTCTGGTGACAGCGGATACGTGGTCTCGTTCCTGCAAGACGGAACACCAGTGCCCCTGGCCGGTGGATTCGGCGCCACCGTGCCGCAGGACGGCAAGGGCTCGGCCGCCCGGATCGCTTCTTTCGGAAGTCCCGTGCTCGCGGGTGATGGCCTGGTGTACTTCCTGGACAGGGTGGTATCTGATCCGAAAGGGATGGACACCCTGCGTACCCTGGCCCCCGATGGAACTGTTACCTCACTACTATCCACGCCCCGAAACAGCCTTTTGGTCGTCTCCCACGCCGGGGCCATTCGGCGGTTCACGACCGAATCACCGAGCAACTTCGTGGAATGGGCGGAACTTGCCAGGTCGCCCTCGGGGGAATACACATGGAACATCCTGCCCCACAGCTGGCCAGCCAATGTCACGCCCGTTGCTCCGGTCAAGAATGACAGCAACAGGTACTGGGGGGTGAACGCTACGTCCGGCACAGCGGCACATTACGCGCTGGACGGAACACGCCAACTGGAATGGCAATTGCCAGGGCGCGTGAAAACAGCCATAGCCCACCCCCTCAACGGCAACCTGATCGTCAGCGTTTCGAGCGTGAACAGTGCATACGGTGATGCGCTCTACCGCCTGGACCTTGTCAAGTTCCTCAAATCCGTACCTGAGCTGTGGGTGGGCCTGGAGGACCACCGTGGGCATAGCGACGGCACTGGCGATTCAGCCCGTTTCGACTTCGAAAGCGGTGTTGATGCGTGTACGGATACCTCGGGGCTCTTGTATCTGGTCACGGCCGAAGCTACCGGGTACGGTGCGCCCGCGCCCATCCGTACCGTAAGCCCTACCGGGCAAGTGGCCTCGCTATTGCTCAAACGCCCACCAGCCTACCGACACCTGGCAGAAGCATACGGCTACTTTCTGACCTACGACCCCGCTACCGACACGGTTCTGCGTTCGCCCAAAGGCGGCGCCAGCAATGCCTGGGAACCCTGGGTCCAGAGTACCTATTTCCATCACTTCCCACCCGTACCACGCTCTCCCCTACCGACGTCCGGCCCGCAGGTTCTTCGCACCGACACCACGGGCCTGCTGTGGTTTGCGACGCGGGTGGTGCCGCTCTCCGGCATTGCCGAACTACCTCCGGCCTCGGGCGTCTCCGTGATCGGCACCATCAGCGCCACCGGGCAGGTTCAGGTGGTCGCTGGCGATCCGCAGCTGGTTCATTCCGCCGCCAACTACCCACCGCTGGAGCAGCGCCCGTGGTACATGGACGTGACGGATCTCGCGTTCGAAGGCGGCAGCTCACCTGTCTCGTGGGTGTTGTGCAACCGCACCGTGGCCACCGCAGAAGGCAAGCTGGTGCGTTACGTGCCGGAGCTGGTGCGACTGGAAGGCGCTACGCGCCAGTCCTTTGCCCTGCCGGCAGCCAATGTCACCCATCCGTTCTCTCTGCACTACCTGCAGTTGTGCGTGCTGCCCAGCCGCCCTGGCGAGGTCTTCCTGTCCAGCGCATGCGGCGTCTACCGCTTTACCGTGGCCAAAGGCCTGGAATTGCTGGCAGGGCAAAACCAGCCCACACCGGTCGGCGTGCGCCTGGGTGCGCTGCCCGCCAGCCTGAACCTGGTGAAGTTCATCAGCCCAGGCCCGGATGCCAACAGCCTGTACGTGGGCAGTGAAAACAGCGTGCTTCGGCTGAATCTGCCAGCGTAAGAGCGCCGCGAAAGGCCGTCCGTCAACGGACGGCCTTTCGCCCCTCTGCCCGTCAGTTCACCTTGATCAAACGCCAGTCAATCCGGTTGTCCGGCCGCTGTACCAGCTCCACGTTTTTCTTCATCGCCCAGGCCAGCATCTGGTTGTGCAGGGGGATGTGTGCCACGGTGTCGTTCTGCAGCTGCAGGCCTTCGGTGAGCAGGCGGTTTCGCACGGGCAGGTCGGTTTCGGTCTTCACACGGTCCACGATGTAGTCCATGCGTTCATTGGTGTAGCGGCCCAGGTTGTAGTTGCCGTCGCCGCCCGTGGTCTTGGTGCGGACGAGTGACTGCAGGGTGTACAGCGCATCGAATGTAGGCACACCCCAGCTGAGCAGCGCAATGCTGGCCTCGTGCCGCTGTGCCATGGGGTAGTAGGTGACTGCTGGCAGCGTGCGCAGCTTGGCCTTCACGCCAATGCGCGACCACATGGAGGTGATCGCCTGGCACAGCTCTTCGTCCTGCACGATGGCGTTGTTGCTGCAGGCAAAGTCCACCTCGAAGCCGTCTTTGTAGCCTGCCTCGGCCAGCGAGGCCTTCGCGGCATTGGGGTCAAAGGGCAGGCGCTTGTCCACCGCTTCCGTCCAGCCATTGACCAGCGGCGACACGATGGCCCCGGTGGGTTTGGACATGCCGCGCATGGTCACGCGCTGCAGCGTGGCGCTGTCGATGGCCTGGTAGAGCGCCTTGCGCACGCGCAGGTCCTTGAGCGGGTTCTTGCCCTTGATGTTGCTGCCCACCAGCTCTTCGCGGAACTGGTCCATGGCGAGGTACACGGTGCGGTTCTCCACCATCTCCATGACCTTGAGGGCGGGGTTGGCCTTGATGCGGGCGAGATCCTGAATGCTGGTGTCGCGCACCATGTCCACCTCGCCCGACAGCAGCGCGGCGATGCGCGTGGCTTCGGACTTGATGGGGGTGTAGGTGATCTCCGTGACGTTGCCTTCGGCCTTGCCTGCATTCCACCAGTGGGGGTTGGAAGCAAACACGATCTTCTGGTCGGGCACCCATTCCTTGAGCACGAAGGGGCCGGTGCCCATGGCATTGCGGTGCGAATAGGTTTCGTCCTTGGCCTTGATGTCCTTGGGCTCGACCGAGTTGTTCTTCTCGGCCCAGGCCTTGCTCATCACGCGCAGCTCGGTGAGCTGGTTCAGTATCACCGGGTTGGGGTTCTTCAGGAAGATGTCGATGGTCTCGCCGTCCACCTTGGCGATGCGGTCCATGCCCTGGGTGTAGATGGAGTACGTGGAGGTCTTGCTCATCGCGCGCTGCAGCGAATAGACCACGTCATCGGCCGTCATGGCCGAGCCGTCGCTGAACTTCACCCCCTGTCGCAGCTTCACGCGCAGCTGCGTGGGGCTGACCTGCTGCCACGAGGTGGCCAGCAGCGGCTCGACCTTGAGCGTGCGGCTGTTGAACATCACCAGCGATTCATACACCGCCGCATGGATGCCATTGCCCAGGGCGCTGTTTTGCGAATGGATGTCCATGGTCTGGATGTCGCTGGAGCCTGCCCACTTGAACGGTTTTGCCGACACGGTGGGAGCAACGGTTGCCAGGGCCAGGGTGGCAGCCGCAAGCAGGGAAAGCTTGAATTGCATGGCGAAATTTCCTTGATGAAATAGGAGAAACGGCAATATGCAGCAGGAAACAGGCCAGCCCAAGCCCCCACGCGCCATGTGTGGCACCGGCGATGCAAGCCCCATGTCGGGACCGATTGCGCGCCGGGTGCGGCTGGGATAAAAGGGCCGCGGCAGGCCGGTGCACCGGCTACGGCACTGACCGCACCGGGTAGCGCACGCCATCGCGCTCAACGCCCACCTGCAGCAGGTTGATCACCCCCATCACGTCGTCCACCAGCCACACGGCTTTCTCCAGCGCCTCGGCCTGCGCCTGCGACCGCACACAACCCATCAGTGTCACCAGCCGCCGCTCGCCCAACACCCACACGCTGGTGTCGTCAAAACGGCCATCCTGCTGGATGTAGCGCTGCACGCGCGGGATGATCTCGGCGTCGTACAGGTACGAGTTGGGCAGGCGGCAGCGCCCCACGCGGTGGCAGCTGCCGCCGTGCTGCGAGCGCACATGCGCCAGCTCGCGCACCTCGGCCTCGGTGTAGAGCGGGCCTTCGGGCACGGGACATTGCGGGATAGCGCTCGTGACCTGTACGAAAGGGTCATTGAAGGCGTTGGTGCGCGGGGCGGGGTTGCCAGCCACCTGGGCAGTGGTCAGGAATGGGGCCATGGCGACGGCCACCAACAACGCCATGACGAACCGGCGGAACACACAAACACGGCGCATGAATCGTTCCTTCCTGAAGATGGTCACAGCGCGGCTACAGCACGATCTGGTACCGCGCAAACTCTCTGCTGCCTTTGCGCACACAGTCGTTCAGGGTAAAACCAAAGCCCTCATACAGCCTTCGCAGCGGTTGCCGGTCGGCCACGCAGTCCAGCCGCAGATAGCGCAGGCCCAGGCTGCCTGCGTGCTGGCACCCAAATGCCAGCAGTGCCGTAGATACCCCCTGCCCCGCCCAAGCACGCCGTACGGCCAGCTTGTGCAAGAACGCGGAGGTGCCCGGTTCAGCGTCCGGCCAGAAGACTGGGTCTTCGCGCTGGAAGCGCACCACCCCCACTACCGCTTCGCTCGCTTTGGCGACCACATACAACCCGCCATCCACATCACGCTGCACGCTGTCATCTGTGAAATCAGACACGAGCCAGAGCGGAATTTTTTGATCGACCAACCACTGCGCGGCCTCGCGCAACACGGCAGCAATGGCAACGGCGTCTGACGGGCGGGCGATTTCGGTGCGCATACAAAAGCGGTGTTGGCCTGCAGACAGGGTGAAGCTGCACAAGATGATGGGACGAGGCGTTGACAGCGCTGACGGAATGAATCACGCCCAGCGCGATTGCTCACATATTTATAGCTGCCAGCACTCATCATATAAGCGCTAGCAGCCATTTTTATTCAAATTTTAGTCATGAAGCGTCGTCACGCAATCCCCAGCCCGCGCCCCGGCTTTGGCCCGCCGCCTACGATGTCCTGACCATGCAAGCAAGCGACCTGATCGTCCACCGCCCCGAAGGCCTGTACTGCCCGTCCGGCGACTTCTACATCGACCCCTGGCGGCCGGTGGAGCGGGCTGTGATCACGCACGCCCATTCAGACCACGCACGCATGGGCTCGGCCCACTACCTGGCGCATACCGACAGCGCGGGCACGCTACGCAACCGGCTGGGTGCGCACATCACGCTGCAGACGCTGGCCTACGGCGAGGTCATCGACCACCATGGCATGCGCGTTTCGCTGCACCCGGCCGGGCACGTGCTGGGCTCGGCCCAGGTGCGCGTCGAACATGGCGGCCAGGTGTGGGTGGCCTCGGGCGACTACAAGCTCGAAGACGACGGCACCTGCACGCCGTTCGAACCCGTGCGCTGCCACACCTTCATCACCGAATCGACCTTTGGCCTGCCGATCTACCGCTGGCCCTCGCAGCCCACGCTGTTTGCCGACATTAATGCCTGGTGGGCGGCGAACGCAGCGGCGGGCAAGGCCAGCGTGCTGTATGCCTATGCCTTCGGCAAAGCGCAGCGGCTGCTGCATGGGGTGGACGCCAGCATCGGGCCCATCGTGGTGCATGGCGCGGTGGAGCCGCTCAACGCCGTGTACCGCGCGGCGGGAGTGGACCTGCCGCCCACGCTGCGCGTGACGGACCCGGGCCTCACCAAGGCCGACCTGAAACGCGCGCTGGTGCTGGCGCCGCCCTCGGCCGCTGGCACCCCTTGGCTCAAGCGCTTTGGTGATTTTTCTGACGCGTTTGCCAGCGGCTGGATGCTGGTGCGCGGCGCACGCCGACGCCGGGGCGTGGACCGGGGCTTTGTGATGAGTGACCACGCCGACTGGCCCAGCTTGCAAAAAGCCATTTGCGCCACGGGCGCGGAGCGCGTCATCGTGACGCACGGCAGCACGGCCGTGATGGTGCGCTGGCTGCGCGAGCAGGGGCTGCACGCCCAGGTGTTCGCCACCGAATACGGCGCCGATGACAACGAGGACGATGCAGGGGAGGCGCCTGAGGTGACAGGTAGCACACCCACACCTGAGGCAGCCGCATGAAGGCCTTTGCCCAGCTGTTCCAGGCGCTCGACGCCACCACCGCGCAGTCGGCCAAACTCGCGGCACTGGTGGCTTACCTGCGCGTGGCACCGCCCGCCGATGCAGCCTGGGCCACGTACTTTCTCGCAGGCGGCAAACCCCGCCAGATGGTGCCCACCAAGCGCCTGAAAGCGCTGGCACAAGAGGCTGCGGGCCTGCCCGAGTGGCTGTTTGAAGAAAGCTACCAGGCCGTGGGCGACCTGGCCGAAACGTTGGCGCTGCTGCTACCCCCGCCTGCCCAGCCCACCGAACTGACACTGGCCGAATGGATGGCCCAGCTGCTGCCCCTGCGCACCCTGCCGCCCGATGAGGCCGATACCCGTCTGCGCACGCAATGGGACATGCTGGCACCTGAGCAGCGCTTTGTGTACTTCAAGCTCATCACCGGCAACTTCCGCGTGGGGGTGTCGCGCCTGCAGGTGACGCAGGCGCTGGCCACGGTGAGCGCGCTGGACCCCAAGCGCATCGCCCACCGGCTGATGGGCTACACGCAGATCGGCCGGCAGCCCCAGGCCAGCGACTACCAGGCGCTGATCGCGCCGGTGGACGACGATGCCAGTACGCAGGATGCTGCCGATGCAGGCCAGCCCTACCCCTTCTTTTTGGCCCACCCGTTCAACCAGCCCGTGGCCGACATGCCCGCACTGCTGGGCACGCCCGGCGACTGGCTGGTGGAATGGAAGTGGGACGGCATCCGTGCGCAGATCGTGCGGCGTGCGGGCGCGGTGTGGATCTGGTCGCGCGGGGAGGAGCTGGTGACCGACCGCTTCCCCGAACTGGCCGAGGCCGCGATGGCGCAGCTGCCCGATGGCACGGTGGCCGATGGCGAGATTCTGGTGTGGCTGCCCGATGAGCCCCAGCCCCGCCCCTTTGCCGACCTGCAAAAGCGCCTGGGTCGCAAGACGCTGACCCCCAAGCTGCTGCGCGAGCTGCCTGTGGCGCTGGTGGCCTACGACCTGCTCGAACACGCCGGGCAGGACCTGCGCCAAGAGCCGCAGCAGGCCCGCCGCGCGCGGCTGGAGGCCACGATGCAGCAACCCGATGACACCACCATCGCTCCCCCGCCCCACAAGGCCCTGCGCCTCAGCGAGTTGCTGCATGGCGCCGACTGGCAAGACCTGGCACGCCAGCGCGAGGCCGCGCGCAGCATGGGCACCGAGGGCTTCATGCTCAAGCACCGCAGCGCGCAGTACGGCGTGGGCCGCACCAAGGATGTGGGCGTGTGGTGGAAGTGGAAGATCGACCCCATGAGCGTGGACGCGGTGCTCATCTACGCCCAGCGCGGCCACGGCCGCCGCGCAAGCCTCTACACCGACTACACCTTTGCCGTATGGACCGGGCCGCAGGACGACCCGGAGCGGCAACTGGTGCCCTTTGCCAAGGCCTATTCGGGCCTGACGGATGCCGAGATTGCACAGGTGGACGCCATCATCCGCAAGACCACGCGCGAGAGCTTTGGGCCCGTGCGCAGCGTGGACGCGACGCTGGTGTTTGAGCTGGGCTTCGAAGGCATTGCGCGCAGCCCGCGCCACAAGAGCGGCATTGCCGTGCGCTTTCCGCGCATGCTGCGCTGGCGGCAAGACAAGCCCGTGGCAGAGGCCGATACCTTGCAAACGCTGATGGCACTGCTGCCGGGGCAGGACGCGGCCGCATGAGCACGACGCGCCGCCCGCGCAAGCCCCTGCCCCCGGTGGCACCGAGTGCCGCAGCCGCCTGGATGGCGGCGCGCGGGTGGCAGCCCTTCGGCTTCCAGCAAGACGTGTGGCGCGCGATGGGCGAGGGCCGCTCGGGCCTGCTGCACGCCACCACGGGCGCGGGCAAGACCTATGCGGTGTGGCTGGGCGCGCTGCAGCATCTGGCGCGGGCCGATGCAGCACCAGCGCCCGAAGAAGCCCCCAACGCCCGCACCGCACTGCGCACGCGCCGCGCTGCGGCACCACCCCTCTCCGTGCTGTGGATCACGCCCATGCGCGCATTGGCTGCTGATTCGCTGCGCGCCCTGCAGGCACCGCTGCCCGATCTGGCCCCCACCTGGACCAGCGGCCTGCGCACGGGCGACACGGCCAGCGGCGAGCGCGCTGCGCAAGACCGCCGTCTGCCCACGCTGCTGGTGACCACACCCGAAAGCGTGTCGCTGCTGCTGGCCCGCGCCGATGCGCGTGAGCGCCTGGCCAGCGTGCGCCTGGTGGTGGTGGACGAATGGCACGAACTGGTGGGCAACAAGCGCGGCGTGCAGGTGCAACTGGCGCTGGCGCGCCTGTCGGGCTGGAACCCGGCGCTGCAGGTGTGGGGCATGTCGGCCACGCTGGGCAACCTGGAGGAGGCTCTGCACACCTTGCTGCCGCAGCCCGTGCCGGACACGCCGCAGCCACCGCCCGCCGTGCTGGTGCAAGGCCGCATCGACAAGCGGCTGGAGGTGCAGGTGATGCTGCCCGCGCGTGCCGACCGCTTTGCATGGGCGGGCCACATGGGGCTGAGCCTGCTGCCGCAGGTGGTGCAGTCGATCGAAGCGGCAGCGTCCACCTTGGTGTTCACCAACACCCGGTCTCAGGCGGAGCGCTGGTACCAGGCGCTGCTGGAGGCACGGCCCGACTGGGCCGGCACCATCGCACTGCACCATGGGTCGCTGGGGCATGAGGTGCGCGACTGGGTGGAGCGAGGCCTGAAGGCCGGGCAGCTCAAGGCCGTGGTGTGCACATCGAGCCTGGACCTGGGCGTGGACTTTTTGCCGGTGGAGCAGGTGCTGCAAATCGGTTCGGCCAAGGGCGTGGCGCGGCTGGTGCAGCGTGCAGGCCGCTCGGGCCATGCGCCGGGGCGCAGCTCCAGCATCACGCTGGTGCCGACGCACAGCCTGGAGCTGGTGGAGGCTGCCGCCGCACGCCACGCGCTGGCGCAGGGCCGCATTGAAGACCGGCACACGCCGCGTGCCCCGCTTGACGTGCTGGTGCAGCACCTGGTCACCGTGGCGCTGGGCGGCGGCTTTGTGCCCGATGCGCTGCTGGCCGAAGTGCGGCGCGCACCGGCCTATGCTGCATTGGCCGACAACGACTGGCAGTGGGCGCTGCAGTTCGTGCGCCAGGGCGGCGCATCGCTGGCCACCTACCCGGACTTTCACCGCGTGGTGCCCGACGACGAGGGTATCTGGCGCGTGCCCGATGCGCGCCTGGCGCGCCGCCACCGCAGCAACATCGGCACCATCGTGAGCGATGCCAGCATGCAGGTGCAGTTTGTGAGCGGCGGGCGCCTGGGCTCGGTCGAAGAGAGCTTCATTGCCCGGCTGCGCAAGGGTGATGTGTTCATGTTTGCAGGCCGCCTGCTGGAGCTGGTGCGCACCCAGCAGATGACAGCCTATGTGCGCATCGCCCCCAGGGGCAGCGCTGCGCTGCCGCGCTGGAGCGGCGGGCGCATGCCGCTGTCGAACACGCTGGCCGATGCGATGCTGGAACAGCTGGCGCAAGCCGAGCGCGGCCAGTTCACCACGCCCGAGATGCGCTGCGCCCAGCCGCTGCTGGAGCTGCAGCAGGCCTGGTCGGCCCTGCCCACACCCAGCCGCCTGGTGGCCGAGACCCTGCACACGCGCGAGGGCTGGCACCTGTACCTGTACCCACTGGCGGGCCGCCTGGTGCACCTGGGCCTGGCCGGGCTGCTGGGCTGGCGCGCGTCGCAGCAGGTGCCCAACACCTTCTCCATCGCGGTCAATGACTACGGGCTGGAGCTGCTGTCGGCCAAGCCCGTGGACTGGCCCGCGCTGCTGCCGCGCCTGATTGGCGAAGGCACACACACCACCATCGGTAGCGGGCTCGAAGATGAAGTGATGGCCAGCCTGAACGCCACCGAAATGGCGCGCAGGCGCTTTCGCGAGATCGCGCGCATTGCGGGCCTGATCTTCCAGAGCCACCCGGGCGAGCAGCGCAGCAGCCGCCAGCTGCAGGCCTCGTCGTCGCTGTACTACGACGTGTTTGCGCAGTACGACCCGGGCAACCTGCTGCTGGCCCAGGCGCGCGCCGAGCTGCTGGCGAACGAGCTGGACATGGAGCGACTGGCCCGCACGCTGCGCGGCATGCAGGCGCAGTCCCTGTCCATCCACGCGCTGGAGCGCCCCACCCCGTTTGCCCTGCCGCTGATGGTGGAGCGCTTTCGCGAGCGCCTGAGCACCGAGACCCTGGCCGACCGGCTGGCGCGCATGGTGCAGGCGCTGGAGCAGGCGGCCGACGACACCACGGGTACGCACCTTGCGCAGCACCCTGTGCAATCCACGAACATGGCGTGGGACCTCCCTGAAGGCTCCGCGACCTCGGCACGGCGCACGCGCCGAGACCCGGCCGGGGACAGCCCTCGTCGCGCCCGCAGACGCCAGGGATTCTGAGCACCATGACCTCGCTGGCCCCCCCCACGCACACCATCGGTGCGCACGCCATCACCCTGCCCTGCGGCACCGCGCTGCAGCTGCTGCCCCAGCGCGCCCTGTGGTGGCCCGCTGCCCGCATGGTGCTGGTGGCGGATGTGCATTTCGGCAAGGCAGCCACCTTCCGCCGCGCGGGCCAGCCGGTGCCGCATGGCACCACGGCCGACAACCTGGCGCGGCTGGATGCGGTGCTCGCTGCCACCGGCGCCGACCACCTGGTGTTTCTGGGCGACTTTCTGCACGCACGCAGCGGCGCGGCCGATGCGCTGTGGCAGCAGTTGCTGCCCTGGCGCCAGCGCCATGCCCGTGTGGCGATGACCCTGGTGCGCGGCAACCACGACCTGCATGCGGGCGACCCACCGGCCACGCTGGCTCTGGCGCTGGTCAACGAGCCCTGGTTGCCTTGGGCCGACGCGCCGGTGCTTGCCTGCCACCACCCGCAGGCCGTTGCTGGCCACACGGTGATTGCCGGGCACCTGCACCCCACGCTGCGGCTGCGCGGCCCGGCGCGGGATGCGCTGCGGGCGCCTTGCTTTGGGTGGGGCGATGGACAGTTGATCCTGCCCGCCTTCGGGGCCTTCACCGGTACGGCACCCGACACCCTGCCGGGGCACCGGGCGCTGTTTGCCGTCCTCCCTGGCCGCGTGGTGGCCGTTCCAGGGGGCCTTTGATAGGGTGTACAGGGGGTGGCGCGCAGCCGTCAACGCGGTCAAACTGCATAGCGCCGCAGGGTGATTACCACCTATTTGGTGAAAAAAAGTGCCCCGGGCTTATGATAATTTTGCATTGTGAGATTCGATTGCAAAAACAGCGGGCTGTGACAGCCCCGAGCAAGGAGAATCAGAGAGCATCCGCGTTTGGCCCCGCTGCGACGCAGCCGGGGGCACCTACCTACTCTGTTTCGTGAGACAAGCCATGACGACCCAGCAACCGACCATCATCTACACCCTGACCGACGAAGCACCCCGTCTGGCCACGGCCTCCTTCCTGCCCATCGTCCGCACGTTCGCGGCGCCCGCAGGCATCAATGTGACGGAGAGCGACATCTCCGTGGCCGCCCGCGTGCTGGGCGAGTTTCCCGAGTTTTTGAAGGAAGACCAGCGCGCTCCCAACACCCTGGCCGAGCTGGGCAAGAAAACGCTGCAGCCCGACGCCAACATCATCAAGCTGCCCAACATCAGTGCGTCCGTCTCGCAGCTCAAGGCCGCCATCGCCGAGCTGCAGGCCAAGGGCTACGCCCTGCCCGACTACCCGGACCAGCCCAAGGACGACAAGGAAAAAGAGATCAAGGCCCGCTACGGCAAGTGCATCGGCTCGGCCGTGAACCCCGTGCTGCGCGAAGGCAACTCTGACCGCCGCGCGCCCAAGGCCGTGAAGGAATACGCACGCAAGAACCCGCACAGCATGGCCGAGTGGAGCCAGGCATCGCGCTCGCATGTTTCGCACATGCACGCTGGCGACTTCTACCACGGCGAAAAGTCCATGACGCTGGACCGCGCCCGTGACGTGAAGATGGAGCTGATCACCAAGAGCGGCAAGGCCATCATCCTCAAGCCCAAGGTCAGCCTGCTCGACCGCGAAGTGATCGACAGCATGTTCATGAGCAAGAAGGCGCTGCTGGAGTTCTACGAAAAGGAAATCGAAGACGCGCGCAAGACCGGCGTGATGTTCTCGCTGCACGTGAAGGCCACGATGATGAAGGTGTCGCACCCCATCGTGTTCGGCCACTGCGTGAAGATCTTCTACAAGGATGCGTTCGAGAAACACGCCAAGACCTTTGAAGAACTCGGCGTGAACGTGAACAACGGCATGGTCGACCTGTACACCAAGATCGAGACGCTGCCACAAAGCCAGCGCGACGAGATCAAGCGCGACCTGCACGCCTGCCACGAGCACCGCCCCGAGCTGGCCATGGTGGATTCGGCCAAGGGCATCACCAACTTCCACTCGCCCAACGACATCATCGTGGACGCCTCCATGCCCGCGATGATCCGCAACGGCGGCAAAATGTGGGACGCCAACGGCCGCCTGAAGGATGTGAAGGCCGTGATGCCTGAATCGACCTTCGCCCGCATCTACCAGGAGATCATCAACTTCTGCAAGTGGCACGGCGCGTTCGACCCCAAGACCATGGGCACCGTGCCCAACGTGGGCCTGATGGCCCAGCAGGCCGAGGAATACGGCAGCCACGACAAGACCTTCGAGATCGCTGAAGACGGCGTGGCCAACATCACCGACCTGGCCACCGGCGAAGTGCTGCTGAGCCAGAACGTGGAAGCTGGCGACATCTGGCGCATGTGCCAGGTCAAGGACGCCGCGATCCGCGACTGGGTGAAGCTGGCCGTCAACCGCGCCCGCAACTCCGGCATGCCCGTGGTGTTCTGGCTCGACTCGTACCGCCCGCACGAAAAGGAACTCATCACCAAGGTGAAGATGTACCTGCACGAGCACAACACCGTCGGCCTCGATATCCAGATCATGAGCCAGGTGCGTGCGATGCGCTACACGCTGGAGCGCGTGATCCGTGGCCTGGACACCATCAGCGCCACCGGCAACATCCTGCGCGACTACCTCACCGACCTGTTCCCCATCATGGAACTGGGCACCTCGGCCAAGATGCTGTCCATCGTGCCGCTGATGGCCGGTGGCGGCATGTACGAAACGGGCGCGGGCGGCTCGGCTCCGAAGCACGTGCAGCAGCTGGTGGAAGAAAACCACCTGCGCTGGGATTCGCTGGGTGAGTTCCTGGCGCTGGCCGTGTCGCTGGAAGACCTGGGCCTGAAGACCGGCAACGGCAAGGCCAAGGTGCTGGCCCAGACGCTGGACGCTGCCACGGGCAAGCTGCTGGACAACAACAAGAACCCAAGCCCCAAGACCGGCCAGCTGGACAACCGTGGCAGCCAGTTCTACCTGGCGCTGTACTGGGCGCAGGAACTGGCCGCACAGACCGAAGACGCCGAGCTGGCCGCCAAGTTTGCGCCCCTGGCCAAGCAGTTGACCGACAACGAGCAGACCATCGTGGCCGAGCTGGCGGCCGTGCAGGGCGCACCTGCCGACATCGGCGGCTACTACCTGCCCGACGTGGCCAAGCTGGACGCCGTGATGCGCCCGAGCGCCACGCTGAACAAGGCGCTTGCCTCCGTCAAGTAAGCAGAGGCGGCGGGGCGGCCCCGGCCGGGGCTGCACCCGGTGCGACAAGACAGGTGCTCTGACTGTGATTTTTTGGCGATATTGGCACCTGGCGCTTATCTAGCAAGCGCAATCAGCTATAAATTTTGTAGCGTCTTGACACAAGGCCCCGCTGTTTCAGCGGGGCCTTTGTTTTTTTGCGCTGGCGGCTGGTTTACGGCCGCTCGCGCTCAGCCACCCGGCTTGCCAGCGGCGCAGGCACATAGCCGGGCAGGAAGGCGCAGCCCTTGCCAAATGGGGTCTCCATGCCTGCGCACTGCCGCGCAATGCCCTCGGGCGTGGGCTTGTCGCCCGTGTCCACCCAGCGCAGCAGCGCCGCCAAAAGCGTGGGGTAGGTCGGGTCGCTCAGGTAGCTGTGGGTGTTGTGCTGGGTGAAGGTCTGCACCAAGCGCGCGCCGCTGCCCGCCTTGTCCATCGTGGTCTTGAACTGCGCGTCCAGCTCGACAAAGGCCGTGGGGTCGTCCACGCCTTTCACGGTGAGCACGGGCACGGGGATCTGGCCCGTCGGGTCCGTGTCTGCGGCAAAACGCGCCACGGCCTGCGGGTCGGCGCGGTAGCGCAGCACACCCGCATTGAGCGCCGCATCGTCCGGCGAGCCCTTGTAGATCGCCCCCACATTGCCAAACGGACTCGCGCCCCCAGTGCGGTGCTGCACCACGTCGCGGTAATGGAAGGTCGCCCAGTTCATGTGGCCCGGGATGGAGCTGGCCGGGATGCGGAGCACATCGACGAGGGTCTGCACCTTGCGCTGCTGCTCGGGCGTGCGCTCGGCCACGGGCTTGTTCAGCGCCAGGCATTCGTTGATGCGCGCCGCCAGGTCAGCCTGGGTCATTGCGGCATCGCGCGGCAGGCCGGTGTTCAGCGGGTACTGCGCCTCGGTGGGCCGCGGGTGGTTGTTGCAGAGGTACTGGTAGACCACGCGCAGGTCGGTGCGGAAGTCGTACGAGCGCGTGCCGCCCGCAAGCACGCCGCTGGTCAGCAGCACGGCGTCGTAGGGGCGTTTTCCATCGGCCGTGCGCTGGAACATCTCGGCCCCTTTGGCCGCCACACTGGCGCCCCACGACTGGCCGTGCAAAACGGTGCGCTGCGGCTTGGCCACATGCTGCACAAAGATCTGGCGCAGGCGCTCGGTGTCCTCGGCAGCGGCACGCACTTCCACCCCGCCCTGGCGGAAGGTGCTGCCCGCCCAGGCATACCCCGCGCGGACCATGATGGACCAACGCTCCAGGTCTTCCACCGCACGCTCGGCCTTGGGCGCGCCCAGCGTGGGCCCGCCGTGCGCGTGCAGCACCAGGTGGCCGTTCCACTTCTGCGGAATGGCGATGAGGTAGTAGGCCCCGGCCGAGTCCCGGCCCGCCAGGCAGCGGGCGATGGCAGCCACATCCTTGGGGCAGGCCGCCGCCAAGGGCGCTGCCTCGGCTGTGGTGGCAGGCGGGGGGGGGGTGGCCATGGGTGCGCAGGCCGCCATCGCCAGGCAGGCCAGGCCCGCGAGGGCCCAGCGGGGCCCTCGGGGCAAAAGAGGCAAAAGGGGTGGCAGGGAATGGGGCTGCAGTGCAGTCATGGCGGGGGTGTCTCCTGAAAAGTTCTTGGGGTGCGAGCCGGATGCCGCTGCATCGTAGAAACCGGCTTCCAATACGTCAAATAGGCAAAAATGGCCCTGGCGATACGATTCGCATATGACTACCCTCCCAGCCACCCGCAGGCACTGACATGGACATCCGCCAGTTGCGCTACTTTCTGGCCGTGGCCGAGGCCGGGCACATGACCCGTGCGGCCGAGCTGCTGGGCATGGCCCAGCCGCCGCTGAGCCAACAAATCAAGGCCCTGGAAAACACGGTGGGCCTGGTGCTGTTCAAGCGCCACGCCAAGGGCGTCACCCTGACCGAGGCCGGGCATGCCCTCCAGGCCGATGCCGCCCGACTGGTGCATGACTTCGACGCACTGCAAAGCCGCATGCAGCTGCTGGCCGAGGGCAAGACCGGGCGGCTCGTGATCGCCTTCACCAGCTCGGCCGCCGCCCATGAATTCACCCCGTTTGCCTTGCGGGAGTGCCGCGCCCGCCACCCCGGCCTGGTGCTGGAGATTGGCGAGAACAACGCCGCCGAGATCACCGAGGCCGTGGCCGATGGCCGCCTGCACTGCGGCCTGCTGCGCGTACCCGTGGCGCGGCCTGCGGGCCTGGTGTTCGATACGCTGCAGCACGAGCCCGCCATGGTGGCCCTGCCCATCGACCACCCACTGGCACAACGCCAGCGGCGCGGCAAGCCGCTGCCCATCCAGATTGCCGACCTGGAGGGCGAGCCCATGATCCTGGTGCGCCGCCCGGGCGCGCCCGGCCTGTATGCCAACCTGCTGGCGCTGTGTGCCGAGCAGGGCGTGCGCCCCCGTGTGGTGGCCGAGGTGGCGCGCATGCTGACCAACCTCAACCTGGTGGCTGCGGGCACGGGCATTTCCGTGGTGCCTTCATCGATGCTGGGCGTGCACCGCCACGCCATTGCCTACCGGCCGTTGGTGGATGGCGGGCGGCTGGATGTGCCCCTGACGCTGGTCTATCGCGCCGAGGACAACGTGGGCCCTACAGCGACCTTCACCCGCTTGCTCCAGACGCTGGCGGGCGAAAAGCATCCGGCGGTCACCACGGAGCACCCCCAAAAAAAGGCTGCCCGGTAGTCCACCCGGCAGCCTTCATCAGTATCAGCGCAGCCCCTGCTCTGGAGCCGCCACCGATCACATTGCGCAGCTCAGTTGTTGCCCAGCGCAATCCCCTCCCGGCGGGGATCGGCGCCGCCGGCATAGGTGCCCGCACCTGGGTTGCGCGACAGCAGGCCCGCATTGCCGTTGGACCGCACACCGTTGAACACCGCTCCATGCAGGCCGCTGGTGAAGGAGTCGGTCTGCGCCACGGTGTGGCCACGCGCCTTGAGTCCGTCGCGGATGGCAGCGGTGTCGATGAGCGAGCCCTTTTCGATGGACGTGGTGGCGTTGGTCTGCGCACCGAAGTTCGGCAGGTTGATGGCCTGCTGGACGTTCAGACCCCAGTCCGTCATGCCCAGGATGGTCTTGGCGGTGTACTGGATGATGGCACTGCCTCCTGGCGAGCCGACCACACCTTCGAGGTCGCCCGTGGCGGCGTTGAAGATGATGGTGGGTGCCATGGAACTGCGGGGGCGCTTACCGGCCTGCACGCTGTTGGCAATGGGGTTGCCTGCCGCGTCGGTGGCCGTGAACGAGAAGTCGGTGAGCTGGTTGTTCAGCAAGAAGCCGCGCACCATCTGCAGGCTGCCGAAGCCGTTCTCGATGGTGGTCGTCATGGACACGGCGTTGCCTGCGTTGTCGATGATGGACATGTGCGTGGTCGATGGCAGGGCCAGTGAGCTGTCCTTGCCCGTGGCGCCCGTGACACCAGGCGGGATGCCGGCCACCGGCACGCCCATGCTCTTTTGCAGGCTGATGAGCTTGGCGCGCTCCTTGAGGTAGTCGGCATTGATCAGCCCGGCCTGGGGCACGTTGACGAAGTCAGGGTCGGCCACATACAGCGCGCGGTCAGCATAGGCCAGGCGGTAGGCCTCGGACACCACGTGCACGGAGTCGAGCGTGTTGGGCTTCATGGCCGCCAGGTCAAAGCCCTGCAGCAGGCCCAGCGTCTGCAGCACCGCGATGCCGCCGGAGCTGGGCGCGGGCATGCCACACACGCGGTACTGCACACGGTAGACGCCGCACACGGGCTCGCGCACCTTGTGGGTGTAATCACTCAGGTCATCGAGCGCGAGCTTGCCGGGGTTGGTGGGATGGCTGACCACCTTGGCCACGATGTCCTTGGCGATGTCCCCCTTGTAGAACGCATCGGCACCGCCCGCTGCAATGGCCTTGAGCGTGGCTGCAAATTCAGGGTTCTTGAGCAGCGTGCCAGCCGCCTTTGCCGTGCCGTCGGCGTTGAGGAAATAGCTGGATCCGGGCTCACCCTGGGCCTTGATGCGCGCGGCCGATCCGGCAATGGACACACTCATGCGCTGCGAGATCGCAAAGCCGTCTTCGCTGAGCTTGATGGCGGGCTCGAACAGGTCCTTCCAGGGCAGCTTGCCGTGGGCCTTGTGCGCGGCTTCGAGCATGCGCAGCACGCCCGGCGTGCCCACCGACAGGCCGCCGTCCACCGCCGCCAGAAAGGCCAGCGGCTTGCCATCGGCGCCGATGAAGAGGTTGGGCGTGGCGGCCTTGGGCGCGGTCTCGCGGCCGTCGTAGGCCAGCAGCTTGTTGGCGCCCTTGTCGTAGTGCAGCATGAAGGCGCCACCGCCAATGCCCGACGACTGCGGCTCCACTAGGTTCAGCACCATCTGCACCGCAATGGCGGCATCTGTGGCCGTGCCGCCCTTGGCCAGGATGTCGACACCTGCCTTTACCGCCAGCGGGTTGGCCGCCGCCACCATGTCCTTGTTGGCATAGCTGATGGTTTTGGGCGTGTAGCCCGAGGGCGGCTCGGGCGGCACGTACTGCTCGGCGGGCTCAGGCGTGGCCACCGGGGTGGTGGGGCCGTCACTGCCGCCACAGGCGGCCAGCACGGCCAATGCGGCAATGCTCAGTCCCAGGGCGTAGGGGTTGCGTCGAAAAACAGAAAGCGACATGGATGAGATCCTTGAAAAAAGGGCGACGGGAGGGGCCAGGAACGGCGTGCCATGGGGAGACAGCGCACCACGCACCGGGTGGATGCACGGTGCGAAATTACGGGGACTTGACGCAGATTCCGTGCCAACGATGCCTTGACAGTATGTAACGACAGCCCTGAAAAAACTTTGCTTTTATGCCCTGATTAACGCCCAATAAGGGAAACGATTTCTCACATATCCCTTGAAACAGAATCTGGATTCCATTGACCGCCAGCTGCTGGCGATGCTGCAACACAACGCCGAGACGCCGCTGGCCGAGCTGGCCGAGGCCGTGCACCTGTCCAACACGCCCTGCTGGCGGCGCATTCAGTGGTTGCGCGAGAAGGGCTACATCACCCGCCATGTCGCCCTGGTGGACCCGCGCAAGGTGAATGTGGGTGTGACGGTGTTCGTGGCCGTGAAGACCAACCAGCACCACCAGCAATGGTTTGACACCCTGCGGGATGCCGTGATGGGCATCCCTGAGATCGTCGAGTTCTACCGCATGAGCGGGGATGTGGACTACCTGTTGCGCGTGGTGGTGCCCGACATCCGCGCCTACGATTCGGTCTACAAGCGGCTCACGCAGGCCGTGGCGCTGTCAGACGTGAGTTCGAGCTTTGCGATGGAAGAAATCAAGTTCACCACGGCGCTGCCGCTGAACTATGCGCAGTAGCGGCCACCGAGGTGACCGTCTGCGCACAGGCCCTGATCAGTACTTGCCCATGTAGTCGCGTTTGCCCAGCTCCACGCCGTTGTGCCGCGCAATGGCGTAGGTTGCGTTCACATGGAAGAAGAACTGCGGCAGGCCGTAGTGCAGCAGGTAGTGCTCGCCGACGAACTGTTTTTCGCGCGGCGTGCCGGGCTGGATGGTGATCTGGCGCGTGGCGGCATCGGCAAACGCAGCCTCTGGCAGGCCTTCGACAAACGTGAGCACGGTGTCGATGCGTTCATTCAGATCGGCGAAACCGGGACGCTCGGCGTCGGGGAAGGACGGCACCTCCACCCCGGCCAAGCGTGCGGCCACGCCCTTGGCAAAGTCGCAGGCAATCAGCACCTGGCGCGCCATGGGGAACATGTCGGGGAACAGCCGGGCCTGCAGCAGTGCATCCGGCTCGATCTTGCGCGCCGTGGCATGGGCCTCGGTCTTGGCCAGCACGTCTTTCAGGGAGCCCAGCATCTGGCGAAAGACGGGGATGCTGGCGTTGTAGATGGGGTGGGTCATGGGGTGTCCTGGAAATGGTGTGAGGCAGCAGCAGGGGCCACTTGTTGCCCCATCGCCGGGCCGCATTGCAACACACCCCACCCAGGCTTGCAGCTGAAAGGTCAAGCAGGCCGCGACTGGGCCAGTGCAATGGCCGCCTGGATCGCTGCGCGGGCCTGGGGGCTGTTCTTCCAGCAGGTGGAGCCCACCATGGCCGAGGCCGTGGAAACAATGTCCAGGGCATTGGCCTTGCCCAGATGCGCCAGCGATTCAAAGCCCATCTGTTCAAGCCGGGCGACGACGGTCGGCCCCACGCCCTTCACGTTGAGCAAGGCGCGGCGTTCTTCGAGGGGAAATGGCATGGTCTGAGTATGCAGGAGACAGGCCAACCCGGCGGGCGTGCCCGTCAAACGTCCGGCGTCCTTCAGACCGCCGTCGCCAGGGGCCTGGCAGCCCGTGCCGCAACCCCCACCCCCACCAGCGCCGCCGACACCACACTCAGCGCAAGCGTGAAGGCCGAGCCGTAGAAGATGCCCGAGGTCATGCCGTGGTCCAGCATCGCACCAAACACCGGGGCGGCCAGGCAAAAGCCCAGGTCCAGGCCCGAATACACGGTGCCATACACCCGGCCCGTGGCTCCGGGCGGCGCAGCGCGCTTGATGAGCATGTCGCGCGAGGGGCCCGCCAGGCCCGTACCCAGGCCAGCGACCGAAGCCACGGCCACCGCCGCCATGCCGGGCAGGAAGCCCATGCCCACCACCACCAGCAGCGCCGCCGAACCCAGCAGGCACACCGAGATGATCTTCTCCAGCCGCTGCACACGCCCCACCAGGAACCCACCCACCAGCATGCCTGCCGCGCCACACAGCATGTAGCCGGTGACCACCATGGCCGTGATGCTCAGCGGCAGGCCGTACATGGACTGCAGCGCGGGGCTGGCGAAACTCTGGATGGCGCTCAGCGCGCAGGTGCTCCAGAAGAAGAACGAGAAACACAGCCACACCGAGGGCAGCTTGAGGAAGGCCATGGGGTGCTCGGGCTTCGCCGCCCCTGCCCCGCCCTTGGCCTGGTGCGCCCAGGCGCCCTGGCGGTCGTCCAGCGCATCGCGGTTCCAGACCATGATGGCCAGCACCACCAGGGCGAACAGCCCACCGCACAGGCAGGCCGTGCGCCACGAGCCCGTGGCCGTGGCAATGCCCGCCATGAACACGGGCGCCGTGGCCCAGCCCAGGTTGCCGCTGATGCCGTGCACCGAAAAGCCATGCCCCAGGCGCTGCGGCGACACGCGTTTGTTCAGGATCGTGAAGTCCACCGGGTGGAACGGCGCATTGCCCAGACCGGCCAGCGCGGCCGCCAGCAACAGGCCCCAGTAGCCCTGCGCCGTGCCCGCCGCCAGGCCCGCTGCTGCAAAACTCGACAGCGCAAAAAACATCACCGGCCGCGCGCCCACGCGGTCCACGATGAAGCCCGACAGCGCCTGGCCCACGCCCGAGATCACAAAAAACACCGACACCAGCAGGCCGAGCTCGGAATAGCTGAAGCCAAACTCGCCGATCAGCCACGGGAACAGCGGCGGCAGCAGCATGTGGAAGAAATGCGAGCTGCCATGGGCCAGGCCAACGAGGCCGATGGTGCGGGCGTCCTGCCGCAAGGGCACGGGGTTGGCGGTGGCGCCAGAGGATGAAGCGGTCATGGGCTTGATCTTAGGCACGCAGGCTTCGGCAGGTTTACGATAGGCGGCCAACTTCTATCGCAAACATGCCAAACCCCGCCGCCGCACCCGCCCCATCCCCCGAGCCGGTGGTGGAGCACTTTGCCGCCCAGGTTGTGCCCCGTCCAAAAAGCGGGAGCTCGCGCGGAGCGGGGCGCGGGATGTCGTACGTGGGCTCGCTCACGCCCGAGCTGTTTGTGCCTACCCCCGCCCGCCCGGTGCGCGCCAAGCTGCGCTGGCTGGCAGCCGACACCCAGGTGATGCCCCACAGCCACCCCTGGGCGCAGGTGGCGATCTCCACCACGGGCGTGATCCGGCTCACGGTGAACCACGGCACCTACATCGTTCCGCCGTCGCGCGCGCTCTGGATTCCACCCGGCGTGGAACATGCCGTGACCATGGTGGAAGACGCCGACCTGCGCACGCTGTATTTCCACCAGCCGCGCGGCCGGTGCGGCCCGGGCGCCCTGGGAGCCGATGGCGCGGCCCCTGGCCCGGGCGGCGAAGACGATTCGGCCGCCTGGCGCCAATGCCGCGTGCTGGAGGTGTCCGACCTGCTGCGCTCGCTGGTGCGCGAGATGCCCACCACGCCCGACGGCGGCCCCGCCCTCACGCCCGCCCAGCGGCTGCGCGAGCAGCACCTGAGCGCCCTCATCCGCGATGAACTGGCCCGCGCCGCCGCCGTGAAGCTGGGCGTGGACCTGCCCCAGGACAAGCGTCTGCGCCACCTGTGCGAGGCCGTGCTGGCCGACCCCACGCGCCATGAAACACTGGCCGACTGGGCGCAGGACACCGGCGCCAGCCCGCGCACCGTGGCACGGCTGTTCCGTTCCGAACTGGGCAGCACCTTCACCCAGTGGCGCCAGCAGGTCATCCTGGCCAAGGCCGTGTCGCTGGCTGCCGGGCGCATGCCCATGGGCCAGATCGCCGCCGAGCTGGGCTACAGCCCCAGCGCGTTCAGCGCGATGGTGCGCAAGTCGGTGGGGCAGCCACCGGGGCGGTTTCTGGGGCAGCAACACCCGGCGCCCATGCAATAGGGGCTGTGCAAGGCTGCACCACCGGCCTACGCGCGCGTGAAAGGGCTCAAAACGGCGCGCTCCTGACGCGCCAACGGCGTCTTGTCCTTCGAACTTGTCGCTGCCCGCCTACGTTTGGAAACATGTGTTGCGCCCACAGTGAGTTCATCCCTAGCACCAGGTTTGAACCCCATGACAAAACAGATTCGCCACCATGTGGCAGCCCTTTTCCTGCTTCTTCCCATCGCCAGCGCACTGATGGTCGTTCCAGGTACGGTCATGGCGCAGCCCGCCGCCCCTGAATTGCGATCACTGCAGGTTGCGACAGACGACGGTCTGCGGGCCGGCGCCGACCTGCAGTTCACGGTAGAAGGCACACCGCGGGGCAAGGTTCAGCTCCGTGTGGCTGGCGTGCCTCGCGCCATCGTGCTGCAGGAAACCGAACGGGGCGTATACACCGGCAGCTACACAGTCCGCCGCCAGGACCGGCTCAACGAAGGCAGCTCCGTGCGCGCCACGCTGAAGGTGCGCAACCGCACCATCACCAGCAATTACTCGCTTCCGGCCAACATTGGTGACCGGAACGTGGTGGCCGCACCGCCACCCGGACTGAAGATCGACCGTTTCTCGGTCGCCCCCATTGACAAGATGGAGCCCGGCGCCGAATTGCGCTTTACGCTGAACGGCGCGCCCGGAGGCCGGGCGGATTTCGACATTCCCGGTGTCATCGACAACGTGCCGATGCGTGAGGTATCGCCCGGCGTGTATGAGGGCGCGTACACCATCCGCCGCATGGACAACCTGGCGCCGTCGCGCCCCACGGTCGCCACCTTGCGTGTCGGGGACCGCACGGTTTCGTCGACCCTGACCCAGCCTTTGATCGCCGATGCCAAGCCGCCGGTGATTCGCCACGTGTCGCCGCGCGACGGGGAAACGGTCCCGCGCAGTGCGGCCACTTCGGTGTCCGGCACGTTTGATGACGTCGGTGGTGTGGGTGTAGACCCCAAGAGCGTTCGCATCGTGATCGCGGGTCGCGATGTCACGTCCGCCTCGCAGGTCACGCCGCAGTTTTTCACCTACCGCGCTGACCTGCCCACCGGCCGGTATCCGGTCGAAGTGACCGCCCGGGACCTGGTGGGCAACGGCATGCGCCAGAACTGGACCTTCAACATCGCTTCGCAAGTGAACGCCGCGCCCACCACGGTGCAGCTGCAGGTGACCAGCCACGCCAACCATGCCACAGTGGACAGAGGCGCCGTGGTCGTGCGCGCCCGCACCGTGCCTGGCGCGGTGGTGGATGTCAAGGTGAATGCGGTCGGCACGCTCGTCGGTGCGTTTGGCCTGAACCAGGAATTGCTGTCGCAGCGTGTGCAGGCAGATGGCAACGGTGACTTCTCGTTCAGCTTCACATCGCAAATACCGCTACCCGGCACCCGCTATGAAGTGACGATGAACGCCGAAAGGGGCGGCATGGCCCCGACAGAGACTCAGCTGGTGCTGTTCCAGAAATAAGACGCTGCCGGCACCTCGGCGGTGACCCGAAATCGCCGACTACCCATGGACCCCTCGCGGGTCCATTTTTTTGGGCGGAGCCTTTGCGGCCTGCCACCCGGGCATGGGGGCGGCTGATAGCCCTGGCCTTCGGTCTTACGTGTTGATCACCGCCAAAGCCACTGCGCCAGTGGGCGCCACCCCTTTTGATAGAAATAGCCCCCTAACGCTTGACCATAAGGCGCTTTTAGCTATTACTTCAGTAGCATCTTTGAAATCCCGGTGACTGCCTCCCGCAGAAGCCGGAGGTAATGTACGACCCGGAGACTGCGCGGTGAAAGGAACACCCGCTGCAGCGTGCACATCCCCATCCACCTCACTGCACCCCCATGACCACCGCCCCACCCCGCCGCGATGACATCCACAGCTACGAGCCCCGCCTGGGCCACGGGCTGCCACACGACCCGTTCAATGCCATCGTGGGGCCGCGCCCCATTGGCTGGATCTCCACGCAGAACGCGCAGGGCGCCACCAACCTGGCGCCCTACAGCTTTTTCAACGCCTTCAACTACGTGCCGCCCATCGTGGGCTTTGCCAGCATCGGCTTCAAAGACACGGTGCGCAACGTGCAGGAGGCGGGCGAATTCGTGTGGAACCTGGCCACGCGCGGTTTGGCCGACGTGATGAACCAAAGCTGCGCCGCTGTGCCGCCCGAGGTCAGCGAGTTCGCGCTGACGGGCCTCACCCCCCTTCCCTCCACTTTGGTCGCACCGCCGCGCGTGGCCGAAAGTCCGGTCACCTTTGAATGCCGCAGCACGCAGATCCTGCAGCTGCAAGGCGTGGACGGCGCCCCGGTGGACACCTGGCTGGTGCTGGGCGAGGTGGTGGCCGTGCACATCGACAAGACGCTGCTCAAGGACGGGGTGTACGACACGGCGAACGCAGGCCATATCCTGCGCGGCGGGGGCCCGGCCGATTACTTCACCGTGGGGCCGGAGCAGCTATTCAGGATGTTCCGGCCCCGGTAGCGGGCGCCACAGCTCAGGCTGCGGCCTTGTTCTGCACCAGGTCCATCGCAAACCGGCCATGGCCCACGGACCAGTCCGAATAGTCGTTCTCGTGCATGAAGATGAACACGTCGGCCGGGGCCACGCCCGCCGCGGCCTGCAGGTTGCGCGCGATGGCGGCATAGAGGGCACGCTTCATCGCGTCGCTGCGCCCGCGCCGCAGCGTGATCTCGACCACCACCACGCGGTCGGAGCGCGCCACGCCGTTGAAGGTGGGGCTGCAGGCAAATTCGCCGGGGGCGTAGCCAGCCACCAGGTTGAACAGCTCGTCCGGCGGCATGCCGATGGCGCCCACCAGGGCCTGGTGAATGCCTTGCACGATGGCATCGCGCGTGGCGGCGGGGGTGTCCTGCGGAACGTTGGTGCGGATAAAGGGCATCGGTTTTCCTATGTTCATTCAAATCAAATAAAGACATTCAAACCAGCGCTTGCCAATTTGCAAGCATTTCAAGCAGCCATCGCTTGAAATTCCATCCATTTTTGCTATCAATTTCTTGACTGAAAAGCGATGATTTGGCTGAATTTATGTGCTCTAAAATCACATAGATGAGCCACCGCCTGCCCCCACTGAGTGCCCTGCGAGCGTTCGAGGCCGCCGCCCGGCTGGGCCGCATGACGGCGGCCGCGGACGAGTTGGCAGTCACGCCCGGCGCCATCAGCCGCCAGGTGCGCCAGCTGGAGCAGCACCTGGGCGTGGCCCTGTTTGACGGCACCAAGGCCCGCCCTACCCTCACCCCGGCAGCGCATGTGCTGCAGCCGGTGCTGACCACCGCCTTTGCCCACATCGCCGATGCGGTGCGCGAGGTCAGCGACACCCGCCGGGGGCCGCTGGACGTGGCCTGCTTCAGCACCTTCACCGTGAAGTGGCTGATCCCCCGGCTGTTCGACTTCCAGGCCCGGCACCCGGGCATCGAGGTGCGCCTGCGCACCACCGACGCTGGCACCGATGCCAAGCGCCAACACGGCGATCTGGTCATCACCGCCGAGGAGGCCACCGGAGCGCTGGATGCCAGCAGGGAGCAACGGCTGTTTGCCGAACACCTGGGCCCGGTGCTGAGCCCCGAACTGGCGCAGCGGGTGGCGCTGCAGCAACCCACCGACCTGGCGGACCTTGCCCTGGCGCCCCTGCGCCTGCACACCCGCACGCGGCGCAATGCCTGGGCCATGTGGGGGGCAGCGGCGGGCGCTACCGTGCCGCTGCCCACGCCTTCACAGGCGGGGCCCGAGTTCGAGCACTACTACTTCACGCTGGAGGCCGCCGTGCGCGGGCTGGGCATTGCCGTCGCCCCCTGGCATCTGGTGATGGACGACGTGTTGGCGGGGCGGCTGGTGGCCCCGCTGGGTTTTGTGGCCTCCGGCTATGACTACGTGGTGCGCCGCCGCACCAGCGGCCCCCTGCCCCGGCTGGATGTGTTCTGTGCCTGGCTGCAGGCGCAGGCCCTTGCCAATCCCGTCCCTCCCGGGCCGCAAGGGCCACCGTCGGGCTGAGGGTCGTTTTTTTTACCGCATCGGCAGCAGCGGAGCTGGCTGCGGTGCGATCCTGGCTCAGGGAACGCCCACTGATGGCAACAGCATCAGGGGCCGGTCCAGCAGCGGCGCGCACAGCCCTGAGGCCGGGTTGCGCGCCCATTGCTCGATCCAGGCCCAGACCAGCTGCACGCCGTCTGTGAGCGGCCCCGCACCGCGCTGCAAGCCGTGGTTGGCGCCGTCCAGGCGGCGCGCGCAATAGGGCACGGTGCGCAAGGAGGCCAGCTCTGCAAAACGCTCATAGGCCGCAAGGGGCACCAGCGCATCGTCGCCACCCCACACCTGCAGCAACGGCCAGGGGCTTCGCACCAGCGGCAGGGTCAAGGACCAGTTCCACAGGTCGCGCCAGTAGCCCATGCTGCGGCCCTGCGCTACGGCGCTGTCGGGGCGGCGTCCAGCCACCATGCGGCCCAGTTCCTCCCAGTCGGCTTGCGCCCCCAGGCGCTGGGCTTGCAGGGCTCCTGCCTCCTGCGGATCAAGGCCACTGGAAGCCAGCACCACCAGGCCCGCGAGTTGCGGAACCTCGGGTGCCAGGGCGGGCAGCAGTTCGGCGCCTTCGGAGATGCCCACCAGCAGTTGCGGCAGCGCGGGTGCGCCTTCGCGCGCGCGTTGCTGCGCATCTGCCACCAACGCCGCACGGGCGTGGGCCAGCCAGCTGGAGAGGCGGTCTTGCTGCACGAAATCGCGTGCGCAGTCTGCGGGCGCCGTGCGCGCCTGCGGGTCCACGCCGGGCTTGTGCAACACCAGCACCTGGGCATGCAGCAGGCCGGCAAAGTAGCGGTCGGCAATCGGCCCCATGCCCGCGCAGCCGGAGCCGGGGATGACGATCACGCGGTAGCGCAGCGAGGCGGTGCGCTCGCTGCGCGTAAGGGCCAGGAGCGTGGCGCCATCAGCGCCTGGCAAGGGCCGCAGTACAAAGCGCTCCGCAGGGGGTGGCGTCTGGGTGGCTGCAGGAGCCTCCTGTGCATTGGCCTGTGCAGGCGCCGTGGGCGTCTCTGTGGAAGCCTCTGGCCCGTACACATTCACCAGCGATTCAGACGCTGCCGCCGCATAGAACGGCGGGGGCGAGGCGCAGCCACCCAGCACCACGGCAATGGCCGTGGCGACGAAAAACGCCAGCACCGGGTTGGCCAGGGGCCGCAAAGGTGCAGTAGAAGCAGAAAGGTGTTTTACGTTGAGCACAGGCCACAGTCTGGCATGACTGCGACCACCCCGGGCGCTGCACCTGCTACGGGTGGCCGCCCAGCGCGAGATGCCGAGCAAGGGGCTGCAGCCCCCGGCGGTCGGTACCGAGCGGCAGCGCCTCTGGGGGTTGCCGCCCCTGCTACTTCAAGATGAGGACTTGCTCAGGCTGCTGGGGCTGCGGCATGGGCATGGGCTGGCCGCCCTGTTGGTAGACCACGGGCGGGCGCACGCCGCGCGACAGGTTGGCGTCGGTGTAGCCCAGCTGCATGGCGAGCTGCTGGTACACGTCCTGCGCGAGCGACAGCGAGGTTTCGCGCATCACCTTGGCGCGGTTGGGGGGGGCGATGTCACCACGGATCGACAAAATCTTGGTGTCGTTGCCTTCGCCCTGGGCAGAGAACGCGGCCTTGATCTCGTAGGTCTTGGTGTTGATGAGCGAGAAGTCGGCCAGGAGCTGCAGGCCGTACTGGCGCGTGGCGCTGGTGGTGCCTTGCAGGGGCGAGAGCGCGTCGGTGAAGTCGATGCTGGAGACCACGCCGAACAGCACGTAGTCGGCGCCGTTGAACTCGCCCTTCTTGATGCGGCTGATCACGTCGTTGACCTGGGGCTGAACCTGCGGCGTGGCCATCTTGCCGCCCTGCACCTGGTTGAGCACCTGCTCGGCCTTGCTCGGCTGGGGCTTGCCTGCGTCAAAGCCCTTGCCCTGGATCAGGCGGAAGTACGTGCCCTGCAGGATGGCGCCCTTGATGTCGTTGGTGTAGCCGCCCAGCTCGCGCTGCTCGATGTAGCTGTAGCGCCCGGCCACGTAGGTGCCGCTGGCCTGCTCGGACGCCTGCATCGAGTGGCTGCCCGAGTGCGAGCCGCCACCGCCATAGGGGCCGTGGCTGTAACCACCGCTGTGGCTGCCGCCTGCGCTCATCTGGCTGCTGCGCTGGTAGGTACCGGCCACAAAGTATTCGGACACGCGCTGGGCATAGGCCAGGTCGGTCACGGCGATCTTGGGGGCCGCGCCCGGCTGCTGCGCCTGGGCGCCCGTGCCCCAGGCCATGGTGGTGGCGGCGATCACGGCCAGGGCCGTGTGCAAAGTGGTTCTGCGTTGCATGGTGTGCTCCTTGTGAGCTAACGGGAATTCATGAATCCATCGAGCGATGTGGCCTTAGCGCCCACATCCTTCGAAACTGGCGCGGCCCAGGCCAGCGGCCGCCGCGCAAGGGCCGCCCCGCCGCGCTGGCGGCGTCCCCCTTCCCGCGCGCAGCGCGAGAGAAAGGGGAAAGCGGCGCAGCCGCTCAGGGGGTTACCTCTTACTCGTCTTCCGGATTTCCTTTTCGTCCTGCCACTCGATCGTGCCTTCCTGCACATCAAACAGCTTGAGCGTGAACTTGTAGTACACGTCCTTGGTCGCGTTGTTCTGCTTGACGATGCTGGTCAGCTCGCCTTCCATGCTGTACTTGGCGGCCGTCATCTGGCCGACCTTGGCGGTGGTGCCTTGCTTGTACAGGCCGCTCTGGTTCTGGCGCTGCAGCTCGTCCACACCGGCCTGCATCTCGTTGATGGAGCGCACAAAACGCACCTTGCCCGACTTGACCAGCGAGGTCTGGATCGAGTTCATCACGTTGGTGGTGTCGATGTATTCGCTGGTCTTGTTCTTCACGGTGGAGATCGTCACCGTGGGGCGGCCCTGGAAGATGCCGGTTTCGAGCAAACCGCCGGTCATCTTCTCGGCAATCATCTGCAGGTCGGTGGAGCCGAATTCGTTGGTCACCAGCTCGACGGCCTTGGCATCGCCGTAGTTGACCTGGCGGTCAAAACGCACGGTGGGCGACGACAGGTTCTGGCAGGCCGACAGGGCCAGGGTGCTGGCCGCAAAGGCCAGGACCAGCGCGCTGCGCTGGATGCGGTTCTTGGTGTTCATGTTGGTTTACTCCTCACTCAAACAGGGATTGGCGCGGCGCGATCAGCGCGGCTCCACATTCATTTCCAGGCGCAGGTCCACGGCAGCGCTGGTGGGCGCCACGCTCTTGACGGTCTGCTGGCCCAGGCCCAGCACGCTCATCTGCTTCCAGGACTCGCCATCGCCCACCTGGTTGCCCACGTTGTCCAGCCACTTGAAGCGGTAGAACACGGTGCGGTCGGTGCGGCCCATGTTGGCCATGTCGGCCTGCACCACCAGGATGTCGTTCTTGCGCACGATGCGCATCTCGCGCACGGCGATGTTGTTGGCTTCGCCACGCAGGGCGACCTTGGACGCCACGGCCAGCGGGGTGGCCGGGTCGTGCAGCTGGGCGCGGGCAGCGGTGGCCAGGGTCATCGCGAGGACCGCGCACGCAACGGCGGGTGCGGCGGCGGCAAGGGCAAAACGGGTTCTCATGCCAGAGGCTCCTTGAAAATGGGACATGTTCGGTTTCAGTTCTTGGCGGCAGGCGTGGCCGAGGTGGACTTGACCGCCGACTTGGGCACCGAGCGCGTGCGGGTGGTGGTGGTCGTCGTCGTGCGCACGGTGGTGGCAGGCTCTGCGGCGGGCTGCGGTGCCGCCGCCACTGTGGGCAGCTGCCCCAGCATGGCCACGTCGCCGGTCAGCACGCTGTTTTCATACATGCGCAGGGGCACCAGGGCGTACTGGCCGTCGATCTTGATGGGCTGGGGCAGCTGGCGGCCGTTCACGCTCACCACATGCTCGCCGGGCGGCAGGTAGCCACGGGCCACATACACGCGGCCGGGCAGCATGCGCCACATGCGGTCGTCGGCCTGCTCGGTGGCCACCGAGGCGGCCGCGCCGATGATGCCGCCGATGAGGCCGCCGCGCTTTTGCAGTTCGTTCTGCAGCACGCCCTTGGCCACGGCGCGGGTGAAGCCACGCAGCACCATGCCGGGCATTTCGTCCTTGAGCGCGCGGCGCGCCATCACGTTCACGTCCACCACTTTTTCCAGTTTGAGGTCGGTGCCAGCAGCGGAGATGGTGGTCAGCAGTGGATCGGAAGACGGCTCGATCACGGGGTAGGAGATGCTGGCCGTGACCAAACCACGGCCCGTGGGCACGGGAATGGTGAAGGCCTTGGGCTTGCGCGCCGGGGCGTCACCGGCTTCGACGATGAAGAGCACGTCGGTCATGCGCTGGCGGCGCTTCCAGGTGAAGCCCGTGCGCGTGTCCAGGCCGCGCAGGCCTTCTTCGAGCACGCCGGTTTCGGGCTTGAGCTCGATGGCCTTGCGGTAGCCGGGCGCGGCCAGGCCGGGCTCGTTGAGCATTTCGTACAGAAAACCGGCCAGGTAGTGCGAAAGCGCGTTCTGGTAGCCGTTCTTGAGCGCCAGCACTTCGGGATCGTTCAGCGTCTCGACGGGGTAGCCGTTGAGTTCCTTGCCGCCAGAGGTGGCGCCCTTGGACTTTGCTTCTTCTTCAGCGGCCAGGGTTTCCTTGGCGCGGAACTCGGCAATGATGGCTTCGCGTTCGTGCGTGCGCTTGATGTCCACACGGGCGTTTTCAAAGTCGCCCACGGCCATGCGGTTGAGCGCCAGGCGCGTGGTCACCCACACCTTTTCATAGTCCTGGCCCTCGTAGACCTTCAGGCGTTCGCTGATCAGCGCAGCGCCCACGGTGCCCATGAGTTTGCTGGGGTTGGTCTTGGCGGTTTCTTCCCATTCCTTGACCTTGTTGTCGGCCAGCAGGAAGGCGTTGGTGCTGTCGGGGTAGCGGCGGTCCATGCGCAGCAACTCGCCGCGTTCCATGTTGTAGAGCAGCGCGGTTTTTTCTTCTTCGGTCTTGGCCGTGCTTTCGAGCTGGGCGATGGCTGCGGGAATGCCGCCGCTGCGGCCGGCATTCTGCATGTCGGTCGCCAGCTTGTCATGGCTCTGCATGGTGGCGCAGCCCGTGAGGGCGGCGCTCAGGGCCAGCACCCACAGAAGGCGCGGGCGGAAACGGGATGGATGGGCGGTCATGAATGCTCCTTGCAGATCGGTCGGTGGTGCACCAGAAAACCCCGGCCATGTCCACGCGCAAGACGGCACCGCACTACAGGCACACCCGTCAGAGTGGTGCGCCGTAGAGGCTGGTGGGGCCTGCAGGATGGGAGGTCCGGACAAGGAAGGTGCTGGCGGCCGGTGCGCCCCCTCCCGGCGCGTTCACGTGCTGCTGGCAGCCCCCTCTGGCTGTGAGTTTCTTGGTAGTTTTGTATGGGGTTGTAGCCAGGGACGCAATGTAGCAAAAGCTTGTATCTTTTCTGTAACCGTGGCGAACGGCTCAAATCGCAATCCAACAGTGCCATTTCATGCCTCGACACGGTTCAGGGGCATGCGGTACAGCCACACCACGCGGCCACCGGGCGCACGCAGCTGTGCACAGGGCAGAACGCCGGGTACCGCAAATTCCAGGCTCACCAGCCATGCCCCGGTTGCCAGCTCGGCCTGGGCCTTGGCGGCGGCGCGGGCCATGCTTTCGGGCCGTTGGAACAGATAGACCATGCGGTAGGGGCTCCAGTCCTCGGCCCACATGTCGGCGCGCCGCACCTTGGCCCAGGGGCACCGCAGGGCGCACAGCAGGCGCAGGGGCCAGCTCCATTCGATGCCCTCCAGCTGTGCGGCCGGGTAGGCGTGGCGCAGCGCCTTGAGGCCATCGCCCACGCCGCTGCCCGCATCCAGCACGCGGGCACCCAGCGGCAGCGGAGCCTGCGAGGCCAGCGACTGCAGCGCATGGTGGGGCGTGGGAAACAGCGGCGCATCGCGCCAAGCGTTCAGGGGGTATACCAGCAGCAGCAGCGCCAGCGGCACCAGCCACGCCCAGGTCGGCAGGCTGGCCGCACCCAGCAGCGCCAGCGACAGCGGAAAGCCCGCCGCAATCAGCCCGCGTCGCCACCAGCTGTCGCCCAGGACACTGGCCGCCGTCCCCAGCAGGCAGGCGACCAGCAAGGCAGCCACGGGGGGAACCGCGCGCTGGAGTGCCACAAAAATCAGCCACGCGCACGCCCACGCGACCAGCGCGGGCAGCGGCCAGGGCATGCGCAGGGCCAACATGGATTCTTAACGGCCCAAAATGCCGCGCAGCAGGTTGACGGGGTTCACCACGTTGCCCGCGTTGCCGGATTCCGCACCGCCGTCGCCAGCGGGCTGCTGGCCGGTCGGCGCACCGCCCATGCCGCTCGAATAGGCACCGCCCGAAGCGGCCGGCGGAGCAGCCCCCATGCCCCCGCGCCGCCCCTGCATCTCTTCGCCCAGCATGGCCATGGTGTGTGATTTCACACGCACGCGCACGGCCCACTCGGGCTCCCACGCGGCCTTGGGGTCCGCCGGGCGCGGGGGGTGCACGATGTGGCTTTCGCCGCCATAGGCCATCATGCGCAGCATGGGCGTGGCGTCACGCCCGCCGCCCGCAAAGATGCCCTGCGGAATGGCGCACTGCGTGGTTTCTGGCTGCAGCAGCACACGCTCCTTGAGCCAGCGGTCGATGGTGGCGGGCGACAGGTAGTCGAACAGGCCCATGCCCGTGTCGGGCGTCTCGGCGCTGGACCACATGATGAGGTCGTCCCCGCTCTGCGACATGGCGTGCAGGTAGTAGGCGCGCGCATTGCGCACGGGCTGCCAGCTGGTGCCCATGCTGTCCTGCGGCTTGCCGGTGGTGCGCAGGTCGATGGCGGGCATGAGGTCTTGTGCCGCACCCAGCGTGAACTTCATGGACGCAGGCACACCGTCGCCGCGCACCTGGTGTTCGCCCACCAGCGAGCTGTCCCGCGACAGGCTCACCTGGTTGCGTTCGTTGGGGTACAGCGCATAGGCCGGGCCCACGCGCGGCCCCCGGTCGGGCACGGCGCGGCCGGCAAAGGCCTGTGCGTAGTCGGTCGGCTTGGCGCGCGCCAGATCGATGACGCGCGGCTGGCCCGCACGCACCGTGGCGCCGCAGCCCCAGTACAGCAGGATGCGGCCCTTGGGCTGGTGCTGCTGGTATTCCTGCGGCACCTCGCCCGGCTCGGTCTGGGTGGGCTGGGCACGGGGCGGGATCAGCGGAAGGGATTCGCCCATGCGCATACCAGGCGGTATGGCCTGGCTGGCTTCGACGCCGGGGCGCAGGGTGTTGTGCAAGGCGATGTCGATCACACGCGGCGGCATGATGGACATGGCGCGGGCGTGGCCATAGGACGTGTTACCACCACCCGCCCTGCCCTGCGCGCCACCGCCCATCCCCCCCATCAGGCCGCCGAGCATGCCGCCGCCACCGGGCAGGCTGTCCATCTCAGGCATGCCCGCCATGGTGCCGGTGGAGACATCCATCCACAGCTGGACTTTGGGGGCTTTGGTGGTTTGGGCCTGGGCGGCCAGGCTGGCGATGCACAGGCCAACGGCCAGGCAGGCGGGGGTCAGGATGAAGCGCAAAGAGGTCATGGGGGTCTGCTCCAGGAGATACATGGATCACCCGGCAAACCATCGTGGGCCACAGGGCGGCACTTTCGCCGCCCTGTGAAGAGGCCTTGCGGTCAACCCGGGTGTGTTGAACGCAGCGCAGTGTAGGCCCCGCACAGACGCATTTTGCCTGCGCAAGTTACCTGTGGAAACCGTTTGTGTGCGCTATTTCACGCATGTTTGCGCGGCGGCAGCGCCGCGCCCCGGACCAGCGGTCGATCAGCCGCGCAGGCGGTCGATCAAGCCATTCAAAGCTTCGAGCGAGCCGAACTGAATCGCCAGCTCGCCCATGTCCTCCACCCGGCCATGGCGCTTCACGCGCTTTTTCACGCGCACCTCGACCTCGGCCATGAGCAGGTCCGAGAGTTCTTCTTCCACGCGCTTCAAGTCGCGCGACTTTTCCTTCTGGGGCTTTTGCGGCACCAGGCTGAACTCGGCACCGATCTTCTTGACCAGCGCTTCGGCCTCGCGCACGGACAGCTTCTTGGCCGCGATCTGGTTGCCCGCGGTGATCTGGGCTGCGCGGTCCAGCGACAGCAGCGCGCGCGCATGGCCCATGTCGATGTCGCCCGCCATCAGCATGGTCTGCACGGGCTCGGCCAGGTTCAACAGGCGCAGCAGGTTGCTGGCCGCGCTGCGCGAGCGGCCCACGGCCTGCGCGGCCAGTTCGTGCGTGAGGCCAAACTCCTTGACCAGTCGCTGCAGGCCATGGGCTTCTTCCAGCGGGTTGAGGTCTTCGCGCTGGATGTTCTCGATGAGCGCCATGGCCGCCGCCGACTCGTCGGGCACGTCGCGCACCAGCACCGGCACCTCGGCCAGGCCCGCCAGGCGAGAGGCGCGGAACCGCCGCTCGCCCGCGATGATTTCGTACTTGCCGGCGTTGTCGCCACCCGTGAGGCGCCGCACCAGGATGGGCTGCATGATGCCCTGGGCCTTGATGCTTTCGGCCAGCTCGTACAACGCACCCTCGTCCATGCGCGTGCGGGGCTGGTACACGCCGGGCACCAGTTCGGAGAGCGGCAGGCTGCTGGGCAGCCCGGCTTCGGCCGCCTGGGCCTGCTCCACTTTTTCTTCGACCTTGGGGCCCAGCAGGGCTTCCAGGCCACGGCCGAGGCCCTTGGGTTTTTTGGTGACCATGAAATGCTTCTCGCGAAAAGGAATGGGGGAAAGAGTCTTCAGCGGTCGATGATGACCAGCGTGCCATGGCTGCCGGGCGCGACGGCGTGGGGCACCCCCGCGGGCACGATGAACACCTCGCCCGCATTCACCTCGGTGACCTGCCCTTGCAGGGCGAGGCGCATGCAGCCGTCGAGCACCAGCAGCGCCTCGTCAAAGTCGTGCGACTCGTCGGGGTAGGCGGCGTCGTCCATGCGCAGCACCTTGACGTTGGCGCCTGCCGCCTGGCCCACGACCGTGGAGTTCCAGGCGCGGGGCAGTTGGTCGGCGATGGCGGACATGTTGATTTTGGTCATGGATCGGTTCACTGAGAAATTCGGTAGCTGACGGCTACACGGCGCACCACGCGCCACAAGGCCCAGCGGCTCATGCCGGGTTGGCCAGCTGCATCAGCCAGCCGTGCCCCTCGTCCCAATCGCCCAGGCCCGATTCGGCATTGATGTGGCCGCGCTCGCCGTAGTCGATGAAGCGAGCGCCCCAAGCCTGCGCCAAACCCTCAGCACGCTCCAGGCTGCAATACGGATCATTGCGGCTGCCCACCAGCAGCGCCGGGAACGGCAGGGGCTTGCGTGCAATGGGCGCCCAGCCGTGGATCTGCGCGGCCAGATCGGGCCGCTCCACATCGCCCGGTGCCACCAGCAACGCACCCAATACGCGGTGCGCGTTGGCCGAATGCGCAGCCCACCACGCGGTGAGAACGCAGCCCAGGCTGTGCGCCACCAGCACCACGGGGCCGTCGGCATCGACCACGGTCTCTTCCAGGCGCGCCGACCAGTCACCGCGCAGCGGGCGCATCCAGTCGTGCTGCTCCACGCGCTGGTAGCCGTGCACAGCCTCCCAGCGGCTTTGCCAGTGGTCGGGGCCAGAGTTCTGCCAGCCGGGCAGCAACAGGATGTTGGACGCCTTCATTACTATCAATTTAATAGCTGTTAGCGCTTTTCCATCAAGCGCCAGGTGCCATTTTTGCCATGGAAGATGCAGCAGCAGGCATGTTTTTCACGCGGTCCACCATCTCTTGCGCAAACTCGACGAAGGCCTGGCTGCCCTTGGCCGCCGGGTCAAACACCACGCCGGGCAAGCCGTAGCTGGGTGCTTCGGCCAGGCGCACGTTGCGCGGGATCACGCTGTTGAACACCTTCTCGCCAAAGTGGCCCTTGAGCTGGTCGCTGACCTGCTGCTGCAGGGTGATGCGCGGGTCGAACATCACGCGCAGCAGGCCGATGATCTGCAGGTCGGCATTGAGGTTGGCGTGCACCTGCTTGATGGTGTTGACCAGGTCGGTCAGCCCTTCGAGCGCGAAGTACTCGCACTGCATGGGCACAATCACGCCATGGGCGCTGCACAGGCCGTTGAGCGTGAGCATGGAGAGCGACGGCGGGCAGTCGATGAGCACGAAATCGAAGTCGGTATCGGCCTCGGCCAGCGCGGCCTTGAGGCGCTTTTCGCGGTGCTCCAGCGCCACCAGCTCCACCTCGGCGCCCGCCAGTTCGCGGTTGGCGCCCAGCACCCAGTAACCACATTTTTCCGACAGCACGGCTGCCTCTTTGACCGAGGCGGATTCGAGCAGCACGTCGTACACCGTGAGGTCGAGGCTGCGCTTGTCCACGCCCGAGCCCATGGTGGCGTTGCCCTGCGGGTCCAGGTCCACCATCAACACGCGCTGGCCGATCTTGGCCAGACCCGCAGCAAGGTTGACGGTGGTGGTGGTCTTGCCAACGCCACCCTTTTGGTTGGCAACGCAGAAAATTTTGGCCATGTGGGTGTTGCAGTCCGAGTTGTTGTTGTCGTTGTCGTTGTTTTATTTGGAGATGGCGAGCTTGATGCCAAAGCCGATCAGAAAGACGCCCGCCACCTTCTCCAGCACGCGGCCGATGCGCGGGTTGGCGCGCATGCGCTCGGCCAGGTGGTGCGTGAGCAGCACGGCGACCAGCCCGTAGATAAACGTCAGCACCGCCACCGTCGCCGCCATCACGCCAAAGGTCAGCAAGCCCTGGTGCCGGGCCGGGTCCACAAACAGAGGGAAGAACGCCATGTAAAACACGATGGCCTTGGGGTTGAGCAAGGTGATCAGGCCGGCCTGTTTGAAGTAGTGGCGCGGCTGGATGTTGAGGATGGGTTGTGCGCCGCGTTTGGCCGTCAGCATCTTGAAGCCCAGCCAAGCAAGGTAGGCCGCGCCCAACCACTGCACTGCATTGAACGCTGTGGGGTACGTGGCCAGCAGCGCCGCCACACCGGCCACCGCGGCCCACATCAACACCTGGTCACCCGCGATCACCCCCATCGTGGCCGCCAGGCCGCCCCGCACGCCCCCCTTGCTGGTGGAGGTGATGAGCGCCAGATTGCCGGGACCCGGAATGAGCAGGAACAACACAATGGCGGCGACAAAGGCGCCGTAGTCTGCGATGCCGAACATGATCTCTCCCGGTGTGCTGAACGGGTGCGCAGATGGATGCACCCGAAGTGAGGTGCCGAGTTTACGCGACCACCCCGCCCCGGCCGCTGACAAGATAGCGGCCGACGGTCAGACCGGCTTCATCCAGATGATGCAGCGCTCGGCGTCGAGGCCTGGGACAGTGAGCTGTTCCACGTGAAACACCGACACATCGGTGGGCAGGGCCGTAATTTCATCCTCGGGGTGCTTGCCCTTCATGGCCAGCCAGACCCCGTGCGGCGCTACCAATGCAGCCCGCGACCAGGTCACAAAATCGGGTAGCGAGGCAAAGGCGCGGCAGCTGATGATGTCAAAGGGGGTCGTCAGCGTCTCGACCCGTGCGTGCACGCCATGCAGGTTGCGCAGCTTGAGGGCCACCGCCGCCTGCTGGATGAACGCAGCCTTTTTGCCCACGGTGTCTACGCAGCTCACATCCACATCCGGGCAGCAGATGGCAAACACCACACCGGGCAAACCTCCGCCCGAGCCGACGTCTAGCAAGCGCACAGCGTGGTGGCCCTCCCCTGCAAGCACAGCAACATGGCGGAGCAGCGGCGGCACAGCGGCCAAGCTGTCCAGCAGATGGTGCGTCATCATCTCCTGCGGATCGCGCACCGAGGTCAGGTTGTAGACCTTGTTCCACTTCTGCAGCAGGGCCAGAAAATCCATCAACAGGGTAATCTGGGCGTCGGTCAGACCCAGGGCCAAGGCATCGGCCCCTGCCTGCAGCTGTTGGCGCAAGCTGTCGTTTGTCACTGCCATCGTCATGCCGCCACTTCCCCTTCTGCCTTGGCAGCCGCAGCCACCGCAAACTCCTTGAACCCGCCCTTCTTGAGATGCACCATCAGCAGCGAGATCGCCGCCGGTGTGATGCCCGTGATGCGCGAGGCGTGGCCCAGGGTTTCGGGCCGGTGGCGGCTGAGCACCTGGCGGGCTTCGATGCTCAGGGCGGTGACTTGCATGTAGTCCAGCTCGGCAGGCAGGCGCAGCTTTTCAAAGTGCGCGGCGCGCCCCACCTCATCTCGCTGCCGGTCGATGTAGCCCGAATACTTGGCGGCAATCTCTACCTGCTCCACCACGGGTTCGCTCAAATCGCCTAGCGTTTCACGTGAAACATCGTTGGTCGCGTATTTGCCACCATCCATGGACATCAGGTCGGTGTAGTTCACATCTGGGCGGCGCAGCAGTTCGAACAGGTTGTATTCATGCTCGATGCTCTTGCCCAGCACCCGCTCGGATTCGGCCGCAGGCAGGCTGCGCGGATTCACCCACGTGGCCTTTAGGCGTTCTGTTTCACGTGAAACAGCATCGCGCTTGCGGCTGAACGCATCCCAGCGGGCGTCATCCACCAGGCCCATTTTGCGACCGGCTTCCGTCAGGCGCATGTCCGCGTTGTCCTCGCGCAGTTGCAGGCGGAACTCGGCCCGGCTGGTGAACATGCGGTAGGGCTCGGTCACGCCCTTGGTGATCAGGTCGTCCACCAGCACGCCCAGATAGGCCTCGTCGCGGCCTGGCAGCCAGGGTGCGTCGCCCCGGCACTGCAGGGCGGCGTTGATGCCAGCGAACAGGCCCTGGGCCGCCGCCTCTTCATAACCCGTGGTGCCGTTGATCTGCCCTGCAAAGAACAGGCCCTGGATCTGCCGCGTCTCGAAGCTGCTCTTGAGCGAGCGTGGGTCAAAGTAGTCGTACTCAATGGCGTAGCCGGGGCGCAGGATGTGCGCGTTCTCCAGCCCCTTCATGCTGCGCACCAGCTCGTACTGGATGTCGAATGGCAGGCTGGTGCTGATACCGTTGGGGTAGAACTCGTGCGTGGTCAGCCCCTCGGGCTCCAGGAAGATCTGGTGGCTGTCCTTGTCGGCAAAGCGGTTGATCTTGTCTTCCACGCTCGGGCAGTAGCGCGGGCCCACGCCCTCGATCTTGCCGGTGAACATGGGGCTGCGGTCAAATCCGCTGCGGATGATCTCGTGCGTGCGTTCGTTGGTGTGCGTCACCCAGCAAGGCATCTGGCGCGGGTGCATTTCTGCGTTGCCCATGAAGCTGAACACGGGCACCGTGCCCTCGTTCACACCACCGGGCATGCCGTCGCCGGGCTGCTCGGTGCACTTCGAGAAGTCGATGCTGCGCCCATCCAGCCGGGGCGGCGTGCCGGTCTTCAGGCGACCCTGGGGCAGCTTCAGCTCCTTGAGGCGTGCCGACAGCGACACGGCAGGCGGGTCACCCGCCCTGCCCGCCGCGTAGTTGTTCAGCCCCACGTGGATCTTGCCGTCCAGGAACGTCCCGGCGGTGAGCACCACCGTGCGCGAGCGGAACCGGATACCCACCTGCGTGACGGCGCCCACCACGCGGTCGCCCTCCACCATCAAGTCGTCCACCGCCTGCTGGAACAACCATAGGTTGGGCTGGTTCTCCAGCATGCGGCGAATGGCCGCCTTGTACAGAATGCGGTCTGCCTGCGCCCGCGTGGCCCGCACCGCGGGGCCTTTGGAGCTGTTGAGGATGCGGAACTGGATGCCGCCCTCGTCCGTGGCCAAGGCCATCGCACCGCCCAGCGCATCCACCTCTTTCACCAGGTGGCCCTTGCCAATGCCGCCAATGCTGGGGTTGCAGCTCATCTGGCCCAGCGTCTCGATGTTGTGGGTCAGCAGCAGGGTTTTGCTGCCCATGCGCGCAGCGGCCAGCGCGGCCTCGGTGCCTGCATGGCCACCGCCGACAACGATCACATCAAATTCCTGGGGGTACAACATGGGGACACTCCGGGGCCCGGCGGGCCCGATAATCAAAACACCCGGTGCGCTAGGGTTCCCTGTCAAAGGCGCCGCATACCGGCCCTGCTGGTGGTGGGCGCACTTGGCGCCCCAGCAGGCAACCCGCGATTTTCCCACTTTGCGCAGACCGTGTCTGTTTCTACGCCCCTCACCCTCTTCCTGACCCAGGTGCTCGGCTCGCCACCGACAGCCGTAGAGACATGGTGGACCAGCGCTCAGTGCCTGCAACTGCAACGCGGCCAGCCCCTGCTGCGAGCCGGCGAGCAATGGCGGCACCTGTGGTGGGTGGAGCGCGGCGCCCTGCGGCTGTACTACCTGGACCGCGACGGGGCCGAGTCCAACAAAAACTTCTTTCTGGACGGCGCCCTGTGCTGGCCCATCACCCCCACACTGCGCCAGCAGCCGGTGATGTTTCACGTGGAACCGATGGAAGACAGCGCGGTGTGGGCGCTGCCCTTGCCCACCCATCCCAGTGACCCTCTGCCAAGCGTGGGCTGGGCACCGTGGACTGCGCTGGAGCACCGGGTGCTCTGCGCCCTGCTCGACGGCAAGATGCAGCGCGAGCAGGAGTTCTTGCAGCTCAGCGCCCGCCAGCGCTACGCCAGTTTGCTGGAGCAACACCCGCAATGGGCGGATCGCATCGCCCTCAAACACCTGGCCTCGTACCTGGGCGTGACCGATGTCTCTCTGTCGCGCCTGCGCAGCGAGATGGGGCTTATCAAAGGATAAGGCGCGGGGTGCGGGGCATCGGCAGACTGCGTGCATCGTTATACATGCCCGCCATGACCACCATCCCACGCCCCCACCACCCGCCGCCTGCCCTGCTCGTCCTCATCCCGCACGCCCTCGCCGTGTTGTGGCTCGGCCTCATGGCCGGGTTCTTCGGCACCTACAGCGCCAACGTCAACCTGGCCATGCTGCAAATGGACGGCGCCACCTACGCCACCGTGCAGTCCGCCTTCAACCACAACGTCCGACACGCCCTGTTCTTTGTGCTGTTCTTTGGCCCCCCGCTGTGGTGCGCGCTGGCCGTGGCTACGGCCTGGCGTGAACACCGCACGCTGTGGTGGCGTCTGCTGGCCGTGGTCGGCGTGGCCTACCTGCTGGGCATCGTGTTCTTCACCCAGCAGGTCAACCTGCCCCTGAACTACACCACCGAAGCCTGGAACCCCCAGGCCCTGCCCGCCGACTGGGCCAAAGTGCGTGACCAGTGGAATGCCGCCAACCTGTGGCGTGCGCTGCTCAGCCTGGGTTGCTTTGCCACAGCGCTGGGGACGCTGGTGGGGCGGCTTGCCGGTCGCGGCACATAGATCGCTACATCCGCCCCAAACACCGTGCAGCCACACCACGGAATAACCCTGCCCGGCCTGCCTCGCTTGCAGGATTCCTGCCGCACGCCTGTGATTCAATCGCAGGCACCATGCCACACACCACTCCCTCCCTCCTCATCTTTGCCGGCAGCACGCGCCAGCAATCCTTCAACCGCAAACTGGCCCACGCCACCGCCGCCATCGCACGCGACGCGGGCGCCACCGTCACGCTGCTGGAGCTGTCCGAGTTCGACATCCCGCTGTACAACGCCGACCTCGAAGCCCAGGGCACGCCCGCCGACGTGATCCGGCTCAAAGAAATTTTGTGGCAGCACCCCGCCTGGGTCATCTGCTCGCCCGAGTACAACGGCAGCTACACCGCCCTGCTCAAGAACACCATCGACTGGGCCTCCAGCCCCGTCAAAGGCAACCCCGACTGGCAAGACGGCGGCAAGAGCTTTCGCGGCAAGGTGGTGGGCATGCTCAGCGCGTCGCCAGGGGCACTGGGCGGCCTGCGCTCGCAAAGCCACCTGGCGCCCCTGCTCATCAACGCCGAATGCTGGCTGGCGCCCAAGGCGTTTGCGCTGGGCTCGGCCGGTAGCGCGTTTGACGACAGCGGCGCCCTCATCCAGCAAGCCCACCGCGACCGCGTGCGCGCCGTGGTCGACCAGGTGCTGTGGGCATCCAGCCGCCTGCACGGCGATGCTGCCGCTGGCCAGTGAACGCCAAAATTTGAGTCAAATTGGCCTCTAGCGCTTGCCCGACAAGCGCTAGCAGCTACGCAAACAATAGCAACCACCCATGAACTGCCGCCCTGGCTGCGGCGCCTGCTGCACCGCCCCCTCCATCAGCTCGCCCATCCCGGGCATGCCGCAGGGCAAACCTGCGGGGGTGCGGTGCGTTCAACTGGGGGACGATGCGCGCTGCCGCATTTTTGGGCAGCCTGAGCGACCGGCGGTGTGCGGCGGGTTGATGCCACAGGTGGAAATGTGCGGAACCAGCAATGGGCAGGCCCTGGCGTATCTAACGCGGCTGGAGGGCCTCACGCAGCCGGGAAGTGTTGGCGAACGGGTGGCGTAGGCGGTCCTGTTTCCATCGGGCGGGGGTACCCACTACTTCATCGAGTGCAGCCCAACCTTGTTGCCCTCGGTGTCCACAAAATGGGCAAAAAAGCCAAAGTCGTTGCCAATCTCCGTCTTGGGCACCACCACCGCCCCACCCGCCTGCGCTACGCGCGCCAGCATCGGGGCCAGGTCATCACCGCCGTTCAGGTACACCATCGTCCCGTTCTGCGACGGCACGCTGCCCTCGCCCTGCACGAGGGCGCCGCCGATGGCAGTGGGGTCGGTGGACAACATGCCCATCGTCGTCGGGCCCATTTCCATGGGCGCAATGGTGATGCCCAACACCGTCTCGTAGAAAGCCTTGGCGCGGGTGAAGTCGGTCACGGGGATCTCAAACCAGTTCAACGCGTGGGGCATGGTGCTCTCCTTGGAGTGGGTGAAATAGGAACCAGCACTGTGAACTCTTGCTCACGGCGAAGCAATGATGGGCTGCCAATTTGCGACATTGGCTTTTGGTTTCAGTCTTGGGTAACGGCTCCTGCAGCCATCAGATTCGCAATACATTGCGAATCTGATTGATAGTTGGTCCCATAGCCTACGCAAGCTAACTCTGAGGAGTCAGCGGACTGCGCCATGCAGCGCGCTGAATCACCTCCCGGTACCCGTCCGCATCCTCAAACGTGCAGCCCTGCTGGCTCCAGTACGGATTGAACGATTCGACCTCCTTGAAGCCAGCACCACGCATCGCCTGGCAACGTTCCGTCCACGCCTGATGATCGGGCACATAGAAGACAAACAGATCTTCGGGCGTTGGCTGCGGCGTCACTGGGTGCCTACGGCAGACGGTGAACTCAAAGTGGAAATCCGCGTCGCGGAAACCCAGCATGGTTCCATCGAAGCCATCGTGGTCCGCAAAGTGGGCGAGTTCTTCAAAGCCCAGGCCTTGCTTGTACTGGGCGACAGTGCGACAAAGATCCAGCACGGGGCGCGCGATTCGCAGACGAATGCTCATAACTGGGGTGGTTGGTGGGAGCGGCCTCACTATAGCCACCGCAACAAGAAGACCCACGTGGAAGGACCGTGTTTTTTGGCCTGGAGTTTGGCTTGATGGCAATGCCACACCCACCGCCACCTGCCACTCCCTTCCTTCTTCAAGGCTTCGGCAGCGCCCGGTCCTCCCGGCACGCCTTCAACGGCTTCGCCGCCGCCGACGCAATGCGCAACACCCGCCTTTCGCTGCGGTCCACCACCACCTTCATGCACGCACACCCGTAGCCATAGTGGCCATTGGTCTTCTTCCACTGCGCGTCGGTGAACACAGGCCAGTCGCCTTCGGCACTGTCTCCACCCTGGGTGGAGACCACCCACTCGCCATCACGGTCGGTCAGGGTGGCGTTGTTGGGGGTGGGGTTGTGAAACCAGCCGCAGCGGTTTTCCAGCGGCTGGGCAACTCCGGCAGCAGCTTGCTGTGCTTGCGCCTGGGCTTGGGCCACCCACGACAGCAGCGCGAACAATAGCGTTGACACCACCGCGGCCCGGCTCTGTATCCCTACTCCACGCCGGGTTCCCTGCATGTCGGTGGTTGCGCACAAAACTGCCATTTCTCGGTCCTTCGATTTAAGCTTCAAAACGGGCCTCCCGCTTTACTGACCAACATCTATAGCTATACAAACAATAGCACAACCTCAAAGACGACTACCCCTGCTGCAGTGACTGTTGCATCGGGCTCGCAGGAGCCCTTGGTACCCGTCTTTCTTGGCGGTCTGCTGCAGCAAGGGGGCGGGCAGCGTCCACGTCCGTTTGTTGCGCCCACTGCCCATTGCTCTCGCCCGGCCTGTGTTTGCGAAGGCTGGGCGCCCTGAAGTTGTTCGAACTCACGCACCATCAACGCGACCCATGTGCCGGCTCAGCGCCACCGCACTGCCCGCCGCCAGCGTCAACCCCAACGCGCCGTGCCCCACGTTGAGGTACACATTGCTGGACCGCCAGCGCCCCACGATGGGCACCGACGTTGGGGTAGCAGGCCTCAGTCCTGCCCAAGACTCTGGCGCACCGACGTCGCAAAGTCCCGGGTAGGTTTGGTCAACAGCCTCCACCATGGCCTGGACCCTGGCGGGCGCGATGTCCAGGCCCTGGGCACCCACTTCTGCCATGGCTGCAACACGCAGGTTGTTGTGCAGCGGTGCAAACACGGTCTTGCGCGCCAGATCCGTCACGCTCGCGCAGGGGCGCTGTACACCGGGGAGAAACGGCACCGTGATGCTGTAGCCCTTGATGGGGTAGATGGGCAAATAGATGCCCAGCGCAGCGGCAAGCGTGACCGCGCGCGGTCCTGCTGCCAGCACGAAAGCATCGGCTTCGATCTCGCCCTGGTGGGTCATCACGGCGCTGATACGGCTGCGATGCCGCACGAAGCCGCTGGCTTGCACACCCAGCGACACGGTGCCGCCCAGGCGCTGCAGGCTGCCCACCATTTCCTGGCACAAAAGGTGGGGGTCGGCCACGCATTCGCTTTGCGTCCACACGCCGCCGACAAAGCGCAGCGCACGCGCGCGGCGCAGGGCGGGTTCCGCTTCCAGGCATTCCTGCACGTTCAATATCTGCTGGTCACAGCCAAGTGCCGCCTGCAAACGCACTTGCCGCTCTTGCTGCCGCAACGCCTCCGCAGTGGGGCAGAGAACCAGCTTCCCGTTTTGCTCGAAACCGAAATTCCAGTCTTCTGCCTGCATCCAGTCGGCCAGCGTGGCCCGGCTGGCCTGCGCCATCTGCAGCAGCGTCTCGGTGCCACGCACCGACTGCCGCACCGTGCAGGCCCTGAGGAATTGCAGGCCCCAGGCCCACTGCCGCCAGTCCCAGCGCGGATGAAACCGAACCGCCGACTCTCGCGACAGCAGCATCTTGGGCAGCGCCCAGAGCGTGGCGGGCGATGCAAAGGGCTCCACATAGCTGTAGCTCAGCTGCGCTCCGTTGGCGTAACTGGTGGCCAAACCGGGGGCCACTTCCGAGTCCAGCAGATGCACGTCAAAACCCTGCCGCGCCAGCTGGTAGGCCGTGGCACAACCGATCAGCCCCGCGCCGATGACACAGACCTTCATGGCTGCCCTCGACCCGCTGGCGCCCGCCCGGGCAGGATGCGTGACACTGCGAGCTGCGCCACCGCCACATCGGCCAGCCCAACGCCCACCGACTTGAACACGGTGATGGCGGGCTCCACTGGACGCCAGGGCGCCTGGCCCGCGTAGAGTTCCGGCAGATCCACGAAGGGCGATGCGGCGCTGCGCCCTGCCCACAGCACCACCTCGCCTGCCTCGGCCAGGCTCTGCGGCTTCCACTCCACGATGATGCGGCCGGCACGGTCCATGGTGGCGTCGTCCAGTTCGCGCCCCTTGGGCGTGCTGGTTCCGATGGCCGACACAAAAGCGCCCGGCGCGAGCCATGCGCCATCAAACACGGGCGTGGCCGAGCGCGTAGCCGTGACCACGATATCGGCGTCCCGCACGGCCGCCTCTGGCGTGGTGAAGGCCACGCGGCAGCCCGTGCTGCGGGCCAAGGCCTCGGCCCAGGCTGCGTCTCCCGCCGGGTCCACCAAGGCAATCTCCTCGAACTCAAACCATCCACACAGTGCGGCCACCTGCGCCCGGCCCTGCAACCCTGTGCCAAACAGTGCGAGCTTGCGCGGACGCGCCGCAGCCGCCTTGGATGCCACCAGCGTCGTGATGGCCGCCGTGCGCAGCCGCGTAATCTCGTTGCCGTCCAGCACCGCCAGCGGCTGGTTGCTGGCCAGATCGAACAACAGAATGGAGAAAATGAACTGCCCCCGCACCGTGGGATAGACCTTGACACCACCCACGGCGCGGTCTGCCCACACGGCCCCCATGGTGCTCAGGCGCAGGTCATGGCAATCCGTGCGCTGGCGGCAGTGGACGGCGGCGCCACCGGTGGCCAGGCTTGCAAACGCTTCGCCCAGCACCGTGGCGACGGAGGGGAAATCAAGGGTTTCGGAAATCTGCTGATCGCTGATGAAGGGAATGCTGTTCATGTGGATAGGCTGGTACCGCCAGAAAAAGAGGGAAAGAAAGGAACAAGGCGTGCAGGGCGCGCCTTCAGGGAATGCCGTACTTGTTGGGGTAGCGGATGTTTTCGCGCATGTGCGCGCTCATGGGAATGCGCAGCGATGCCGTGTCGAACCATTTGCGGTAGATGGCGGCCAGCTCGCCCGAGTGCATGAGGGAAAGCACCGTACGGTCCACGATCTCGCGCAGCGGCACATCGTCCTTGGGCAACATGAAGGCGTAGGGTTCCACCGTGAGATGTCTTCCCGTCACATGCAGGCGATCCTTTGCGGGTGATGCAGCGATCAGGCCGTACAGCAGAATGTCATCCTGCGCAAACGCGTCCACGCGCCCTTTTTCCACAAGGCGCACACCTTCGGCGTCGGTGGGCACCACCACCACATCCAGCGCCTGCTCCTGGCGCAGGCGCTGCAGCGTGTCCTGCGCCGTGGTGCCGTTGCTCACGGCAATACGCCGCCGCCACAGACTGGATACACCATCAAGCTGCACCGATGGGCGCGCCAGGAACCGCACGCCCGTGGTGAACAGCGTGTGCGAAAAGTCCACATCCCGCTGCCGGCCCACGGTATTGGTGTTGCCACCGCACTCGAGGTCGATGGCACCGGCCTTCAGCAGCGGGATACGCTGCGCCGCCTCCAGCGGCCGAAAATCCACGCGCAGGTCTGGCCGGCCAACGGCCTTGCGAATGCCCTCCACCACCTTCATGCAAACGTCGATCGAGTAACCCACCGTATTGCCACTCGCATCGCGGAACGCAAACGTACCCGGCGTTGGGATGTAGCCCACATTCACCGTACCGCTGCGCACCATGCGTGCCAAGGCGCTGCCTGCCGTCTGGGCATGACAAGCCGCTGTCCCCCACAGCAATGCCGCAACGAGCGGGGTCAGCAGGGATTTCACATCCAGGATTGCAGACATGGACCACTCCTTAACAAATAGACGCTGCAGACGGACCGTGAGGCGCCGGTGAATCGCACGGACCCCGTCAACACACTGAGGGAAGAAAAACAAGGCTGGAAAGAGGCTTAAGCCTCCAGCCCAGGCGGCACAGCCTGGTGCCAGCGCGTCGCGCGCTCGAAGGCATCGCCCACCCGCAAAATGGTCGCCTCGTCAAACGGCCGCCCGATGACCTGCATGGACACCGGCATGCCCGCCCCCGTGAACCCCGCAGGCACCGCCACAGAGCAAAGATCCAGCAGGTTCACGAAGCGGCCAAAGCGCGACAGCGGCGTGGCCAATTCGTCCACCTCAGAGACCGGGATGGCGGCAATCGCGTTGGTGGGGAACGCACAGACATCCACACCCTCCATGGCAATGAGCATGTCGGCCTTGGCCTGCTCCCGCAGCTTGAGCAGGTGGATGTACTGCGCCGAGCCGATATCACGCCCCAGCAGAATGCGCCGGCGCACATGGGGGTCAAATTCAAGCCCATCCTGCTCGAACAAGGGGCCCAGATTGGCGTACCCCTCGGCGCTCATCAGGCTTCCCGCCACGCGCATGGATTCGGAGCTGCTTTGCGGCAGCGCCCGGTTCACCCGCTGCATGCCCAGGGCGTCCAGCACCTGCAGCGCCTGGTCGTACACGGCGAGCACCTCGGCAGCCACATGCTCGCGCTCTGCCTCTGGAAGGGTCCACACCCGCATGCCCGCCACCGAGCGCTGCGCACCGAGCTGCGGCAAGACCTCGCGCACAGGCACCGGCAGGGAGACGCTGTCGCGCGGGTCCGGGCCCGAGAGCACGTCGAGCAGGAGGGCACTGTCGCGCACCGTACGGGTCAGTGGCCCCACGGTGTCGTGCGTGGGGCACAGCTCGATCAGCCCGTGGCGGCTGATCAGGCCGCGCGTGGTCTTGAGCCCCACCACCCCGCACAGCCCCGCCGGAATGCGCACTGAGCCGCCCGTGTCGGTGCCCACACTGGCTGAACACATGCCGGACGCCAGCGCCACGGCCGATCCGCTGCTGCTGCCACCAGGGGTGCGGTGGGTCTGCAGATCCCAGGGGTTCCACGGCGTGCCCATGGCGGCATTGGTGCCCCAGCCGCCAAAGGCGAACTCCACCGTGTGCGTCTTGCCGATCACCACGGCCCCGGCAGCACGCAAGCGCTCCACCACGGCAGCGCTGATCGCCGAAGTGCGCGGCGGGCGCGCTTTCGAGCCTGCCGAGATGGGCTTGTCCTGAACCTCGAACAGGTCTTTCACTGCCACGGTCACACCGTGCAACGGGCCCAGGCGCACACCAGCCCGTGCCATCTGGTCCAGGCCGCGTGCGGTGGCGCGGGCCTCGTCGGCATACACGTCGGTAAAGGCATGCAGCTGGCTGTCATAGCGCGCAATGCGCGCCAGCTGCGCCTCCAGTAGCGCCTCGCTTGAGAGTTCTCCGCGATGGATGGCGGCAGCCAGCCGTTCCAGCGGCGCGTAGGTCATGGATGTCATGGTGTTGTTGTCTCGGTTCATGCCGCACCCACCGTGCGGCGTCCATGGGCCAGGCGCTGTTCCAGCCACCGCGACAACAGGGACAGGGGAAACGCAATCGCGAAATACAGCAGCCCTACCAGGATGAAGATGTGCAGCGGCAGGAAGTACTCGCTGGACATGGCCTTGGCTGTCAGCATCAGTTCGTTGGTGGCGATCAGCGCACACAACGAGCTGTCCTTGAGCAGCGCCACATAGCTGTTGAGCAACGGCGGCAGCATCACCCGCAGGGCCTGCGGCAGCGTGACGTAGAGGAATACCTGCCGTGGTGTCAGGCCCGCAGCCAGGCCCGCCTCGCGCTGCCCACCGTGCACCGATTTGAGCCCGCCGCGCAGAACCTCGGCCACGTAAGCCGCGCCATGTACACCGAGGCCAATAGCGCCAGCCCAGTAGCCTGACAACGTGACCCCCGCTGCTGGCAGCGCGAAATAGATGGCCAAGAGCAGCGCCAGCAGGGGCACCGCGCGCAGCAGCTGAATGAAGCCATTGGCCCCGTGCCGCAGCACGGTCACACCGCTGCGCAGCATCCACACCAGCACGGCGCCCAGCACCAGTGCGATGACGAAGCCGATGGCCGAGAGTTCGGCCGTGACCACCGCCGCCTCCAGCAGCCGAGGCCACCATTCGCCCATGTACTCGGCGTAGGTTGCAAAGAACGTTTTCATCGCGCACCCCCTGCCGTGCTGCGTTCGAGGCGCGCAAAAGCCCAGCTGATAGGCAGCACCATCGCCGCATAGAGCAGCATGGCGGTCAGGTAAATGATCGGCGTCTCGAACGTGGATGTGACCAGATTGCGCGCATAGAACATCACCTCAGGCGCCGCAATGGCCGAGGCAATCGAGGTGTCCTTGACCAGCTGGCTTGCGTAGTTGCCCAGCGAAGGCAAGGTCACGCGCAGCATTTGCGGCAGCAGCACATTGCGCAGCGCCTGGGCCGGTGTCAGGCCCACTGCCAGCGCCGCCTCGCGCTGGCCTGCGTGCAGGCAGCGCAGGCCCGCCGCGAACACCTCGCACAGGATGGCCGCGCCCACCAGGCCCAGGCCAATCACCGCCGCCGTGAGCGGCGACAGCCGCACCCCCACGGACGCCAGCCCAAAGTACAGCACGAACAGATGCGCCAGCGCCGGCACATTGCGCATCCACTCGATGTAGACCGCGATGACAGCCTGCAGCACACGGTTGTGCGCAAAGACCACCAGCAGCGCCAGCAAAAGGCCCAGGCTGGAAGCCAGCAGTCCCGCGCCCAGGGCCACCTGCGCTGCGGTCACCGCGCCACGCGCGAGCGTGAGCACAATGAGGATCAGGGTTTCGATGCCGGGCATGGTCACAGCTCCAGCCCGGCTTCCTTGCCAACCTGGCCAAGAAAGCTGCGTGTGCGCTCCATGCGCGGCTGATTGATCACCTGCGCGGCCGGCCCCTCTTCCACGATGTGCCCGCCGTCCATGAAGATCACGCGATCGGCCACGTCACGCGCAAAGCGGATTTCGTGCGTGACCAGGATCATTGAGCGGCCCTCCTCGGCCAGCTCCCGAATCACGCCCAGCACCTCGCCCACCAGCTCAGGGTCCAACGCCGAAGTGGGCTCGTCGAAAAGAATCAGCTTGGGCTTTTGCGCCAGCGTACGCGCAATCGCCACGCGCTGCTGCTGCCCGCCCGAAAGCTGCTCTGGGTAGGCATCGGCCTTGTGGCGCAGGTGCACCTTGTCGAGCATTTCTTCAGCCAACGCATAGGCCGCATCACGCGGCATGCGCGCAGCCTTGATCGATGCCAGCGCCACGTTGTCGCGCACGGTGAGGTGCGGCCACAGGTAGAACAGCTGAAACACCATGCCGATCTCTCGGCGCTGCGGCGCCATCTCGGTGTCGGTCATAAAGCGCCAGGCGTCCTTCCCTGCAGGCACTTGCCCGATACGCTCGGATTCGAGCAGCACCTCTCCCGCCTGGGGTTTCTCCAGAAAGTTCAGGCAGCGCAGGCAGGTGGACTTGCCCGACCCGCTGGGGCCAATGAGCGAGAGCGTCTCGCCTTTTTGCAGGTTGAACGAAATGCCCTTGAGCACCTCGGCCGGGCCATAGCTCTTCTTGAGGCCGCTCACTTGAAGCAGGGGATGGTTCACATGGTTCTCCAGACAAAACTGCGGGTAGCGCGGCACGGTCTTTGCAACCGCACACGTCGATACCCAGTGCCTCCATGCTAGAAATTTCGTCCATCTGTTCATTGCAGGCCGTCGCCGCTATATTGAACGTATGCGACATACCGGGAAAACCCCATGCCCCCCACCAAAGCCCGTCCCAAAGAGCTTTCTGAAGAGATTGGTGCAAATTTGCACCAGGCCAGTGCACAGAACACAGGCGACATTGGTGCATTGATTGACCGGCTGGACGCCCCACCCCGGGCCACCCCTGCGCGGCGCAGGCCTGCGGCCACCGCGTCGGCGGCGGAGCTGCGCGTGGGCATCCTGCTGTGGCCGCAGTTCCCGCTGCTGTCGCTGGCCGGGCTGTGTGATGGCCTGCGCCATGCTGCCGACGTCGGCGACCAGAGTCGGCAGATCCGCTGCTCGTGGACCATCCTCGGAGTACCGGGGCAATCGGTGCAGGCCAGTTGCGGAGTGGCGGTGCCGGTACAGGAATCGCTTTCTTCCGAGTGCGACTACGACTACATCGCGGTCATTGGAGGCCTTCTGTCCGCCATTCCCACCGCCAGCCCGCGTTACACCACTTTCCTGCATTTCGCGGCATCGCTGGGCAAGCCGCTGATCGGCATCTGCACAGGCTCATTCGCGCTCGCACAGGCGGGGCTCATGGCGGGACGCCGCGCTTGCGTGCATCCTTTTCATGTGGAGGACTGGAAGGCCGCCTTCCCCGCACTGGACTACAGCACTGACTGCCACTATGTGTTCGACGGCGACCGCATCAGCTGCGCAGGTGGCATCTCCATCGTGGAGCTCACGGCCGAGCTGGTGCGCCTGCATTGCGGGCCCGACCGGGCGGCCAAGGTCATCCACCAAATGACGGTGAACCCCGCCGCCAGCAGCACCCATGTGGCGCGCCGCCATGCTCTGGGCTACGGCACCGCCGACCACGACAAGCTGCGCCAGGCCATCGTACTGATGGAAAAGAACATCGGGACACCGCTGGAGATCGCGGTTATCGCACGGCTGGTGGATTCAAGCAGCCGCCAGCTCGAACGTGTCTTCCTGGCCGAGACGCGCACCACGCCGTCCGAGTACTACCGCAACGCACGGCTCAAGTACGCGCGCTGGATGCTCACCAGCACCGACCTGCCCATCATCACCATCGCCTACGAATGCGGCTTCTCGGACGCGTCGCATTTCATCCGACACTTCCAGCAGCTCTACGGCATGCCCCCGGGGCGCATGCGCAAGGCGCTTCAGGCGGCCACAGTGGAGGCCTGAAGCAGGCGGCGCCCGCCATCGCCCGGTTCTTCTTCGATGCAAAAACGCGCCACCACCGACACCAGCCGGCCAGACTGCGCATAGAGCGCTTCCGAGGCCCCGCGCGCTTCCTCCACCAGCGCAGCATTGCGCTGTGTGAACTGGTCGATGCGCGAAAGCACCTCAGTCAACTGGCGCACTCCCACATGCTGCTCGACGCTGGCCGTCTGCACCGCAGCCATCAGTTGGGCAAACGAGTTGACGGCTTCGATCACACTCGCCGTCTGCACATGCGCGCGTTCCACCATGCTCCGGCACGCAGCGATCTGCTCGTTCGATTGCTGAATCAGCTGGCGGATCTCCTTGGCAGAACTCGCGGAGTGCAACGCCAGGCTGCGCACCTCGCTGGCCACCACGGCAAAGCCGCGCCCCTGCTCACCAGCACGGGCTGCTTCCACGGCGGCATTGAGCGCCAGGATGTTGGTCTGGAACGCAATGCCATCGATCACTGCAGTGGTCTCGGCAATGCGTGCACCATGCCCAGCCACCGCCAGCATGCTCTGCATGGCCCCATCGACGATGGACTGGCCCTCGCGCGCCACACTGCAGGCCGATGTGGCAAGCCGGTGCGCATCCAGCACCGATTGTTGCGTGTTGCCCATGGTCGCCGCAAACTGCTCCAGCGCCGCAGCCGCCTGCTGCAGCTCGGCCGACTGCATCTCGGTGCGCTCGGACAGATTCTTGGCCTCGCCAACCAGGCTGCGGCTTTGCGCAGCCACGTCCACCGATGCGCTGCGCACCTGCTGCACCGTGTCACCCAGGCCACCCACCATGGCGCGCAGCGAAGCAATCACCGAACCGGCGGGCGCCACCACGCCCGGTAGCGGTGCAGTCAACAGCCCGTCCGACACCCGGGCCATGGCCTGCGCCACGGCCCGGGGCTCTGCTCCCAGCCGGCGTGTCAGCGTGCGCACCAGGGCCACCGCCACAGCGCAACCCACCAGCAGCACCAGCACGAACGACACGGCCATCTGCACCAGCATGCCCTGCAGCGCCGTGATGGACGCAGCGGCCGCCTGCTCCACCTGGCGCGCCTGGGCCTCTCGCAGTTGCGCCAGGGCCTGCAGATAGGCCGTCTGCGATTGGCGCAAAGCCCCGGTCAGCATGCCGCGTGCAGGGCCGCGCGCACCGCTCTGCAGAAGCGCCAGGAACTGGTCGCGGTCCTGCCGAAAGCGCGTGGCAGCCTGCCCGATCTGTGCCAGCAACTCGCGCTCGGGAGCGAGCACCACCGCTCCCTGCAACGCGGCCATCCGGCTGTCGATGTGCCGCTGCGCCGCATCAATGCGCTCCACCTCGGTGGGCAGGTCTTCCTGCATCTCCACCAGAACCGCATCGCGCAGCGCACGGGATATGGACGACACCTCCAGCGACACCTCGTAGGCCGCACTCCACAGAGGCAGGCTCTCACTGGCAATCGACGCCACCCGCGCGTTTGCTGCCAGCCCTGCCTGCACGGCCAGCCCCAGCGCCAACGCAAGCAGCGCGCCAATGGCCGAAAAACCGAGGATCAGCGACGCGCGTATAGAAAGCCCGCGCCCGGCCCGTTCAAGGAATGCCATGGTGGATAAAAAGAAGAAGAAAGAAGATGAAGGGCCAGCGGGGCTGGCGGACCCGCAATAAAAAAGCCGCATGCTGCGCGTGGCGGGCATGCGGCGTGTCAAGGCCAGGGGGTCATGGCCTACCCAATTGGGCTCACTTGCAGGAAGGCAGCTTCCAGTCGGCGGGGCGGTCAACACCGGCACGGGTGTTCTGGCCCACGGGGATGTACCAGACGTCCTGCACCAGGCCGTAGGTCTTGCCGATCTTGCGCAGATCGCAGCTGCCCCAGAGCTTGGCGATCTCGGTGTTCACGGCCTTGACCAGCTCAGGGTTGTCCTTGTTCAGGCCAAACACCACCTGGCCCAGGCCTGTCAGTAGCGGGTAGTCGGGCGAGGAATCGGTGAAAGCATTGAATTTGACCTTCCACTGCGGGTTCTGCGAGATGGCGTACTGCATCACCGGCGGGTCGCCGATCACCGCGTCGATGCGGCCCGCCAGCAGGTCGCGCACAGCGGCGTCCGAGGTGTCGTACAGCGCCAGCTGCAGGCCGTTGATCTTGCGCAGCTCGGGGATGAACGAGAAGCCGGTGATGGTGCCGACCTTCTTGCCTTCAAGATCCTTGAGCTTGCTCCAGTCCGTCTTGTCCGACTGGGTGATGCCGTTCTTGAAGTAGTGGATGGGATCACTCAACGCCATGATCTTGGAGCGCTGCTCCGTCCATCCCATGGTGCCTGCCATCACATCCACGCGCTTCGATTGCACCGAGGCAATCGTGCCCGACCATTCCATCAGCGCGGGCTTGACCTTCAGCTTGAGTGCATCGGCAATGCGCTGCAGGATCTCGCCGTCGTAGCCGACCATCTTGCCGTCCTGGTAGCCTGTGCCAGGCATGTCGCCAGAGAAGGCGATGGTGAAGGCGCCTTTGTCCACCGTCTCCAGGGCATGGGCAGAAAGCCCCAGCGCCGACAGGCAGGTGACGGCAGCGAACGAGGCCAGAAGCCTCCTGATTTTCAAGCTTGGATTGAACATGGTGATCTCCAAAAATCCGGTTGTTCCCTCCCACCGACTGATGGGATGGAATGACTTTAGAGACGCTTTTCAGGCGGAGATTGGAGGTTCTCACAGCGCAATTGAACGGCCGCGACATCGAGGGAATTCACCAATCCCGCACCACCACCGACGATCTGTGCACCAGAGAGGGGGGCGCCCCACAAGCCCGCCAGCTGGGTCAGGCTCACCATCACAACCACCCAAGAAAATGCATCCAGATGGGCCCCACCGCTTTACCCATATGCATCAATAGCTATTTAATTTATAGCAGACGCAGTGCTGACACCCTTTCATCAACATGGGTGTCACAAACCCAAGCGCCGGGCCGTCTGGAGATCATCCTCGGACTATTCTTGAGCTGGCCATGACCGACCCTGCACCCACCGCCACCGACCCCTTCACCACCCTGCGCCCCCGCCTCTTCGGCATTGCCTACCGCATGCTGGGCGTGCGCGCCGATGCCGAGGATGTGCTGCAGGACACCTGGCTGCGCTGGAGCCGCCAGGACCCCACCGCGCTGCAGTCGGCCGAGGCCTGGCTGGTGACGGTGGTCACGCGGCTGTCCATCGACCGGCTGCGGGCGCTGAAAGCCGAGCGCGAGGCCTATGTGGGCTGGTGGCTGCCCGAGCCGCTGGTGGAGCTGCATGACAACCCCACCGGTGATGCGTCGCACCACAACACGCCGGAGGCAGCCGCCGAGCTGGCGGGCGAGCTGTCGGTGGCCTTTATGTACGTGCTGGAGCGGCTGGGACCGGAGGAGCGCGCGGCCTTTTTGCTGCGCCAGGTGTTCGACTACGACTACCCCGAGATCGCCGCCCAGCTGGGCAAGACCGAGGCCAGCTGCCGCCAGATGGTGCACCGCGCCAGCGAACGTGTGCAGCAGGCGCGCACACGCTTTGAGGTGCCCCACGCCGTGCACCACCAGCTGCTGTTGCGTTTCATGCTGGCCGCCAAAAGCGGCGACCGCAACGCCATCGAGGCGCTGCTGAGCGAAGACGCGCAGCTGATTGGCGACGGCGGCGGCAAGGTACCGTCCTTCCCCAAGCCGCTGGTGGGGCCGTTTCGCATTGCCAACCTGTACTGGGCGCTGTTCCGCCGCCTGGGTGCGCAGGTGGTGTACCGCATGGCGCTCATCAACGGCGAGCCGGGACTGCTGCGCTATGTGGATGGCCACCTTGAGTCGGCGCAGGCATTTGTGACGGACGGGGAGCGGATAGTGGCCATCTACGCCGTGCGCAATCCGGACAAGCTGGCGGGCATTCCGGCCACGCTGGGGTGAAATCTCTTGAGGATTTTTGGCGCCCCGTGTCACAGCGGCAGACCTGGCAACGTCTAACCAGTATGAAAGGCAGCAACACCACCGCCGCCTTCATGCCCAAGGTTTATCTACCCCGGACCATTGCCACCAACATCCAAGGAACCGCCATGTCATCGACCACCCAACACACCGCCCGCCTGCCCTATCACAAGCTGTCTTCCAAAGCCTTCATGGGCCTGGTGAGCCTGTCGGAAACCATCAAGAAGGGCCCGCTGGGCGCGCGCCTGGCCGAGCTGGTGTTTCTGCGCGTGTCGCAGATCAACGGCTGCGCATACTGCATGGACATGCACTGGACCTACCTGGTCAGGGACGGCATGGACCCGCGCCACCTGAACGCCGTGGCAGGGTGGCGCGAGGCGCCGTTCTTCGGCGAGCGCGAACGCGCCGCGTTCCGCTGGGCCGAGATCATCACCGCCACGCCCGACAGCGATGCGAGCGACGAGGAATACGCCAAGCTGCAGGCGGTGTTCAACGAAGCGGAAATCTCCGAACTGGGCTTTGCCATTGGCGTGATCAATGCGTGGAACCTGATCAACGCGGGCATGCGGGCGCCGATTCCGCAAGCGGGCTGAGCACAGGTGCAGGGCTTTTGCGCAGCGCGACCCCTGGCAATTACTCGATTGACGATCTGGCATCGCTCGGCCAGACTCGTCGCCATTGATGGGCCGCTGGTTCTGCGGGCGGCAATGCCGCGATGCAGCAATGGCCATATTGGCGCCCTGGGCAGCCCATGCCCACCTTCGAGAAAGCCCCATGAAACCCCTGCACCGAGCCACCATCGCCCTGATGGCAACCCTCGCGGCTGCCACCTGTGCTGCCCAATCCCCGGCCCAGGCCATCTCCACCACGCGCCAGGCTGACCGCATCACCTGGACGGCTGCGGCCCCCCACGGCGCTGCCAAGCTGCGGCTGGCCCGCCCGGATGGCACGGTCAGCGACCTGCCGTTTGCGCGCGGCCCCGTGGTGCTGGAGCCCCAGCGTGCAGGGCTGGCCGATGGCCGCTATTTTTATGAATTGAGCCTGGAGCCCCCTGCGGCCATGGACCCCGCCCAGGCCCAGGCCACGATGCAGCAGCGCATCACGGCGGGCTCGTTCGTGGTCATTCAGGGCCAGTTGGTGGTGGATGCGACCGAGCCAGGCGCCCCTGTGCTGCGCACCAAGACCGGCAGCACCTTCACCACCAAGGACCAGGTGGTGGCCGACGACCTGATCGTGCAGGGCAGCCTGTGCGCGGGCTTTGATTGCGTCAACAACGAATCCTTTGGCTTTGACACGCTCCGGCTCAAGGAGAACAACCTCGGCATTCATTTCGACGACACCAGCGTTGGCACCTTTCCGGCCAACGACTGGCGGATCCGTGTCAATGACACCGCCTCGGGCGGGGCATCGTATTTCACGGTCGAGGATGCCACGGCCAACCGCCAGGTCTTCACCGTCAGTGCTGGCGCCCCCAGCAACAGCCTGTACGTCAGCTCGACGGGCCGGCTGGGCCTGCGCACTGCCACGCCGGTGCTGGACGTGCACACACTGACCGGCAACACCCCCGCCATTCGGCTGGAGCAGTCGTCGGCAGGCGGCTTCACGGCGCAGACCTGGGACATCGGCGCCAACGAGGCCAACTTCTTCGTGCGCGACGTCACCAACGGCTCGCGCCTGCCCCTGCGCATTCGCCCCGGCGCGCCCACCAGCAGCCTGGACATTGCGGCCTCGGGCGCAGTGGGCATAGGCACCGCTTCGCCCGGCGCGGCGCTGCACGTCCGGCGCACCGATGGCACGGCCCAGGTGCTGGTGCAGGAAACCAGCGGCACAACGGCCCCGCGCACGCTGCTGAACCTGGCCAACAACGGGCCAGCCGTCTTGCGCTTTACCACGGCACCGGCCACGGGCTGGGACATGACGTCAGGCACCGCGCTCACGCTGGCGACCCAGGGCGCTGGCACCCCCCAGTTCACGCTGGCGGCCAACGGCAACCTGGCAATCACCGGCACGCTGAGCACAGGCTCCAGCCGCACGCTCAAGACCGGCATCGAGCCGGTCAATGGCGCCGCCCTGCTGGAGAAGGTGCTGGCCCTGCCGCTCTACCACTGGCGCTACAAATCCAGCCCCACACAAGAGCGCCACGTCGGCCCCATGGCCGAGGACTTCCGCAAGATCTTCCAGCTGGGGCAGGACGACAAAAGCCTGGCCCCCGGCGATCTGGCCGGCGTGACCCTGGGCGCCGTGCAGGCGCTGGCCCGCAAGGTGAACGAGCGCGAGGCAGACATCGCCGCGATCCGGGCCCGCATCTCCCTGCTCGAAGCGCAGATGGCCCCGACGGGTGCTCCGGGCGCTTCGGGCGTGCCCACCAAGAACGCCACGCCCGCAGCACGCTAGGGATTGCCAATATGCCAATCCACCATTGCTTGCCCCTCCTGACCAGGCTGCGGCCGCGCGCTGCCGCCCTGGTTGCCGCCACCCTGGCATCCCTGCTGAGCCCACCCCTCGTGCACGCACAAACCGGCAGCGAAGTGCAGCCCCCCGCCATTGCGGCACGGCTTCAGGCCACCCGGCTGGAGTGGACCCCCACCGCACCCCATGGCCGCGCCGTGCTGCGCATCGCCCGCGAGGGCGATGCGCCCCAGGACCTGGTGCTGTCCGGCCCGTTGGTGTTGTCGCTGCAAGACCATCCCTTGCCCGACGGACGCTACACCTACGAGTTGACGCTGGCCCCCACCACCGCTGCCGTGCGGCCCGACGATGCAACCCCCGTGGCGGCCAACCCCGTGGGTGCCTCCAGCGCTGCCGGGCCCAGGGGCGCCATGCTGGCCGGCAACGTGTCGGTGGCGGGCGGTGCGTTTGTGCTGCCACCCGCACTTTTGCCCCCGGGCGAAGGGGATACAGCCGACGGCCCCGCCGCGCAGTCCGCCCCATCTTCAAAGGCCGCCCGCACCCTCCGCCTTGCCACCAAAGACCAGTTGGTCGCCGACGACCAGATCGTGCAAGGCAGCATCTGCATGGGGTTTGACTGCGTCAACAACGAGAGCTTTGGCTTCGACACCCTGCGCCTGAAGGAAAACAACCTGCGCATCAAGTTTGAAGACACCAGTGCGGGCGCGTTTCCCGGCAACGACTGGCAGATCATCGCCAACGACAGCGCCAGCGGCGGGGCCAGCTACCTCGGCATCGACGATGTCACAGGCAGCTTGACCCCCGTGCGCTGGCTGGCCGGAGCGCCCGCCAACAGCCTGGTTGTGGACCCGCAAGGGCGCGTGGGGGTGGGCACCGGCGTACCCGTGCTTGATCTGCATGTGCTGTCCTCCAACACCCCGGCGCTGCGGCAAGAGCAGAACAACACCGGCGGCTACACAGCCCAGACCTGGGATGTGGCGGGCAACGAAGCCAATTTCTTCGTGCGCGATGTCACCGGCGGCTCCCTCCTTCCCCTGCGCATCCGGCCGGGGGCGCCACATGCCAGCGTTGATATTGCGGGCAACGGCAGCGTGGGCCTGGGCACGCCGCGCCCTGCTGCCCCGTTGCACCTGCGGCGCGCGGACGGCAGCGGAGCCCTGCTGGTGGACAACACCAGCGCCACCGCCCTGCCCCGCGTGCAGATGGAGCTGGAGAACAACGGCGCCATCGCTGCGCGGCTTGCACATGGCGCAGGCACCGCATACTGGACGCAACACGCTACGGCTTCGGCCTTCAGCCTGGCGCCCAGCGGCAGTGGCAGCAATGCGCTGTCGATGCAGACAGGCGGCGGCCTGGTGGTGGCCGGCACGCTCAGCCAGGGCTCCAGCCGCACGCTCAAACACGACATCAGCCCGGCCCCGATCCATGCTGTCCTCGGCGAAGTGTTGAACCTGCCGCTGTATGCCTGGCGCTACCTGAGCGATCTCAACGCCAGCCTGCACCTGGGGCCCATGGCCGAGGATGTACACCAGCGCTTTCAGGTGGGCGCCAGCCCCCGGACGCTTGCGCCCAGCGATGTCGCCGGCCTTGCGGCCGCCACGGTCCAGGCCCTCCACCAGAAGCTGGCCGCCAAGGATGCAGAACTCATGGCTCTGGCCGAACGCCTTTCGGCCCTGGAGCAGCAGCTCGCGCGCAAAAACGGGGGCGCGCGATGACGGCCCGCGCAGCGCAGGCACTGCGCACCGGGTTGCGCCGCCTCACCACATGGATCGGCGTTGCCAGCCTGGTGCTGTGGGCTGCCAGCGTCGCCGCGCAGGACATCACCGTCACCCCGTCCAGCATTCCCACCCCCGCGCTGGGTGTGCCCTACAGCGTGACCTTTGTCGGCAGCGATGGCGTGGCGCCCTACCAGTTCCTCGTCAGCGCAGGGCTTCTTCCGGCGGGCCTGAGCCTGTCGGGCACGGGCGATCTCACGGGCACGCCCACCAGCTCGGCGCCCTACAGCTTCACCATCACGGTGTCCGACGCCCTGGGGCGCGAGCTGGACCTGCTGGGTGCAGGCACCGTGACAGGTGCGCTGACCATCACCCCTCCGCCCGTGCTGGTCGCGAACACCGCATACAGCGGACAGATCCAGGTCACCGGCGGCACCGGCCCCTACACCTTCACCGTGAACTCCGGCCCCCTGCCCCCGGGCATGACCTTGGGGCCCAACGGCCTGCTGAGCGGAACACCGACCACACCGGGGCTCTATGTCCTGGTCATCCATGTCACGGACGCCAACGGCCTGTCCTCCACCATCACACTGAACCTCCAAGTGATGGCCCTCTCCACGGGGATTCCGGTGAACGATCCATGGATGCTGGTGCTGGCGGCGCTGGGACTGGGCTGGCTGGGGCGGCGCCAGATACGGCAGCAGCAAGGACACGGGCGCTGATAGACCGGGCAGGGCCCCAGGGCACAGGAATTTGAACAAAATTCGGCCCTGGCGCTTGATGGATGGACTTAGGAAGCTATTATTTCCATAGCATCCACAAAAAGCGCAACACCTGTAGCCTGCCTGACAGACCCGCCCGCCCTACCGCCCTACAGTGGGGTCTCCTACCCCCACCATCGGAGACACCCCATGCTTAACATCCCTTCGCTGCAAGAAAGCGTCAGCCCCGAAGAATGGCAGCTGCGCTGCGACCTGGCCGCGTGCTACCGGCTCGTTGCGCTGTACGGCTGGAGCGACCTGGTCTTCACCCACATCAGCGCCAAGCTGCCCGAATCGGTGTCGGGGCCCGAGCACCAGTTCCTCATCAACCCCTACGGCCTCATGTTCGACGAGATCACGGCATCGAGCCTGATCAAGGTGGACATGCAATGCAACAAGCTGCACGACTCGCCCTTCCCGGTGAACCCGGCAGGCTTCGTGATCCACAGCGCCGTGCACGAGGCGCGGCCTGAGGCGGGCTGCGTTCTGCACACCCACACGCGTGCCGGTGTGGCCGTCAGCGCCCAGAAGGGCGGCGTGCTGCCCATCAGCCAGCAAAGTACCTTCGTGCTGGGCTCGCTGGCGTACCACGCGTACGAGGGCGTGGCCTTCCGCGACGAAGAAAAGCCGCGCCTGCAGGCCGACCTGGGTGAGGCCAACTTCCTCATGCTGCGCAACCACGGGCTGCTCACCGTGGGCAAGACGATTGCCGACGCGTTCCTGTCGATGTACACCTTCGAGAACACTTGCCGCATTCAGATCGACGCGCAGGCAGGTGGCGAGTTGATCGCCGTAAACCCCCAGATCGTGAGCGGCGTGGCCCAGGCCATGCGCGTGCAGACGGGCGGCCTAGGCGGCGCCTTTGCCTGGCCAGCACTGCTGCGCAAGGTGCAGCGCGACCTGCCAGGCTGGAATACCTGAGACGTCCTACAGCCCCCGACAGCCGGTGCACCAGAAGGCCTTAACGGTGTCTACGCTGATGCCGAGGGTGACCACAAGGCCGATCTGGTTGTGCGCGTTGAGCGGGAGGGTGCCCGGAAAGATGGGCCACCCTTTGCCAGATAGGCCGTTGTGCAGGGGCGCCCGTATGATCGTCCGGGATGCGACACCTAGCTGAGAAACGCTATCTAATTGATAGCTTCTTGCGCTTGATGATTAATCGCTGTAGCCTGATTTGGCTTGAAGTGCATGAATGCCAGGGGGCAAGATGCAAGACTTGACCCCGGCGCCCGCTCTCTCTTCTGCCTGCAAGTGTTCGTATCTCGTTCCCATTTGCGTACATTACCCTCGGTGAGGGTGTTGCACTTCAGATTTGAAACCGCCCTCCAGCACTCCGCACTCATTTACAGAGAGACACCGTCCTGGACAGCTAGCTCTCCTGCTACGCGAATGTAGTCTCCAATATTCAGTTCCAAATTAGACTCAAACTGAGCTTCAATTTGATCATTTTTTTCAATTTCAATTAAATAGGTATCCGAGGATATCTTCCCGATAACTTCACCGATCACAATCGCATGAGGCGACCCATAAGCGTCTTGGCTCATCGCGTTATCAGCCCTGCCTTCAAGCACCCTATGATCGGCGATAAAAAATAATCCAACTTTCAATTGAACAGGCTCATCCATCTTTAAATAAATGGACGACTGCCCTGGCTCTAAATATTCATTTGGTTGGACAAGATTGCACCAAACCAATCGATCGTCCGTCTGAATTGATAAGAGTCGCTCATATCCGTCGACGTCAATGCTCTTAATTTTTCCACTAATTTTCATGACATCACTCCATTTTCATAAAGGTCTTTGGATCGCTTGGCATGATTGTCTGAAATTTCCCATCTTTCACGATAACAAGAACACCTTTATTTAAATTCTCGACACCTTTAACGAAATAAATGGATTTCCCATTATCTAAGTGTCTTGCTTCACCATTTTTAACCACTGATTCGGCGGCATTGGTGAATGCATCAAATCCTTCTTGAGACTTACCAAAAGTCCCGGCTTCCAATCCAAGTCGGGTCTCAAGCGATGGAATACGTTCAGGAAATTTTTCCCAATAGCCAGCAAAATGCTTTACGCCCTGGTTAGTGCCATTTTCAAGAGTCCCCCATTGGTTGCTCGATGGACGTTCTAAGATCAACTCTGACAGCGACCTACTAGCTCCTCTTGCGGCAGCATCCCCTGCGCCTTCGGCCACAACACCGCCAATACCCGACCCCGCCTGAGGCCCTCCATCCGGCGTCTTGTCCACGGCCCCCAGCGCATTGTCAACTCTGTTGCCAAGCCCATTGCCGATACCTCGACCCAGCACACCACCTATCGCCACCCCCGTCTGTGCATGCAGCCCTTCTTCCGTTGCAAAGCCGGTGATGTCATTCATCACCTCTTGCCCCCACCCCCCGCCTGCAGCAGCGTCCAACGCTGCGGCTCGGGTCCACAGGCCGTTGTAGTTGCTGTCCCGCCGGAAGTCCTCTCCCATGCTCGCTCGGTACTGCGCGGCGGCGTCCCGGTACTCCTGGGCACTGTAGCTGTCGACGGGGCTGTGAGACATCTCCACCAGTTCCGTGAAGCTGTACTGTGGTGGTTGTACCTCTGTGCTGTTGCGATACTCGATCTCTTGTCTGCGAAAGTCCTCTGGCAGCATCGGCTGCGCAGTCTCCCGCACCTCGGTCTCTGACAGCATGGGCTCGCCGTCGCTGCTTTGTGCCAGCGTGCTGGTGGTGCCGTTAGGCCAGATCAGTTGGGCGGGCTCTATGTAAGCGCCACTGTCATCAAAGTAACCCGCATCACCCACTGTTCCGATGGGGGCGGACGCGACCTGGATGCCTTGCGACGATGGCAATGTGGCGGGGTTGGCAAATGCCTCAACCCACTGCGCCGTCTGCGCATCCACCTCACTGGCCCCCAAGTTCTTCACCCAGTCGCTGGAGGGCTTGTCTTGCGCTTGTCCCTCATTCCCCACCTGGCTTTGACCTTGCCCCTGCACTGCTCCTTGCCCCTTTCCTTGCGCCCCCTGGAGCCCGTCGCCCAGCACTCCGCTCAGAAACTCGCCCGCAAACCCCGCCGCCGGGTCGTTGGTGCCCGCAATCTTCAATGCGCTGCTGGCAGCTTTGCTCAGGAGCTTGAGCACGCTGGCCTGCTCGGGGCTGATGTCCTTGAGCTCGCCGATCTGCTGATTCAGATGGTCTCCCACCCCTTGCGCGATGCTGGCCAGGGCGCTGTTCATGAAGCCGTCTTTGAATTTGCCGCCCGTGGCTTCTTGCAGTAGGCCTGTGAGGCCCGCCTTGCCCAGGTGTGCCAGGCTGCTCTTGGCCAGGTCGGCGCTGCCCAGCATGTCCTTCAGGCCTGTGTATTGCATGACGCTGCCTGCAATGCCCCCCGTCAGGGCCGATCGCAGCAGGTTGCCGAAGTCGATTCCGCCGGTCATCACCGTCTGGGAGATCGCGCTGCCCATGGCCCCCATGGCAGCGCCTTGAACGAAGGTGCCAGCCCCTGCCTGTGACAGCAGGGTGCCCACAGGCGGCAAGGCCACCATGCACATCAGTGCGCTGAATGCGACGGGCAGGGCTTTGTCCAGAAAGCCCGTCGGGGCCTGGATGTTGTCCGCGCTGGTGCTCCAGCCGTTGACGGGGTCAAACCACAGGTATTCCTTGTTGATAAGGTCTGCGCTGTGTTCTGGGCTGAGTTGGGTGTAGTCCCGCAGCAGGCAGGCGTCGGGCAGGCTGGGGTCGCTGCCGTAGGGCTGGCCCTGGGCGAGCCTGAAGGGGCCTAGTGTGTGGTAGCTGGGTTCGCTGTGGGCGTCACCTTCCCTGCCCTCATGGAACACCAGGGGGTCTTGGCCGTGCATGTCGGCAAAGACCCGTTGGGCCAGGCTGTCGCCTTGGGCGTAGTGGCGCGAGAACGCTGTGGGGTCCAATGTCCAGTGCCCAGGCTCGGCGGTCTCGCCTTGCCCGGTGCCAGGGACCCATTGACTGCCCGGGGTATCGGGGCCGGGGTTCTGGGTGGCTTGGTCGAGTGCGTGCAGGTATTGGTTGCGTACACCATCTTGGGCTTCTTGCAGTTGGGTCAGCCGCGCGCCCAGGTCGGGGCCAAAGCGAGCGAGGATGCCTTGGCCGACGTTGGTGTCGGTGTTCAGCGGGCGCAGGGGCGGGCCGAACTGGGCCACCATCTCCTGGTTGGCGGGCTCGGCCAGCAGCAGTTCCAGGGCAGCGATCTCGGTGGGGCTGGCGTTGGGGGCTGCTGCCTGGGCGCCGGCAGTGCCAGTGGCTGGGTTCTCGGGAGTGATCTGCAGGGGTTTGGTCTGCACCAGGTCGATACCGAGACCTGCTGCGTTCTCCGGGGTGACCGTAAGGGGCTTGGTGTGCGCAAAGTCGATGCCCAGGCCTGCTGCGTTCTCCGGGGTGACCAGCAGAGGCTTGGTCTGTGCCTGCACCATCAGGGCCAGTGTGGTGCTGGGGGTGTGGTCGGTGGGGGCGAAGAGGGAGGTGCTGGCCAGGGCGGGGTCAGCCTGGGGGTTCTGGGGATCGGGCTGGCCATAGCCGCCTGGGCCGCTGTCGGTGAAGGCGCTGGCGTTGTCCTGGGGCTGGTCCGGGAAAAGCCGTGCGCTGCCAGGAGCGGGCAGGCTGGTCAGGTCGCCAGGGGCGGGAGCGTAGGTGGAGGCTGAGGGGGCGACTTGCATGGCGCGCGACTGTGCCTACAGGCATCAGCGCGCGAAACTGGGAAGGCTCCTAGCTAGGAGTGTTCCTAGCTAGGAATGACCCCTACATGGGACAGGCCGGTGGGAGCCGTGGGGAATGAAAGAAATATGGCCGCAGGGGCCGTGGAGAGCGCGCAAGCAGCTATGGAATCAGGAGCGGTCTGCACGCGGGGAATGCAGGAGGTGGGCTGCGCGGGTTACAGACTTTTACCAGGGTGAGGGCTGCAGAGGAATGACCGAGGCCACCACGCACTGTCGGCCGACATAAAAACAGCGAAGCGCATAGCATCGACAGCTTCACCGTTTGTCACTCTTTCACGAATTCAAGGACCGATCCATGAAGCTCTACTACTCCCCCGGCGCCTGCTCCCTGTCTCCCCACATCGCCCTGCAAGAGGCCGGCCTGGCCTACACCCCCGTGCTGGCCAGCACCAAGAGCCACAAGCTGCAGGATGGTACCGACTACTACACCATCAATGCGCTGGGTTACGTGCCCGTGCTGGAGCTGGACAACGGCGAGCGCCTGCGCGAAGGCCCGGCCATCGTGCAATACATCGCCGACCAAGTGCCCGACAAGCAACTGGCCCCCGCCAACGGCACCCTGGCGCGCTACCGCCTGCAGGAGTGGCTGACCTTCATCGGCACCGAGCTGCATAAGGGCTTCAGCCCCCTGTTCAACGCCGCCACTCCCGAGGACTACAAACCCATGGTGCGCGAGCGGCTGCTGCAACGCCTGCAGTGGGTAGATGGCCAGCTGGCGGGCAAGCAATACCTGATGGGCGACCAGTTCACCGTGGCCGACTGTTACCTGTTCACCGTGACCAACTGGACCCAACCCACCAAGCTCGACATCTCCGGCCTGGCGAATCTGGCGGCCTACCGCGAGCGTGTGGGTGCACGGCCTGCGGTGCAGGCGGCCATGAAGGCAGAAGGCCTGCTGAAATAGGGACACCCCCCTGAGGCGCTGCGCGCCTTCCCCCCGCTCTCGCTATGCGGGCAGCGGGACAACACCCTCGCTGCGGGGCGGCCCTTGCTCGGCGTTTCTGGTCTAGGCCGCGCCAGTATCGATTGGGAGCGCATAGCACGACACACGGCCAAAACTCCAGATGCGCTAGAGCGGCTTCTGCCGCCACGCCACCAGCGCCCCCACCCACAACGCGCAGGCCGAGAAGACCAGCCCGCGCGCCAGGCCTCCAGGGCCATCGGCAATCCAGCCCACCACCGTGGGCCCCGCGATCTGCCCCGCCGCAAACACGATGGTGAACGCGCTGATGCCGCTGGCCCACAGCGCCTGCGGCAGGTTGTGCCGCACCAGCGCCGTGGTCGATGCCACCACCGACAGGAACACCCCGCCAAACAGCAGCCCCGAGGCCAGCACCACCGGCCACGCGCCCGTGATGGCGGGCAGGATGGTGGCCACGCCCAGCAGCGCATTGAGCCGCGCCAGTGCCTCTCCGCCCCGGCTGCGGTCCAGCAGCCCGGCCCAGATGCGTGAGGACAGCACCACGGCCAGCCCCAGCAAGGCGTAGAACAGCGTCACCTCGCCCGCACCCCGGCCCTGCTCTCGCAGCAACGCCACCACAAAAGTCATGTAGCCGATGTAGCCCACGCCAAAGAGGCCATAACCCAGCAGCGCAGGAGCCAGCGCCCGCCAGCGCACGCGGTCGGGCACTGCAGCCTCCGGTGTGGTCCCGCGCGCGGCGGCCACGGGTGCAGCCAGCCCGTTCAACGCACGCGCAGGCCACAGCAGCACCGCCGTGGCCGCCATGCAGGCCAGCGCCAGCACCCACCACGCCCAGGTCCAGCTGTGCGGCGCAGGCGCCACGCCCAGCACCGCAGGCACCAGCAAGGCCGACAGGCTGATGCCCCAGCCCGTGCCGCCGTAGTACAGGCCCAGCAGCAAACCGCTGCGCCCCGGCACCTGGGCGCCCAGCCGCGCCGCCAGCAGGCCCCCCGCAATGAACACCAGCGCACTGGCACCACCGGCCAGCAGGCGCTGCACCAGCAGGGGCGCTGCCTGCGTGAAAAACCCGCTCAGGCCCATGAACACCGTGGCCATCACCGCACCTGCCACCAGCACCGTCCCCGGGGCCACGCGCCTCAACAGCAATGGCGTGGCAAGAGCCCCCAGCAGATAGCCCAGCGCGTTCACCGTGTTCATGCCGCCCGCCAGCGTGTACGACCAGCTCAGGTCCTCACGCATGGGCGGCAACAACAAGGCATAGGCAAACCGCGTGATACCCAGCGAGATGGCCGCACCCATCGACAAGGCCACGGCCAACCACAGGCTGCGCAACGGGGAGACGGAAAACGGTGCGGAAGGCGGTGGCAAGGGCATGGCAGTCCATTCTCGTGCAACGGCCCCCGCGCCGCTGGCACGACAGTCTGAGCGACCGGGCTAACACAAAACCTGTGCCCTTGTTGACGCAAGTGTGCTGCACGTTTTGCGCTGCAGCATTAAGCTGGAAGGCTGCTTTTCTTGCACACAGCCCTCAGGACACCCTCACCATGACCTCTTTGTTTGAACCCACCCGCGCGGGCGACCTTCAGCTGGCCAACCGCATTGCCATGGCGCCCCTGACGCGCAACCGCTCGCCCGAGGCCATCCCCACCGACCTGGTTGCCACCTACTACGCGCAGCGCGCCAGTGCCGGCCTCATCATTTCCGAGGCCACGGCCATCAGCCCACAAGCCCAGGGCTATGCCGATGTGCCCGGTCTGTACGGCACCGAGCAGCTGGATGGCTGGAAGAAGGTGACCCGCGCCGTGCATGACGCCGGCGGCAAGATCGTGGTGCAGCTGTGGCACGTGGGCCGTGTGTCGCACACCGACCTGCAACCCGGCAACGCAGCACCCGTGGCGCCCTCGGCCGTGCAGGCCAACACCAAGACCGTGCTCATCAAGGACGGCGTGCCCACCTTCACACCCACCTCCATGCCCCGCGCGCTCGATGCCGAAGAGATCCCCGGCATCGTGCAGGACTACCGCCACGCCGCGCGCAACGCCATTGCGTCGGGCTTTGACGGTGTGGAGATCCACGCGGCCAATGGCTACCTGATCGACCAGTTCCTCAAGACCGGTGCCAACCAGCGCACCGACGACTACGGCGGCAGCATTGCCAACCGCGCCCGTCTGCTGCTGGAAGTGACCCGCGCCATCGTCGAGGAAATCGGCGGTGGCCGCACCGGCATCCGCCTGTCGCCCGTCACCCCCGCCAACGACATCGTGGACGCCGACCCCCAGCCCCTGTTCGACCACGTGGTGCGCCACCTTGGCCCACTGGGCCTGGCCTACATCCACGTCATCGAAGGCGCCACCGGCGGCCCGCGCGAGGTGGAAGGCCGCCCGTTTGACTACGCCGCCCTCAAGGCAGCCTACCGCGCAGCCGGTGGCAAGGGCGCCTGGATGGTCAACAACGCCTACACCCGCGAGCTGGCCGATACCGCCCTGGCCCACGGTGCCGACATCGTGGCCTTTGGCCGCCCCTTCATCGCCAACCCCGACCTGGTGGCGCGCCTGAAAGCCAACGCACCGCTCAACGAGGTGAACCGGGCCACACTCTACGGCGGAGGCGCCGAGGGGTACACGGACTATCCGGCGCTGAGCGCCTGAGTTCACACCGCGAAGGAACGGCCTCGTTGGGCCGCGCTGGTTGCAACTGGCGCTGCGCTTGCGTGCTCTGGAGGGGTGCCCCTTAAGGGGGAAGGCGCCGAAGGCGACTCAGGGGGGGCTTCCAAGCCCTATCGGGTTGGGCGCCCGCATCACGATCCGGGTGAACAACCGGTCATACGCCGCATCGCGCGGCTTGCCCGGGGCCAGCGGGTTGGTGTTGCTGGCAAAGGCCGCATCAATGGCCACCCAGTCACCGGGCTGCAGGCACTCCTGCGCCGCCGGCAGGACCACGGTTTCCTCGGTGCGCATGTGCTCCAGGTAAAAGCGCACATAGCGCTGCAGCGCGTCGGCGAAGGCCTCGCGGCGGCCATCACCCATCAGCTCCCAGCCCAGCAGCAGGTGCTGCAGCTCCCGCACCGCTGCCTCGCCACCTTCGTGGTCGCGCTCCAGCTGCGCAATGGCATCAGCGGCCTGGGGCGCGCGCTCGGCCACTTTGGGGAAAAGCCACTGCGACTCTTTGGGGTGGTGCTGCCTTTCGGGAAACTCGTCGATGTAGAACAGCATGGCCCGCATCACGTCAAAGAACGCGGCAGGCGCATCGCCCGGGCCCTGGTCCAGCATCAGGCGCAAGGAATGGAGCACAGCCGCAAGCGACGCATGCTCTTCGCGAATGGTCCGCAGGCTGATCGACGGCATGGTGCACTCCCCAGGGTGATACGGGGTTCAAGATTGCCACGATGCGCGCCTACACCGCCTGACGCAGATCAAGAGATACCGGGGCTGCCACGCCCGGGGCCCCAAGACGCCTCACCCATCCGAGGCCAGGATCATCCGGTCCGTCAGCTGCGGCCCTGATACCCGATCCTCAAAGGCTGTTGCGCAACTGGATGATGGCGGCACCGACCGCGCTGGAGGCCTGCGAGAACGGGGTATTGCCCGCCAATGCCTGCTCGGCGTCCGCGTAGTTGCCCCGGTTGATGGTTTGGGCAATGGCGCCTGCCACTTCATGGAAATCGCGGTGCTTGTCCACCAATGACTGGAAGGCAGGCAAGGCGCCATAAGACCCCTGTCCTTTGCCATGCAGCCAACGACCCAGCTCGCAGCAGTCATCGCGCCTGATCGTGTCGGCATCAAGCTGCTGATGCTTCTTGGCGGCATCGCGCAACTTGGTGCGCCACTGCGCATGGGCCTTGATGGCCGAATCAAGGTCAACACCCTGGACGGATGGAGCCGCCAGCGCCATGGATGTACCGTGCTGTAGGGCGACGGTCTGCCGCACGCCGACGGAATGCTGGTCGTCGGCCAGATGGAACTGCTGCACCACCTGCGACAGCCGCGCGGCCTGCTCGCGAAGTGATTCGGCGGCAGCAGCGGACTCTTCCACCAACGCCGCGTTCTGCTGCGTCATGCGGTCGATCTCGCCCACCGAGCCATTCACCTGGCCGATGCCGGCCGACTGCTCGGACGCCGCTGCCGTGATCTCGCCAATGATGTCGCCCACGCGCTGCACACTGCTCACGATGTCTTTCATGGCCGTGCCCGCTTCTTCCACGTGGCGCACGCCACCGTCCACGGCCGTCACGCTGTTCTGGATCAACCCCTTGATGTCGCTGGCTGCTGCGGCAGAGCGCTGCGCCAGGCTGCGCACTTCGCTGGCCACCACCGCAAAGCCCCGACCCTGTTCCCCCGCGCGGGCGGCCTCGACGGCAGCGTTCAGCGCGAGGATGTTGGTCTGGAACGCAATCGAGTCGATCAGGCCGATGATGTCGCCGATCTTGCGGCTGGAGGTGGAGATCTCGTGCATGCTGGCCACGGCCTGCTGTACCACGCCACCGCCGTGCGTGGCCATCTGCGAGGCCGAGGCCGCCAACTGGTTCGCCATCTGCGACGACGACGCCGTCTGCTGCACCGTGGCGGTCAACTGCGACAGCGAAGACACGGCCTCCTGGGCGTTGCTGGCCGTCTGCTCGGTGCGCTGCGACAGGTCCTGGTTGCCCGTGGCAATCTCCTGGCTGGCTGTGGCGATGTTGCCGCTGGCATCGCGCACCTGCGCCACCAGCGCGCCCAGGCCCTGCTGCATGTCGCGCAGAGCGCGCTGCAGGTCGGCCACTTCATCCTTGCCCTCGGCCGCAATGTGCTGCGAGAGGTCGCCCCCCGCAATCGCCTGCGCCATCCTGCGTGCGTCTTCCAACGGGCGGCAGATGGAGTTCATGTTCATCAGCGTGGTGGGCACCACCACCACCACGGTGATCAGCACGGCCAGCACAAACAGCCACTTGGTCTGGTCAGACACCTCGCCCTGCTGCTCCACCGACTTGGCCACCTCGGCGCGCAGCACGGAATCAAGCTCCGCCATCAGCTTGTCGGCCTCGGCAAACTCGGCCACGGCCTTGCCGCTCATGCGGTTGGCAATCGTGGCCGTGTCATAGCCGCTGGCCTCCAGCTGGCGCGCCACGTGCGCGAACAGCTCGCGGTAGCTGTCCAGGCGCTTGACGATGTTGCGCACCACAGGGTTGTCAGAGTCTTCCTCGCCTTCCAGGAACTTGTTGGCAATCTTCTTGGCCTTGTCCTGGCTTTCCAGCCATTTGGCGTGCGCCGCTTTCACCGCCTCGGGCTTTTCATAGCCAATGATCATGTCCTTCTCGAACTGGCGAATGGCCCCCATCTCGCCACGCAGCTCGGCCATGTAGCCCACCTCGGCAAACGAGTGGTCCATGAAGTCCTGGCTCATGTTGTGGATGCGGAACATGCCCAACATGCCCGCGCCCCCCAGCAGCCCCAGCAGCCCCAGCACCACGCCAATGGCCCCCAGCATGCGCAAACGTATGGTGAACTGCCGCATGAGCGAGAAGAGATTCATGATCTGTCGTCCTTCATATATTGGTATGCCTGTGCGCCCGTCGCACCTCCCCCGAGGCCACGGATTCGCAACAAATCGTTGCAGTTTGCCAGACATCGATGACCGTGTTGTACGTATTTATCACATGCGCCACCGCTTGAGTAAGAGGGCATTCGCCATCACGCTCACCGAACTCAGCGCCATTGCAGCCCCCGCCACCACCGGGCTCAGAAAGCCCAGGGCCGCCAGCGGGATGCCCGCCACGTTGTATGCAAACGCCCAGAACAGGTTCTGCCGGATCTTCATCACCGTGCGGTGCGAGATATCGAGCGCCGCTGCCACCAGCATCGGGTCGCCCCGCATCAGCGTGATGCCCGCCGCGTGCATGGCCACGTCGGTCCCATTGCCCATGGCCATGCCCACATCCGCAGCCGCGAGGGCCGGGGCATCGTTAACGCCGTCGCCCACCATCGCCACTTGATGGCGCTTGCCATCAGGCCCTTGTTGCAATGCCACCACCTTCGCGGCCTTGTCACCCGGCAGCACCTCGGCCATCACCTCGCCCGCGTCGGGGTCCAGCCCCAGGCGCCGGGCCATGGCCTCGGCCGCGCCGCGGTTGTCACCCGAAATCATCACGGTGCGGATGCCACGCGCCTTCAGTGCCGCCAGCGCCTCGCGCGCACCGGGCTTGGGTTCGTCACCAAAAGCCATCAGGGCCCGAAGCGCTAACCCTTCCGTCACGCGCTGGGCCACAGCCGATACGGTGGCCCCCTCGTTCTGCAGCTGCTGTGCCCGCACCGCGAGCGTACCCAGGTCCACCCCCAGCTCCTGCATCCAGCGGAGGCTGCCCACCAGGTAGCTCTGGCCGTCCACCTCGCCCTCAGTGCCGCGCCCAGGCACGGCGCGCACGTCCTGCCCGGTGGCCACGCTGATCTGCCGCTCGCCCGCAGCCGCCACCACGGCACGCGCCAGCGGGTGTTCGCTGCCGCTTTGCACCGCAGCCACCGCCGCCATCACGGCCGCATCGTCGAAGCCTGGCACCACTTCGAACGCCGTGAGCCTGGGCCGGCCCACGGTCAGCGTGCCGGTCTTGTCAAAAGCCACCACATCCACCTTGTGGGCCAGCTCCAAGGCTTGCACGTCCTTGATCAAAATGCCGTTCTTGGCTGCCACGCCCGTGCCCGCCATGATGGCCGCCGGTGTGGCCAGCCCCAGCGCACAAGGGCAGGCAATCACCATCACGGCCACGGCGTGGATCAGCGCGGCCTCCATGCCCACGCCCATCCACAGCCAGCCCAGCAGCGTGACCACCGCCACCACCAGCACCACGGGCACAAACACGGCCGACACCTGGTCCACCAGCCGCTGAATCGGCGCCTTGGCCGCCTGCGCGTCTTCCACCAGCCGGATGATCTGGGCCAGCACCGTCTCGGCGCCCACGGCCGTCACCGCCATCACGATGCGGCCATCGCCATTGATCGAACCGCCCGTGAGCGCCGCGCCCACATCGCGCGCCACCGGCAAGGGCTCGCCCGTCAGCATGGATTCGTCCACCTGCGTGTGGCCCTCGTGCACCGTGCCGTCCACCGGGATGCGCTCGCCCGGCCGCACCACCAGCTCGTCGCCCACCAGCACCTCGGACACTGGCACATCCACCTCGCCCTGCTTGGTCAGCAAATGCACTACATCCGGCCGCAGCGCATGCAGCGCACGGATGGCCGCCGTGGTCTGGCGCTTGGCGCGCGCCTCCAGCCACTTGCCCAGCAGCACCAGCGTGACCACCACGGCCGACGCCTCGAAGTACAGGTGCGGCGCATGCCCCGGGTGGTCCGTGGGCGCCGTCAGCCACAGCCACATCGACAGGCCCCAGCCCGCGCTGGTGCCCAGCGCCACCAGCAAGTCCATGTTGCCGCTCAGCGCCTTGGCCGCATGCCAGCCCGCCTTGTAAAACCGTGCCCCCAGGATGAACTGCACCGGCGTGGCCAGCACAAACTGCACCCAGGCCGGCAGCATCCAGTGCTGGCCGAACAGGTCGCCGATCATGGGCAGCACCAGCGGCGCCGACAGCAGCAGGCCAATGCCCACGGGTAAAAAGCCGGCCCAGGGCGACAAGTCCTCCGGAGCATCCTCCTGCCCCGCCGCACGCGGCTCGTAGCCCGCATTGCGCACCGCGCGGCGCAGCACCGCCTCCATGGCGGCGGCGTCGGCGCCCACCTGCGTGACAAAGGCAATGCGCGCAGACTCGGTCGCCAGGTTGACCGAGGCCTCCTGCACGCCCGGCACCTTGCGCAGTGCACGCTCCACACGGCCCACGCAGCTTGCGCAGGTCATGCCAGAAATGCCCAGGTCCAGCGAGTGCACAGACCCGGGCGCGGTGTTGGGGGGGGTGGTGATGGTGTTCATGGCGGGGATGCTGATCCTTGACGTGATGGCAAGGTCAAGCATTGATATTGATCAACCCTCACATCATGAGTGTCTTGAGCGGTGTTTGACTCTGCCACGATGTCAAGCTTCAACATTCGCTTCGGTCGCATCCACGGCCACTTTTTTTCCACCCCAACAAGGACACACCATGGCAACCACCACCACATTCCAAGTGCAGGGCATGACCTGCGGACACTGCGAACGCGCCGTCACCCAGGCCGTGCAGCAGGTAGACCCCGACGCCCAGGTCCGCATCGACCGCGCCAGCGGCAAGGTGGACGTGGACAGCACCGCCCCCCGCGAAGCCCTGGCCGCCGCCATTGCCGAAGAAGGCTACACCGTCGCGGCCTGAGCGCCGCGCCACCACGCACCCAGCGAGGGCCACACCATGACCACGCCCCATTCCCCTAATACAGCACAGGCCCCGCGCACCCGGGCCACAGCGCCCCGCCCCATCGCCTGGCCCGTGCCCATCGGCGTCGCTGCCAAGCGCGCAGGCATCTCGGCGCGCATGGTGCGGCACTACGAATCGCTGGGCCTCATCAACGGCGTGGCGCGCACCGACAGCGGCTACCGCCAGTACACAGAGGCCGACGTGCACGCCCTGCACTTCATCCGCCGCAGCCGCGACCTGGGCTTCTCGATAGAAGAAATCGCCGAGCTGCTGGGCCTGTGGCACGACCGCAGCCGCGCCAGCAGCCAGGTCAAGCGAATCGCCCAACAACACATCGACGACCTGAGCGAACGCATCGCCCAGATGCAGGCCATGCAGCGCAGCCTGCAAACACTGGTGTCGTGCTGCAAAGGCAATGACCGGCCGGACTGCCCCATTCTGGACGACCTGGCGGCGGGACAGGCAGAACACCACGCCCCCAGGGCACAGCGCAAAACGCTACCAAATCAATAGCTGTTAGCGCTTATCCATCAAGCGCCAGAGGCCAATTTGGCTTGAACTCCGGCCCCACGAGGCGCATCACCCCCCGCTGGGCCGGGCTGATGCCTTGGCTTTGCCGCTCGCCGCCCTGCGTTGGGGTGCGGGCATGGCAGCAGCGCCCAGCGCAGCGTCGTGCGAAGACCGCCGCAACACCCCATCACACAGCGTCGCAATGCACTGCTGCGCGACCTGCTCGGCCGTGTACTCGCCGCCGGGCTGGTACCAGCGGCCGATCCAGCTGAGCGCACCTGCAATCACAAAGGCCGTGATCTTGGGGTCGCAGGGCTGGATCGAGCCCTCGGCCACGCCCTCAGCCACTAGGCGGCGGAACTCCTGGTCGATGGCGGACTTGAGGCGGCGCAGCTCCTTGCGGCTTTCGGGGGGCACCTGCTCGTCGCCCACGCGGATCAGGCACATGCCGAAGTCCATGGTGACGATGCGCGCATACACCTGCATGCAGGTCATGAGCTGGTCGATGGCCTTGCCGCCTGCGGCGCGGGATGCGTCGATGCCTTCGAGCATCATCGCCAGGCCTTTGCCCACGCACTGCAACAGGATCTCGTCCTTGTTCTTCACGTAGTAGTACAGCGTGGGCTTGGTCACGTTCAGGCGCGCAGCGATGTCGTCGAGCGAGGTGGCGTGAAAGCCGCGCTCGTTGAACAGCTGGGCCGCCGCCTGCAGCACGGCGTTGCGCTTGGCCTCACGCTGTCGTTCGCGGTGCGAGACAGGAGCCCAGGGCGAAGCGGCGTCGGGCGCGTCTTCGGGCCCGGGGGCCGGGGCTGCGGATGAGGGCTTGGGGGCCGCGCGCTGGGGGCTGCTGCCGCTGCTCGTGCTGCTTTTGCTGCTGCGTCGGGTCGATGCCGCTTTGGCCTGGGGCATGGGGGGCGATTCCTCGGGAAAGTACGGATGCTGAACGGGGTGGCGGCTTCCAGAATCTACTCACGAGTAAACAGTTTACGCACAAGTAGGAAATTTCTGCAGGGTTCCAGAGAAATTTCTGTTCAGAAGCTGCGAACAACCCGTATTAGAAAGCCAATGGAGACAACCCCTTCCGGCCCCGCTGCTGCCACGCCCCTGCTGCAGGTGCAGGGCGTGACCCTAGCGTTCGGTGGCGTGAAGGCGCTGACCGGCGTAGGCTTTGACGTGCAGCCCGGCTCCATCACCGCCGTCATCGGCCCCAACGGTGCGGGCAAAACCTCGCTGTTCAACACCATCTCGGGCTTCTACCGGCCCAGCCAGGGGTCCATCCGCTTTCAGGGGCAGGACATCACCCGCGTGACCGCACCGCAGCGCGCCAAGCTGGGCCTGGGCCGCAGCTTTCAGAACATTGCGCTGTTTCGCGGCATGACGGTGCTCGACAACATCAAGCTGGGCCGACACGCGCACCTCAAAACCAACGTGCTCGACGCGCTGCTGTACTTCGGCCGCGCGCGCCGCGAAGAGGCCGAACTGCGCCGCGACATCGAGGAGCGCATCATCGACTTTCTCGAAATCGACCACATCCGCCACGCACCCGTCTCGGCCTTGCCCTACGGCCTGCAAAAGCGCGTGGAGATGGCCCGGGCCCTCGCCATGCAGCCGCAGATCCTGATGCTGGACGAGCCCGTGGCCGGCATGAACCGCGAAGAGACCGAAGACATGGCGCGCTTCATCCTCGACGTGCGCGAGGAGTGGGGCGTGACGGTGCTGATGGTGGAGCACGACATGGGCATGGTGATGGACCTGTCCGATCACGTGGTGGTGCTCAACTTCGGCCAGGTCATCGCGCAGGGCACGCCCGCCGTGGTGCAAGCCGACCCCGAGGTCATCCGCGCTTACCTAGGTGCGGGCGATGTGGGCGACCTGCGCGCCAAGCTGCGGGCCAGCAGCCACCCAGCCACCCCGCAGGGAGCCGCATGATGGACTGGGCCTACCTGTTTGAAATCAGCCTCACGGGCATCGCAGGCGGCGGGCTCTACGCACTGGCGGCCCTGGCCTTCGTCATGGTCTACAAGGCCACGCGCGTAGTGAACATCGCCATTGGCGAGCTGCTCATGGTCGGTGCCTACCTGTTCTTCACCTTTGCCGCCACGTTTGCGCTGCCATTGTGGCTGGCCATTCCGGCCGCCGTGCTGGGCACAGGCCTGCTGGGTGCCGTGATCGAGCGCACCATGATACGCCCGCTGCTGGGCGAACCGCCGATTTCCGTCTTCATGGTCACCGTGGGCCTGGCCTCAGTGCTCGTGGGCCTGGTCGAGATGATCTGGACGGCCGACCAGCGCCGCCTGCCCGACTTCATGCCCACGCAGCCCATCATGGTCGGCGACGCGTTCCTGGCGCCAAAGGTGTTCTGGGGCGCGGTGATTGCCATCGTGTTCATCGCGGCGGTGCTGGTGGTGTTCCGCTTCTGGCGCGGTGGCGTGGCCCTGCGCGCCACGGCCAGCGACCAGGCTGCGGCCTATTCCGTCGGCATCAACGTGCCGCGTGTGTTCTCGCTGGCCTGGGTGGTGTCGGCCATGATCGCAGCGGTCTCCGGGATCATCGTCGGCTCCATTGGCGGCATCTCGTCCAGCATGGGCGTGTTCGGTCTGTCGGTGCTGGTCGTCGTCATCGTGGGCGGGCTCGACAGCGTGCTGGGCGCACTCATCGGGGGCGTGCTCATCGGTTTGATCGAAGCGCTGGCCGGGGCCTACCTGGGCGGCGAATACAAGCTGCTGGCCACGTTCATCGTGCTGGTCGCCGTGTTGCTGGTGCGGCCCTATGGCCTGTTCGGCACCCACGAAATCGAAAGACTATGAAACACCCCCTGCGCCGCTTCGCGTCTTCCCCCTCAAGGGGGACACCGCCGGTGGCCCGGCAAAGCCGGTTCCACGGCGGTCACTCGCATGGCCTGCTCCGCGGCCTTTCGCACAAAGGCTTGGCAAATGTCAGGCCGACGATGCCAAAACACATCTGCGCCTTGGAGGCTTGATCCATGCGCATCGGAACCCTCAAGGAAACCTACATCGCCGACGCGGCGCTGTTCGACTCGCGCACGCAAAAGGTGTGGCTGGCCGTGGGCGCTGCGCTGCTGGTGCTGTTCCCCTTCATGGCCAGCGACTACTGGCTGTACCTGGCCTGCCTGGTCAGCATCAACGTGGCCAGCGCCACGGGGCTCAACATCCTTACGGGCTACACAGGCCTCGTCAGCCTGGGGCAGGCGGCCTTCATGGGCCTGGGGGCCTACACGGTGGCCGTGCTGGAAACCAAGGTGGGCACACCCTTTGTACTGAACCTGCTGGCCGGTGGCTTGGTCGCGATGCTGGGCGGCATCGTGGTGGGCATTCCTTCGCTGCGCGTGAAGGGGCTGTACCTGGCCATTGCCACCATTGCCGCATCGTTCATCGCGCACTTCATCTTTGCCAACTGGAAGTTCACTGGCGGCACTGGGGGCCTGAGCGTGCCGCCCGCCAAGCTGTTTGGCATGGCGCTCGACACCTCGTTCCGCCTGTACTGGCTCATCGTGCCGGTCACCATCCTCATGCTGCTGGGCGCTGCGAACCTGTTTCGCACGCGCGTGGGCCGTGCGTTCATCGCCATCCGCGACCGCGATATTTCTGCCGAGGTGCTGGGCATTCCGCTGCTGCGCTACAAGCTGCTGTCGTTTGGCCTGTCGTCTTTCTACGCGGGCGTGGCTGGCGGGCTGTGGGCGTACTTCTTTCGCGTGGTCACACCCGAGAGTTTTCCACTGCTCATGTCCATCTTCTTCCTGGCGGCCATCATCGTCGGCGGCATGGGCTCCATCCTGGGCGGCATCCTGGGCGCGGTGTTCATGACCATGGTGCCTGAGCTGCTCAAGCTCGTCGTGGGCCTGCTGCCCGGTGGCACAGAACTCACCGTGTTCCTCTCGCCCGTGCGCACCGTGATCTTTGGCCTGCTCATCATCGGTTTTCTCGTCTTCGAGCCCCATGGCCTGGCCGAAGTGTGGCGGCGCATCCGTCGTTTCTTCCATCTCTGGCCTTTCCGCAACTAAACCTATAGGAGACAACCATGGACACACAACGCACTTCCTTCCAGCGCCGCCAACTCTTGCTCGGAGCCGCTGGCGCCGCCGCCCTCACCAGCCCGCTGTCGGTGCTGGCGCAAAGCGCTGAAGAGATCGTGATCGGCGGCTCCATCCCGCTCACCGGCGTGTTCGCGTTTGCGGGCGTGGGCATCAACGCGGGCATGGGCGACTACGTGAAGATGCTCAACGACGCGGGTGGCATCAAGGGCCGCAAGGTCAAGTACGTGCCCGAGGACACGGGCTACAAGGTCGATGTGTCGGTGGCTGCGTTCAAGAAGATCACCAGCCAGAACAAGGTCAACCTGTACTACGGCGACTCCACGGGCTTCTCCAAAACCATCAACCCCGAGCTGGACCGCAACGGCAACATCCTGATGGCGGGCGCATCATTTGCCACCGAACTCAACGACCCCAAGAAGTACCCCAACCAGTTCCTCGTGGGCCCCGACTACACCGAGATGTTCGGCATCCTGCTCAAGCACATCGCCAAGGAAAAGCCTGGTGCCAAGGTGGCCTTCGTGTACTCCGATTCGGAATTCGGCCGCGACCCCATCGAGTCCAGCGAAGCCATGGCCAAGCAGCTGGGCCTGTCAGTGCCCATCAAGATCATGACGCCCGCCGGCAGCGTGGACGTGTCCACCGAGGTCATCAAGCTGCGCCGCGCGGCGCCCGACTACACCATCTTTCACGGCTACATCCTCGCGCCCATCCCTGAGTTCATCACCCAGGGCAAGCAGCAGGGCATGACCAGCAAGTGGATGGGCACCTTCTGGACCATGGACAGCTCCACCGTCATGAAGATGGGCGACGCCGCCGACGGCTTCATGGGTGTGATGCCGTATCGCTACTACTACGACACTGAGAAGGCGCCCATGCTGGAGAAGATCCGCGCCCTGCGGCCCGAGTACCAGAGCACGGCCTACATCCAGGGCTTCCTGGCCGCGATGCTGTTCACCGAGGCAGCCAAGCGCACGCTGGACGCTGGCAAGCCCCTCACCGGCCCCAACCTGAAGGCCGCACTCAATTCCATCAAGGACTTCGACACGGGCGGGCTGATCGGCGTACCGATCACCATCAGCGGGAATTCGATCCCCGTGGGCCGCGTGTACCGCGCCGACATGAAGGCGCAAAAAATGGTGGCCGCATCTGACTGGATCAAGCTCTGACCTCGCCTTTGCCATGACCCAGCCAACCCCGGCCAACGTCCTCGAAGTCAACAACATCGAGGTCATCTACAACAAGGTGGTGCAGGCCCTGCGGGGCCTGTCGCTGGCCGTGCCACGGGGGCAGATCGTGGCGCTGCTGGGCAGCAACGGGGCGGGCAAAAGCACCACCCTCAAAGCGGTGTCGGGGCTGCTGGCGCTCGAAGATGGCACGGTGGAGAGCGGCAGCATCCGCTTCAATGGCCAGCCCACAGCGGCCCTGGCGCCGCAGCAGCTGGTGCGCAATGGCCTGAGCCATGTGATGGAAGGCCGCCGCGTGTTTGAAGACCTCACGGTCGAAGAGAACCTGGTGGCCGCCACCTATGCGCTCACGGGGCGCAGGGATGCAACGCCGGATTTCGACCTGGTCTACAACTACTTCCCGCGCCTGCACGAGCGGCGCAAGGGCCTGGCCGGCTATCTGTCGGGCGGCGAGCAGCAGATGCTGGCCATTGGCCGCGCGCTCATCGCACAGCCCCAGCTCATCCTGCTGGACGAGCCCTCGCTGGGACTTTCTCCGAAGCTGGTCGAAGACATCTTCACCATCATCGCGCGCATCAATGCCGAGCGGGGCACCAGCATGCTGCTGGTGGAGCAGAACGCCACCGTGGCGCTGGCCGTGGCGCACCGGGGCTACATCATGGAGAACGGCAAGATCGTGATCGACGGCACGGCCGAACGCCTAGCCAACGACCCCGATGTGCGCGAGTTCTATCTGGGCATGGGCGGTGGTGGCGAGGCCAAGAGCTTCAAGGACATCAAGCACTACAAGCGTCGCAAACGCTGGCTGTCATGAGCAAACTCCCCGACCTCACCCTGCCGCAGATGCTGCGCGAACGCGCACGCACCGACGCGCAGCGCATCGCCATCCGGCAAAAGGACTTCGGCATCTGGAAGCCCTTCACCTGGGCGCAGTACCACCAGCGCGCCAGCCACTTCGGCCTGGGCCTCAAGGCACTGGGCCTGCCTCCGGGCGGGCATGTGGGCGTGATCTCCGAGAACCGCATCGAATGGGTGCTGGCCCAGATGGGCGCGGGCCTGGTGGGTGCCGTGACCGTGGGTGTGTACCCCACCAGCCCCACCAACGAGGTGGCCTATGTGGTGGGCCATGCCGACATCGAGATCATGGTCTGCGAAGACCAGGAGCAGACCGACAAGCTGCTGGCTGCACTGCCCGAGCTGCCGCGCCTGAAAAAGATCGTGGTCATGGAGACCAAGGGCCTGCGCAGCTTTGCGCCCGAGGTGCGGCAGTTCATCACCACGTTTGACGAGGTGGAACAGCTGGGCGCAGCGTCGGGCCAACAAGCCATCATCGACGAAGCCCTCGCACGCCAGCGGCTCGACGATGTGGGCCTGATGATCTACACCTCGGGCTCCACCGGCAAGCCCAAGGGCGCGATGATTTCGTACCGCAACATCCGGGGCGTGGTGCCCGGCATCGTGGACCGGCTGGAGCTGTCGCGCGAGACCACCCACCTGTCGTACCTGCCGCTGTGCCATGTGGCCGAGCAGATGCTGACCAGCTTTGTGCCGGTGTACATCGGCTCGCAGGTGAACTTTGGCGAGTCCATCCGCACCGTGCAGGAAGACCTGCGCGAGGTCGCTCCCACCATGTTCCTGGGCGTGCCCCGCATCTGGGAAAAGCTGCACGCGGCCATCCACATCAAGCTGCAGGAAACGGGTGGCCTGCGCCGCGCGCTGTTCCACAAGGCCTACAACGCCTGCAAACCGCTGGCCGAGAAGCCGCGCAGTGCCTGGAGCGCTGCCGACAAGCTGACCTTTGCCACGAGCTACTGGCTCGTCTTCCGCGCATTGCAGAACTTCATCGGCCTGCGCAACGCCCATGTGGCGCTCACCGGCGCCGCGCCCATTCCGCCCGACGTGGTGCGCTTCTTCCGCGTGCTCGGCGTGCCGCTCATCGAGGTGTATGGCCTGACCGAATCCACCGGCATGGTCACGGGCCACCGTCTGGACCACGTAGTGGTAGGCACCGTGGGCGTCCCAACGCAAGGTGTCACGCACCGCATTGCCGATAACGGGGAACTCCAGATCCAAGGCGACATGGTGTTTGCGGGCTACTACAAGAACCCCGACGCCACGGCCAGCAGCATCGTGGACGGTTGGCTGCACACCGGCGATGTGGTGCGCGAAGAGCAAGGCCAGATCCAGATCGTGGACCGCCTCAAGGACATCATGATCACGGCCGGCGGCAAGAACCTCACGCCGTCCGAGATCGAGAACACGATGAAGGGCAGCCCCTTCATCAAGGAATGCATCATCGTGGCCGAGGCGCGCAAGTTCGTCGGCGCGCTGGTGATGATCGACTACGAGACCGTGGGCAAGTGGGCCGAGGCGCGGCGCATTCCGTTCACGCACTTTCGCTCGCTGGTGGAGCACCCCGAGGTGCGCAGCCTCATCGATGCAGAAATCAACCAGGGCAACCAGCGCCTCGCGCAGGTATCGCAGATCCGCAAGTTCCACCTGCTCACCAAGGAGCTGGACCACGACGACGGCGAGGTGACCGCAACCATGAAGGTGCGCCGCTCCAGCATCTACAAGACCTATGCGGCCGAGATCGAGGCGCTGTACCACTAGCCCGGAGCTCACCACTTGCCGCGTAGATCACTATCAAAACAGGAGCTATCAACGCTTATCCGTCAAGCGCCAGAGGCCAATTTGACATGAAAACCACCGCCGCCGACCCGACCGCCCCCCTGCTGCTGGAACGAAACGGCGCCATTGCCACGCTGCGCTTTAACCGGCCCGATGCGCTCAACGCCATCGATGTGCCCATGGCCAACGCCTTCCTGGCCGCCGTGCAGACCATTGCCGCCGACCCCAGCGTGCGCGCCGCAGTGCTGTGTGGCAACGGCCGCGGCTTCATGGCCGGGGGCGACCTGACCACCCTGCGCGCCGACCCGGTGCAGGGCGCCATCGACATCCTTACCCCGCTCAACGCAGCGCTGCAGCTGCTCACGCAGATGAACGCGCCGGTCATCGCGCAGGTACATGGCGTGGCGGCGGGCGCGGGCCTGAGCTTGGTGCTCATGGCCGACTACGTGATCGCCGCCGAAGGCACACGCCTGAACCTGGCCTACATCAACCTGGGCACCAGCTGCGACGTGGGCGCCTCGTGGGCGCTGCCGCGCACCGTCGGCCTGCGCAAGGCGCTGGAGATCGCGCTGCTGGGCGAAGCCTTCACCGCCGACGACGCGCTGCGCCTGGGCCTCATCAACCGCATCGTGCCTGCCGCCGAACTGGACAGTGCCACCACCAACCTTGCCCAGCGCCTGGCCGCCGGACCTACCGTGGCCTACGGCGCGATGAAGCGCCTCATGCGCGCATCGATGGACCGCACTCTGCCCGAACAACTGGCGGCCGAAAAAGACGCCTTTGTGCACTGCGCGGGCACCGAGGACTTCCGTGCGGGGGTGGAGGCCTTTCACCAACGCCAAAGCGCGCAATTTGTGGGCCGCTGACGGGCCATCGCCACGGCGGCGCCCCCTTCTTTCATGGCCTCTGCCGTAACACGTCACCGCGCGCCGCCATCAACACCATCGCTGGAACACTGAGTTGTCAGTCGGCCCATTGATCCAACCGTTCTCGGACCACTACAGTAGAGATTGCCCCACGATCTCCTGCATCCTGCAGCCCCAGCACATGACGCCCCCTGCCTTTGTGCACCTTCCCGAACTTCAAGGACGGCTCACCCCCGCCCACGCCTGCGGACTGCGGTTGACCGACGAGGTCCTGGCGGAATGGGACGCGCAGGCGCGCAGCCAGGGCCTGCCCATCGATTGGCGCCTGCCCGACGGTGACGTCGAGCGCTCGCGCCGCCAGGTGCTGGCGGGCGTGTCCGAACGCCGGGACGACCTGTGGGTGTTTGCGTATGGATCGCTGATGTGGAACCCCGGCCTGGAGTTTGCCGAAGTCCGCAGGGCGCACCTGCCGGGATTCGCCCGGCGCTTTGCGCTGAGCACCACCATCGGCCGGGGCACACCGGATTGCCCCGGCCTTGTGCTCACGCTGCAGCGCGACGCAGCGCAGTCTTGCGACGGGCTGGTGTTCCGCATTCCGGCCTGTGCGGTTGAAGAGGAGTCGCGCCTGCTCTGGCGCCGCGAGATGATCACCGGCGCCTACTGCCCCGCCCTGCTGCCATTGCAGACGCCACAGGGTGCTGTCAACCAGGCGCTGGTGCTGACGGCCAATACAGCCCATCCACACTACCGGGGCGACCTGTCCATGCAGGCCACCGCCGCCACCATAGCCAGCGCCTGCGGCCGCATTGGCAGCAACCGCGAATACCTTGATCAGCTGGTCACGCAATTCGGCGTGCTGGGCATCGAGGACCCCTATGTGCATGCGCTGGCGGAGATGGTGCAGACGGCCTGCTGAACGGGCTTCCGAGCGGGTGGTGGCGCACTACCACCCCGCGCCGGTGTAGCGCAGCACAAGATCAAGGAACCCCTGTTGTTCATGGAACAATGGAATGGAAATCCCTCTTGTTACCAGCGCTTCGACCGCCCAGCGAGGGGCGCATTTTGTGAATCCAGGCCGCCCAACGCCTCCTACGGAACCCTTCTTCCAGCGCTTTCATGAAAAAAATTCTCCGCATTGTCGCCCTCCTTGTTTCGCTGGTTGCGCTGGCCAGCCATGCAACTCCACCTCCACCCGCCCCTGTCTCCAGCACCATCGTCATGCCCTGGGAGTTGAATCACAACCAGAACCTGCCCCGCGAACTCAAGGCCCAGGGCTTCAGCCACGCCACCTTCTATCTCAACTGGTCCGATATCGAAAGTCGCAAGGGCCAGTACGAATTTTCCCAGTACCACCGCCATCTGGATGCCATCGTCAACGGCGGCCTGTCGCTGCTGCTGGTCATTGACATGGGTGGACGCCCCTACAAGGACGAGACGGGCCAGCTCGTGCCCAACATGTCCACCGTGCCGCAATGGATCACCACGGCACATCCAGACATGGCCATGCGCAATTTCTCGGGCGACCCCAGCTGGCAGCCCGACTTCACCGATGCGTCGATCAGAAAGTATGCAGACCCATTCATTGCGCAGACGGTCGATCACTTCTCCAAGCGCTACCCCGGCAAGGTCCTGGGCTACGCCATCGGCCTGCAGGAAGAGCACGAAATCAAGTACGGGCAGATGGGCTACCAGTGGCGGGACTACAAGGAGTCCACCCAGGATGCGTTTGCCAAAAAGTACAACGCCAAACAGCCCATCATCAACTACAACAACCACATCGCAGCAGGTGTTCCTAAAGCAGAGCCCCTGCTGCACGCCCACAAGGAATTCCGGGAAACCCGGCTCCAGGAAGCCACCTGTGCCTACGCCAATGTGATCCGGAGCAAGGGGGCAGAGGCGATTGGCTACTTTGCAGAAACCTTTACCTCCCACGACGCCATCTACGCCACGGGTGTCGTCGAAAAGCTGGCCCCGTGCATTGACATCGCAGTCATCGACTTCAATTTCTACGATGGCTATGGGCTGGTGGCAGACCCCGATGTGTTGCCCACGCTGGCCAACTACATGGGTTCACTGGGCTACAAGAAAGTCATGGTGGGCGCATATGGTGAGCGGTGGGAAGCAGCCAAGAAGACGCCAGAGCTGATCCCCGTCATCCAGCAGGCGGTGGCCCAGTCGCTGGCCCAGCCCCATGTGATGGGCTACGAGATCGGAGGCTTCCACCACCAGGCAGGTGGGGGGCCGCTGGCTGGCCTGCAGCTGAACAAGCTTCACGCCCGCATTGCCAAGCCGGGCCCCGCCGTCACAGCGGGCACGGAACGCAGGGTCAGAATTGGCATCCTGGGCTCCACCACCAACTTCCACGTGTGGCACGGTGAGAAAAGCGCGGGCAGAAACACCCACCGCGATGCGCTGTTCGCGTCTTACAAGATCCTGAGCAGCGAGCCCGGCATGCAGGTCCACGTCATCGGCGAAAAGAACCTTCTCGCAGACGAACCCATCATCCAACAGTTGGATGCCATCCTGGTGCCCCACCAGGCCGCCATGCCCCAGAACATCAAGACCAAGCTAGCCACCTACTGGAAAAAAGGCGGGGTACTGATTCAGGACATGCGCCTGGGTGAATTTGACGAAAACGGCAAACCCACATTTGACTGGATGCATGAGGTGTTTGGTATTGCCAATATTGAGTGGAAGAAGAACGGTGGTGTCTTCCTCATTGACGGCAAGGTCTACCGACTCAAGCCTACAAGACGCATGTACACAAGCTATGCATCCATGGCGCCCCGTCCGGGCTACAAGGTGCTGGCCAGGGAACCCCTGAAGCGAGAGGACCGCGGCATCATGGTGCGTGGGGAACGCACCCTGGCCTTCGGTTTTATGCCTCAGCTGGTGGAAGATGAAACCCGAGATGCCTGGCGGAAGTTGTTTGTGCGAGAAATAAGCAACGTGGCAAATTCAAATACTTCTGCATCCAAATAAATATAGATTCAGTGCAACTTGTCTATTGAGAAGCTGGTTTGATGTTTCCACCTTTCTGGACAAACTTTCCAGCATGACGCTTTGCCATCCTGATAAAAGGCTGCTCAATAAATCGATGGCTAATGTAGGCAAGTGCAACGGTAATAACGATAGACAAGATGACTAACATTCCCTTGTTCTCGATCACTCGTGCCACAGAGACTATCACCGGGTAGTGAATCAAATAAAACGAATAAGAAATATCAGACAATACATTGACAAATTTTGGATTTTTGTAATCGGTATCTTTTAATATAAGAAAAAGCGATGCAACACCAAATCCAGTGATAAATATCGGATCTGGAAAGTGTGGTTTCCATGACGTTGATAGAATCACAGCAACCAAGAAAACCGCAAACAATCCTGCCTTATCAAATTTTGGATTTTTAACAGCAATATATGCTCCAAAAAAGAAAAATGGTAATTGACTGATAAAATTGTTGTTAATAAAGAAATATCTTCCATTTGAATCCAAAGACTTGTAGATCGCAGGATTGGACCATCCCCACAAAGTCCACACGTATGCAATAGCCATGAAAACAAACGTTATTTTCAATGGATGTCTTGAAAATTTTGTAGCGCAGAGGAATGCGATTACATACCAGACCAATTCTATGGTCAGCGTCCAACTCACAAACAGAGCATTATATTTGAAGTAATAACCAGGAAATAGATGCTGCAAGAATGTCAGGTGCGCCAACAGAGCCCTTACATCGAGGCTATCCAGCGTCAATTGATTAAAAGCCAATGAAAAAAATAAAAACCAAAATATGTACGCTGGATATATTCTAAAAAATCGATGAATAAAATAATCTCTTGCCGAATATCGAATGGCGCTCAAAATAATCAAATATCCACTGATCACAAAGAATATTTGTACACCGAGCCAGCCACCAATTTGGTAAAAAAAGGGCAGGCCAATATTGGCTCCTGAATGAAGATGGTGCACAAACACCAAGGCAACCGCCAAAGCTCTTAACGTCTCAATAGAAGCATTCTTTTGATTTTGAGAATTTTCCATTTTTTATTTCTTTTTAGGATTTTTTATAGTTCCCAAATTTATCCCTGCGAACCGATCAGTTCCCGCTTTTTAAAACGGTGCCGACTCCGGGTCCGTATCCACCGGGACTTGCGCAGGCCCCGTCACCACGCCACCAGCGCCACTCTTTCGCGCAGGCGCTGAATTCGTGGGGGCGCGTGATTCCACTGAAGGTACCGGCATGCTGTCGCTCTCTGAGGCCACCGCAGCTGCCGCACTGGCCACGCCACTCTCAGCCTCTCCCCCCAGCGCCTCGATCAGGTCCGGGATCAGCTTGACCAACTCGCCGGTGGCAATCGCCACATCGGTATCAAAACCACCGTCATCCGCTTTGGTCCCCTCGAACACGGTGTCCAGGAACGACACTTTTTTGATCTGCAGGCCTTCGGTCAGCATGAAGCTCACGCGGTCGTCCCAGGTCAGTGCCAGCTTGGTGGGCAGCTTGCCGGCGTCGATGTGGGCCTGCACCTCCTCGATATCCAGCGGGTGGCGGGCGTAGCGCACCACGGCTTTTTCCTCGTTGGCGCTTTTGAGTTCGCACTCGCGGTCCACCGTGAAGCCCACGGGCGGCTCCTGTTCCTTGAGCCAGTGGGCCATGGCGGCCTGCGGGCTGGTCTGGGTATTCAGCAGCGACACCGACAGGCCGGGCAGCGCCTCGACCAGCAGGGTGACCACTTCGTCCGCGCGGCCCTGGCTGGAGGTGTCCAGCACCAGCAGGCGCGAGGTGGTGTCGATCCACACCCACATCGAGCCCTGCTTGGTGAAGGCCATGGGTAGCAGGTCCAGCTTGGCCTCGTCTTTCAGCTCCTTGCTTTCCTTCTTGCCGGGCTTGCGGCCGGTTTCCTGCTCGATGCGCTCGGCCTTTTCTTTCACGCGGCGGGCCAGCACGCTGCCGGGCAGCACTTTGGATTCGACCATGAAGCGCAGAATCCACTGGCCCCCGACCGACTCGGCCAGCGGGCCGTGTGCATCACCGCGCGGGGGCACCCAGCCCAGGGACTTTTCCTGGGTGGCACCACATTCCATGAAGGGCGCCTTGGCCAGGGCTTCTTCTACTTGCGTCAATTCAACCTGCCATTGCGGGGCAATGCGGTACACGATCATGTTCTTGAACACAGATAACCTTTTGTTCGGGAGCGTTGGTGGTGAAGCGCTTTCAGCGAGAGCACTTTCTCTATCGGTGAAGCTGTTGCCAACGGATGATCGAGCGATCGAACCCGTGAGCAAAACAGCCCGCCCGACACGGAACATGCCATTGTCGGTGGTCGTCGGCACGCAGCCTGCCGCCGAAGCGCACAAGCAACGATGGTCGCGTGAATTAGCTATAAATATAATAGCTATTAGCGCTTTATGGATAAGCGCTAGCGGCCATTTTTTATCAAAACCTTGATCGCGCAGGCCTGCAGCTTCTTGGCACAACTTTACACAGCGTCATCCAACGCGCACGGCCGCGATACATGTGGGGCGGACACTGACTCTCAATCGCCGGAACGGTCGTTCCAGCGAGCCACCCCCCGTAAAAGGACCCACACCATGGCTTTCCGCTTCCAACACCGCCTTGCCGCCACCGCTGTTCTGGCCGCGCTGGCCCTGCCTGTTCTGGCCCAGCCAGCCCCGGCCACCCCACCCGCTGCTGGCGCCCCCACAAACGAAGCCGCCCCGCGCTACAAGGCCGGAGAACGGCACGAACGCCACCATGGCGACCGTGCAGAAAAACGTGCCGAACACCATGCCAAACGCCTGGCCGCCCTCAAGGGCCAGCTCAAGCTGACCGCCGCGCAAGAACCCGCGTGGACAACGTTCACTGCGGCCATGCAACCGGGCGAACGCCCTGCCCGTCTGGACCGCCAGAACATGGACAAACTGACCACCCCCGAGCGCATCGACCGCATGCGGGCCATGCGCGCCCAGCACGCCGCCGAGGCCGACCGCCGTGGCGAGGCCACCAAGGCCTTCTACGCGGCGCTGACGCCCGAGCAGCAAAAAACCTTTGACGCCCAGGCCCACCACGGCCACCGTATGGGAGGCATGGCAGGCATGAAGGGCGACGGCGAAGGCCGACACGGGCACCACGGCATGCGGGGTGGCGAAGGTCGCCATCAGCAACCGCAGGCAGCGCCCGCGAAGTAAATCCCCTCGTGGGGCCGCCCTGACGCAGGGGGCGGCTCAGAGGTAGGCGGCGGTTCCCCCCTCTTCTTGCCTGACAAAGCCCGGAGTCCTCCACGGACCCCGGGCTTTGTGCTTTGTGGGATGGAAAAGGTTGCCGACGGGCACCCGTTGTGGATAACACTGGGAACAGTTCTGGCACAACTGGACAGTTATCCACACAAAACAGCGATGGCCCGAAGTTGTTGTCTGCGAGCCCCGCCCTTTGTGCAGACCGCCACACAGACTTTGCAGCTGCGCAACCCCGCGCCAGCATTGAACAAATTGGCCTTGTCCACAGAAAGTGGCTTGCTCTACTACTACTGCTATTTATATATAGAACTATAGAAGAATAACCAGAACCCTTCGAAACACCATTCCGCGGCGCACGCGCGTTCTGGTGGGCTGCCCCAAAAGCAGGGGGCATGAACAGACCTGGGTGCGGACCTCCGTTTTGGGTACCGCTTTGCTGAGGTGGAGGTGGAGCGGCACTTGCTGCACGGGTCCTGCAATTCCTGTTTGCTATCAATAAAGTAGCTAATAGCGCTTATTCAGTAAGCGATAGAGCCAATTTTTCGCACAAATTCATGGCGAACCAGGGCCGGTGCGTAAGACTGGGGATAGTTCTGGCACAACCACGTGGTTATCCACAGAAAAAGACAGGCGCTGTGTTTTGTCCCCGTTCCCGTGACAACGGCAAGAGGGATCGGTGCACAGGGTTGGCGCACCTGCAAGTGCGCGCTGCGGTTGGGAAAAAAGCGGTTGTCCACATTCCGTGCCGCCTTCTACTACTATGACTATGTATTTATAGACAACATAAGAAGAAGACAGAGGGACAACTTGGGGCACACCCGAGGGCAGGGGTTGTCATCTGGACGGGGCGATGTTTGGGGGTGCACGGGACACAACCCCAGGGAGAAAACCGCAGCCGACCTCCGTGCACGGGGCCGGTTGTGGCAAGGCGATCGGGGAAAACGCGGGGCCGTGCAGGCCGTCTACGCAGCCGCAGGGCGCAGGAAGGCCCCCAGGAGGTCCGCAGACAGGGGGCGGCTGAAGAGGTAGCCCTGGTAGAGCTGGCAGCCCGCGCGGGCCAGCAGCTCGCGTTGCTCGGGGGTTTCCACGCCTTCGGCGATGACTTCCAGGCCCAGGCTGCGCGACAGGCCGATGATGGTGTCCACAATGGCGGCGTCGTTGGGGTCGGTCAGCAGGTCGCGCACAAAGCTCTGGTCGATCTTGAGCTGATCGAGCGGCATGCGCTTCAAGTAGCTCAGCGACGAGTACCCGGTGCCGAAGTCGTCCAGCGAGAAGCCCACGCCGTGCGAACGCAGCGCGGCCATGGTGGCGATGGTGGTCTCCATGTCTTCCACCAGCAGGCTTTCGGTCAGCTCCAGCTTGAGCAGGTGGGCCGGTGCCCCGGTGATGGCCAGCACCCGGGCCACGTCGTCCACAAAACTGGCGTGGCGGAACTGCCGCGAACTCACGTTCACCGCCATGGTCAGGTGGGCCAGCTGCGGGTCGGCCTGCCAGGTGGCCAGGAGCTTGCACGCCGTGTGCAGCACCCAGCGGCCCAGTGGCAGGATGAGCCCGGTTTCCTCGGCCAGCGGTATGAATACGGCAGGGGGTACCATGCCGCGCTGCGGGTGGGCCCAGCGCACCAGGGCCTCTACGCCCACACAGCGGCCCGACTGGTGCATCTGCGGCTGGAAGTGCAGCAAAAATTCCTCCTGCGCCAGTGCGGCACGCAGGTCGGTTTCCAGACCGGCGCGGGCCGTCACCACGGCCTGCATGTCGGGGTCGAAAAAGCGCAGGGTGTTGCGCCCTGCCGTCTTGGCCTGGTACATGGCCAGGTCGGCCTGCTTGAGCAGCTCGCCCACGCTGGTCAACTCGCCGGTGAAGGGCGCGATGCCGATGCTCGGTGTGCTGCGGTACTGGTAGCCTGCCAGCGCATAGGGCACGGCCAGCATGGCCAGGATCTTCTCGCCCACCCCCCGCGCGTGCAGGGCCAGTTCGTGGGATTTGGGGCTCAGCTCTTCCAGCATCACCACAAACTCGTCGCCGCCCAGCCGGGCCACCGTGTCCACGCTGCGCACGCAGGTGTTCAGGCGCTGCGCCACCTGCTGCAGCAGCAGGTCACCCTGGTCATGGCCCAGGGTGTCGTTCAGGGTCTTGAAGTTGTCGAGGTCGATGAACAGCAGCGCCCCGCCCTGCTGGCGCCGCTGGGCATTGGCCAGCGCATGGGCCATGCGGTCCATGAGCAGCATGCGGTTGGGCAGGCCGGTGAGCGCGTCGTAGAACGCCAGACGCTGGATTTCGCGCTCGCTGGCCTTGCGTTGCCGGATGTCGGTGTTGATGGCGAGGATGGATTGCGGCTGGCCGTCATCACCGCGCACCAGGGTCCAGCGGCCCTCGACCTCGATGGTGCTGCCATCGCGGTGGCGCTGCACGATCTCGCCAGTCCACTCGCCTTGCTCCAGCACCGACTGGGTGGCATGGCGAAAGTGGGCGGGGTCGTCGTAAAGCAGGGTCTCGATGGACTGGCCCAGCGCCTGCAGCTGCGACCAGCCGTACAGGCGCTCGGCGCTTTTGTTCCAGAAGATGATGCGGTGTTCCAGGTCGCGCACCAGGATGGCATCCTGCGCCTTGTCCAGCAGCGAGGCCTGGTGGCGGATGCGGGCGTCGGCCAGTTGTCGGTCGATCTCGGACGAAGCGCGCGCGGCAAAGATCTGCAGCGTGGAGGCGATGAAATCCGTCTCCGCAATGGCCTGGCGGAACAGCACGAACACAATGCCCACCACTTCGCCGTCGGCATTGCACAGCTGTTGTCCTGCGTAGGCCTGCGCGCCCACGTAACGGAGCACGGGCGCATCCGGGTAGCGCTGCTGCACCTTGTCGGTCACCACGTACTCGCGCTGCGTCAGCAGCATGAGGCTGGGCGTGCCCTCCAGGCTGTATTCGTCGTTGGGCAGCATCTGGCCGTCCAGCACCGCCGCCAGCGTGACCACCCGGGGTGGTTGCCCTTGCGCTTGGGGCAGCAACCGCACCACGCAGCCGCCCTGGGCCCCCAGGGCATCGGCCATGTTGCGCACCAGCTGCACAAAAAACTCGGTGCCCGTGCTGGCCGACACGGCCGCCGCCACCTTGAGCACCGAGGCCTGCAGCCGCTGCTGCGCCTTGTGCGCGCGCAGGCTGGTGATGCCAAAGGCCAGGTCGTTGGAGAGTTCCTGCAGCAGGGCGGCCTCTTCAGGGCTGATCTGCAGAATGTCCGGCGCGTAGAGGTACAGCAGGCCAAAGGTACGGTCGCGATTGCGATCACGGTCCTGCAAAGGCAGGCAGATCACACCGTGGAAGCCGTGGTCCAGCATGCGCTCGGTCCAGTCGGCAAAGTCGCCTTCGGTGCGGATGTCCTGCACGATCACGGGCTTGCCCGAACGCACCGCCATGCCCGCCGGCCCCCGGCCGTAGGGGTCATCGGCCGACCAGGAAAGCTGCAGGTTTTCGAGGTAGTTCTGGTTGTAGCCCGCGTGGGCTACAGGCTGGATGGACTTGCGTTCGTCGTCCAGCGCAAACCCCACCCAGCCCATGCGGTAGCCGCCAATGTCCACGGCAATCTGGCAGATGGCCTGCAGCAGCGCGGTTTCGGAGGTGGCGCGCACCAGGGTTTCGTTGCAGGCGCTCAGAAGGCGCTGCGCACGGCCCATGCGGGCCAGTTCGCGCTCGGTGCGCAGGCGTTCGGTCACGTCGGTGGCCAGCACCTGGCGTGCCGGGCGGCCATTGAAGCTGATGCTGCCAGCCGTGATCTCCACATCCATGAAGCTGCCGTCCTTCTTGACGTGGCGGCTGATCACTGGCTTGTTGCGCTGGTCGATCGCAATCGCATGCAGGGCCTCCCGGATGGTTGCGTGCCGCTCGGCGGGCCACAGTTCGGTCATGTCCATGGCCAGCAGCTCGGCCTCGGTGTAGCCGTAGTGGGTTTCCATCGACTGGTTCACAGCCTGCAGGCGCAGCGTTTCCTTGTCGTACACCCACATGGGATGGGGATGCTCGTTGAACAGCATACGGTACTGCTGCTCCGACGCCTTGAGCTGCCCGGCCACATGCCGCAGCTGCACCATGGCCCCCAGGGATTCGGTAAGGATCTCCAGGTGCGCCACGTCGCGCCGCGAGAACGCGTTGGGCTTGTCAGACGTCACCTTGAGCGAGCCCACCACCCCCTGCGCCGTGCGCAGCGGCACCGCCATCACGGAGCGCACGCCATGGCGGTGGGGCAGCGAAGCCATGTCCCAGCCCTCGGCCTCGGTGTCGTTGCACACCACGGTGCGCCCTTCGCGCAGTGCGGGCCAGAGCAGGCTCTGGTCCACGGCCAGCAGGTGCCCCACGGGCCGCACATGGTCGCCTGCCGAGGCCTGCGCCACCAGCTGGTGGCCCTGCAACAGCTCCACCAGCGCGCCCCGGGCCAGCGTCTGGCGCAGCACCGTGTCGGCCACCAGTTGCAGCACGTCGGGCAGGGGCATGTCCAGCGACGAGATGCGCTGCTGCACATGCAGCAGCTCGGCATGGTTCTGCGCATCACGCTGCGCGTCGAGCTCGGTCAGCTTCTGTACGCTGATGTCGGTCATGCCGCCCACCATGCGCACGGCCTTGCCGGAGGAGTCGCGGATCAGGAAGCCTCGGTCCAGCACCCAGGCATACGTGCCGTCCTTCCGAAGAAAGCGGTACTCGGCCGACCAGTGGTTGTCGGTGCCATCAATGGCTGCGTGGATGCTGTGGAGGATTTCCTGGCTGTCGTCGGGGTGCAGCCGCAGGGTCCAGGAAGTGCTGTCGGGGGGCAGCTCGTCCAGCGGTACGCCGAACAGGTTCTGCATGCCCTCGTTCCACCACATGGCATCGGTGTGCAGGTTCCAGTCCCACACAGCATCGGCCGTGGCACGCGAGACCAGGTGAAAGCGTTCTTCGCTTTCGCGGCGTGCCTGCCGCGCCTGGTGCTGGACCGAGATGTCCTGGAAGGCGCCCTGGATGCGGATGATCTGGCCATGGGCATCACGCGCCGCCTGTCCTGCTGTGCGCACCCAGAATCGCCCGCCACCAGGCATGGCCACCTCAGCCTCGACGTCGAAGGGGGTGCCATGGTGCATGCATTCATCAAAGGCCTTTTGCAGGTGCACCCGGTAGGGCGGGGTGTACAGCTGCAGCACCTGGGCCAGGCTGCCTACGCGGTGGGTGAGCCCGTAGGCGGCAGCGATCTCCTGTGACCAGGTCAGTTGGAGGCTGGGGAGCTCTACCGTCCATCCTCCTATGCGCGCAATCTGTCCTGCCACACGCAGCGCATCGCTCTGGGCCAGCATCTCCGCATGCATCTGGTCGCGCTCTTGCACCAGCTGGGCCAGCAGGCGCTTCTGGCGGCGCAGCTCCAGCTGCACCATGGCCTGGCCTGCCAGGATCTTCAGACCGTCGAGCTGCTCGTCCCCCAGCGTGCGGGGCACGGTGTCCAGCACCGCCAGCGTTCCCAGTGCAAAGCCCTCCGGCGTAACAAGGGGCACGCAGGCGTAAAAACGAACACGGGGTTCGCCCACCACCAGCGGATTGCCCGCAAATGCGGGGTGCTGGCGGGCGTCCGGCACCACCACGGCATCGCGGTTGCCATCCAGCGCATGGACGCAAAAGGCAATGGCACGGTCGGTCTGCGCGAAAGGCACGCCCACAGCTGCCTTGAACCACTGGCGCTCGCTGTCTACAAAGTTGACCACGGCCATGGGGCAGCCGCAGACGCGCGCGGCCAGTGTGGCCAACTGGTCAAACGCGTCTTCCGGGGGGGTATCCAGGATGGCGTAGGACTGCAGTGCGTGGAGCCGCGCGGCCTCTTGGGGTGCGTGCGCAGGCGGCATGGTGGTTACGCTGGGGCCAGGCCCAGGGGCACGCATCCGACCTCCAGGCGCCTTGCTGCCTGGGGAGGGTTGTAGGAGGGCCGGAGTTGCGTCAACAAGGAAGTGGAGCGGTAAGGCGGCACATGCCGGACGGCCCAGCCGCTGCAGGAAGTCGCAAACGCCGGGGCCACAACTTGTAATAAAGCAGCAATGCTACACCGCACAGACCCATGTTGACGCACCGCAGCATGCGGGTTTGCCCCAAAGGGGAAACCGGCCCAGCGACCACGGGCAGCGCGGAAACAGTCGCCAAGGCAACCTTCGCGCAGCATCAGGCTTGCTAGCCTGTGTGCCATGCAGATCTCCGAACTTGCCCGCCAGGCCTCTGTGTCCGTCCACGCCCTGCGCCACTATGAACGGCTGGGGCTGATTCGCCCGCACCGCCGGGCCAACGGATACCGGGACTATCCCGCCAGCATCAAGCGCGAGGTGGTGTTCATCGCCATGTCCCGCCAGCTGGGCTTTGCGCTGCCGCAGATTGCCCGGCGGCTTGACGACTACCGCGCCGGCACGCTGGGTATCGACGACATGGTGCTGGCCCTGCAGGAACGCGTGGCCTTGCTGGAGCAGCAGATCGGCCAGTTGCAGGCCCAAAAGCAGGTGGTGCTCGACCACCAGGCGTGGCTGCAGGCGCAACAGACACGCAAGCGAGAGACCCCCCGCGCCTGGCCGCGCGTGCGGCCCAGCACATCCACCAAGTCCCCCTCCCAAACCCCAACCTCCAGGAAAACGCCATGACTTTGTCTTCGCCATCCCCTTTGCCCACGGCCTCCATCGCCGCATTGCAGGCCTTTGTGCTGGCCATGCCCATGGCCCGCACGCTCGGGCTGCGCTTCGTCCACGCCGAACCGGGCCGGGTCGAGATGGAGATTCCGGTGAGTGAGGCCTTCAGTTTTCGCCCCGGCCAGTTGCAGGCCACGGCTGTGTTTGCCGTGGCCGACTTTGCGGCGGTGGCGGCAGCGGGCAGCGTGTTGCCGCCGGGGTGGACCAATGCCACGGTGGACGCGACCGTGAAACTCGTGGCGCCTGCCCGGGGCGTTTGCCTGCGTGCGCGCGGGCGTGTGGTGGATGCGGGGCGGTTACTCACCGTCTGCGCGTCCGACGTTTTTGCGGTGGACGGGAACGGCCAGGAAACCCTGTGCGCCACGCTTCTGGCCACGGCGCGCAATATCGATCCCGCCGCTGCGCGGTAGGTGGCGGGCCGTCCCGTTCTGCGGTGGGATTACGCCCGCGAGCGCCGCGCCCGCACGGCGGCCGCCAACCCTTCAAGCACCGGCACGGTCTGCGCCAGGCTGATGCAGGCGTCAGTCACCGACACGCCGTGTTGCAGCAGCTGGCCGGGCACGATGTCCTGTCGGCCTTCGTTCAGATGGCTTTCGATCATCAGGCCGGTGATGCGCGCATCACCGGCTGCAATCTGCTCGGCCACTTCTGCCGCCACCGTGATCTGACGCTGGTGCTGCTTGCTGCTGTTGGCATGGCTCACGTCGATCATCACCTGCTCGCGCAGGCCCGCCGCCTTGAGCATGGCGCAGGCAGCATCCACATCGGCAGCGCTGTAGTTAGGCTGCTTGCCGCCGCGCAGGATCACATGGCAGTCCTGGTTGCCGCGCGTCTCAAAAATGGCGGCCTGGCCCATCTTGGTCATGCCCATGAACGCGTGCGATGCCTGCGCGGCCTGGATGGCGTCGCTGGCCACCTTCACGCCGCCATCCGTGCCGTTCTTGAAGCCCACGGGGCACGACAGGCCACTGGCCAGCTGGCGGTGGCTCTGGCTCTCGGTGGTGCGCGCGCCTATCGCGCCCCAGCTCACCAGGTCGCTGATGAACTGTGGCGAGAGCAGGTCCAGAAATTCGGTGCCCACCGGCAGGCCCGTGGCCAGCACATCGAGCAGCAGCTGGCGCGCCAGCTCCAGCCCTTCGTTGATGGCAAAACTTCCATCCAGGTGCGGATCGTTGATGTAGCCCTTCCAGCCCACCGTGGTGCGCGGCTTTTCAAAGTACACGCGCATCACGACGAGCAGATCGGCCTGCAGCGCATCCGCCTGTTGCTTGAGCTGGCGCGCGTAGTCCATGGCCTGGTCGTGGTCGTGGATGGAGCAGGGCCCCACCACCACGATGAGCCGGTCGTCCTGCCCGTGCAGGACGCGTGAGATGGCGGCGCGGCTCGATTCGACCAGCGCCTGCGCCGCATCGGGTGCGGGCAGCCACTCCTGCAGCAACGCAGGCGTAATCAGCGGGCGCACGGCCTTGATGCGCGTGTCATCAATGCGGGTGGTGTCGTGGGTGGAAATGGGGTTGGCGGAGCGGTGTGCGTGGGTCATGGTGGCCCCGATTGTCGCGGAGCCGCCGTTGCCTACTGGTCAAGGAGGTGGTCACACGGCTCGGAACTGGCGCGGCCCAGGCCAGTGACGCAGAGCAAGGGCCGCCCCGCAGCGAGTGCGTCTTCCCCCTCAGGGGGAAGGCGCCGAAGGCGACTCAGGGGGAGCCTCTACGGCCTGCGGAACGCCGCATTCTGCCGCGCCCAATGGCGCGACTGCAGGTGATCCAGCCGCACCGTTCCGCCCGTGGAGGGCGCGTGCACAAAACGCCCTTCCCCCACATAGATGCCCGCATGGTTGGGCTGGCGGCCGGTGCCAAACACCACCAGGTCTCCGGCGCGCAACTCGCCACCGTCGATTCGGTATCCCCAGTTGTTGAGCTGCGCCACCGTGCGCGGCGGCGGTGTGCCGACCTGATTGCGGTACACGTAACCAATCAGCCCGCTGCAGTCGAAACCCGAGTCGGGCGTGTTGCCGCCGTAACGGTACGGCGTGCCCACCAGGCCCAGTGCGTGGATGGCGATGTCGTGTGCCTGCTCGGCGGTCAGGGGCGGCGTGGTGCGGATCGGGGCGGACGAAGAAGAAGACGTCGAAGGCGGCCGTGAGGTGCCACAGCCGCCCAGGGCCAGCAGGGCGGCGGTGCAGGCGGCAAAGGCCAGGCTGTGAAAAACGCGCATGGACCGAAGGGTAACGGATGGAGCCCGGCGCATGCGCTGACCCCGTTCCTGCCTTGGGGATATTGGTCAAAAATGCCGCCAGCGCTTGTGCATCAAGCGTTGGCAGCTATCTTTTTTACAACACTTGGGAGCTCATGCCGTCGCAGTGATTTCGGCCGTCTGGCGCCGCAGCAGCAACCGGTTGGCTACGCTCACGATGGCCTGTACCGACGCCGTCACGATGTTGTGGCTCGCGCCCGCGCCGAAGGTGGAGCCCGCCACGCCGTCCATGGCCGCTTCCACAATCGCCAGCGCCTGGGCGTTGGCGCCCGTGCCGGTGGCGCGCTCTTCATAGTGGTCCACGCGCAGCGGCAGGCCGAGGGCATCCACCGTGGCGGCAATCGGCCCGTTGCCCTGGCCGCGCAAATGCTGGCGCGTGCCGTCGATGGTCACGTCCAGCTCGATGCCCTGCCCGTCTTCATCGAGCTTGTGGCTGTGGCAGGTGATGGCGGCGTGCGCAGGCGCTTTCAGGTACGTGGTCTGGAACAAGTCCCACAGCGCCTCGCCGCTCATCTCGCCCTCGCTCGCGTCCGTCTGCCGTTGCACTACCGCGCTGAATTCGACCTGCATGCGGCGCGGCATCACCACGCCGTGTTCGCGTTCGAGCAGGAAAGCAATGCCGCCCTTGCCCGATTGGCTGTTCACGCGGATCACGCTGTCGTAGGTGCGGCCGAGGTCCGCCGGGTCGATGGGCAGGTACGGCACTTCCCACAAGGCGTTCGGGTCCTGCGCGGCAAAGCCCTTTTTGATCGCATCCTGGTGCGAGCCCGAGAATGCGGTGAACACCAGGTCGCCCGCGTAGGGGTGGCGCGGGTGCACGGGCAGCGAGGTGCATTCCTCGGCAATGCGCGCGACCGAGGTGATGTCCGAGAAGTCGAGGTTGGGGTGCACGCCCTGCGTGTACATGTTGAGCGCCAGCGTCACGATGTCCACATTGCCGCAGCGCTCGCCGTTGCCGAAGAGACAGCCTTCCACGCGGTCGGCGCCGGCCATCATCGCAAGTTCTGCCGCCGCCACGCCGGTGCCCCGGTCGTTGTGCGGGTGCACCGAGAGCGTGATGTGCTCGCGCGGGCTGAGGTGCCGGTCCATCCACTCGATCTGGTCGGCGAACACGTTGGGCGTGGCGTTCTCCACCGTGGTGGGCAGGTTGATGATGATGGGACGGCCGGGGCCCGCGTTCCATGCGGCAATCGCGGTCTGGCAGGCCTTGAGGGAAACGCTGAGCTCGGTGGCGCTGAAGGTTTCGGGTGAATACTGCAAGGTCCACTGCGTTTCGGGCTGTGCATCGGTAAGCTGCTTGAGGTAGCCCACGTGGTGCGCGATGAGCTGCATCACCTGCGTCACGTTCATGCCGAACACGATGCGCCGCCATGCGGGGGCCGTGGCGTTGTAGAGGTGCACGATGGCGCGGGGGGCTCCTTTCACGGCCTCCACGGTGCGCGCAATGAGGTCTTCGCGCGACTGGGTCATGACCATGATGGTCACGTCATCGGGGATGAGGTTCTCGTCGATGAGGCGGCGCACAAAGTCGAAGTCCGTCTGCGATGCTGCCGGAAAACCGACCTCGATCTCCTTGAAGCCGATGCGCACCAGCTCTTCAAAGAGCTTCATCTTGCGCTCGCCGTTCATGGGCTCGAACAAGGCCTGGTTGCCGTCGCGCAAATCGGTGGACAGCCACACGGGCGCGTGGGTGATGCTGCGGGTGGGCCACTGGCGGTCGGTCAACGCGACCGGGGCAATGGGCTGGTACTTGGAGGCGGGTTTGGAAATCATGACAAAGGCTCCACGAACGGTGTGTGCGGTGTGAAAGACACGGTGCACAGGTCAATCGAATCTAGAAACGAATGACATCCCCTGCAGCCCTTTGCATGTGCAAAGGCTGGTTCGCGGGCCGGGGTCAGGGGGAGATCAGGTGTTGCGCTGAGCGGATCAGGCAACGGTGGCGAACGCAGGCAGACCCCGGCCAGGCACTAGGCCTAGCGATAGGGTGGATAGGAGCATGCTGCGTTGCATAGGGGGCAAAGATAGCACAGGCTTGCTGCGGTGCGCAATAATTTTGATGAAAATTGCCGCTAGCGCTTGACGGATAAGCGCTGATAGCTATCAAAATAATAGTTAATACTACTGATAGGATGGCGCCTTTCGCTGCGTGCACTCCCCATCTGTTTCGTCAGGAGATCTTTTCATGGCCTACATGCTGCTCATCATGGAACCCCACGGCCAACGGGCCGAGCGGGGGCTGGCGGGGGGCCAGGAGGCCTATGCGCGCATGCTGCGTTTTGGCGAAGGCCTGCAGGCCCGGGGCCTGCTGCGTGCCTCCGAATCGCTGGCCTCCACCGAGCAGGCCGTGCGCCTGCAGGTGCGCGAAGGCCAGGCCCGCATGGTCGATGGACCTTTTGCCGAGACGAAAGAAATGGTGGGTGGTTTTTACCTGCTCGACTGCGCCACGCGCGAGGAGGCTGTGGCCATTGCCCGTGAATGCCCGGCCGCCGAATGGGCCACTGTCGAGGTGCGCGAAGTGGCGCCGTGTTACCACGGGGCTTTGTGATCCGGGGCGCTGACGCTTTTCACACTCCCCGGCGCGCAGTGCCTTCCTGCAGCTGTGCCTGAAACTCCCCCACTGGCATGGGCCGCGCAAACAGGTAGCCCTGCAGCACATCGCAGCCCTGGCGCACCAGGTAGTCGGCCTGCTCGGGCGTTTCCACCCCTTCGGCTGTGATCTGCAGCCCCAGCCCGTGGGCCAGCGCCACGATGGCGGTGACGATGGTGCGGCTGTGTTCCTGGCCGGGCAGGTCCTCGACAAAGCTGCGGTCGATCTTGAGGCGCCGCATCGGCAACTGCCGCAGGTAGGCCAGGGAGGAGTAGCCGGTGCCAAAGTCGTCAATGGCCAGGTGGATGCCCAGCTGGCTCAGGCGGTGCAGGGTGTGCGCACCGGCCTCCATGTTGTCCATCAGCACGGTTTCGGTGAGTTCGATTTCGAGCAGGTGGGCGGGCAGGCCCTCTTCGCGCAGGATGTCCATCACGCGCTCCAGAAACTGCGGGTCGCCCAACTGCCGTGCCGAGATGTTGACCGACACCCGGAGCGGCCCGCCCGCCTGCCACCGGGCGGCATCGCGGCAGGCCGTGCGCATCACCCAGTAGCCCAGCGGCACGATGAGGCCGCAGTCCTCGGCCACCATCACGGCCTCCAGCGGCGAAACGTTGCCCAGCTCCGCATGCGACCAGCGCAGCAGCGCCTCGGCGCCCACCAGGGCGCGGTCGGTGGCGGCAAAAAGCGGCTGGTAGTGCAGCGCGAGGCCCTCGCCCTGCTGGAGCGCGGCGCGCAGTGCATGCTCGATGGCCTGGCGCCGGACCACCGCCTGGTTCATCGACGCGTCAAACCGCACACAGCGGTTCTTGCCCATTTCCTTGGCGCGGTACATGGCCGTATCGGCATTGCTGACCAGGCCGTCCATGTCGGCCGCATCACCCGGAAAGGTGGCGATGCCAGCGCTGCAGGTCATGGTCATCTGCTGGCCTACTTCGGTGAACGAATGGTGGAAGGTGCCGACAATCCGCTGGCCATAGGTGTTGAGCGCTGCGTCGTCCATGTCCAGCGGCAGGATCACGGCGAACTCGTCGCCCCCCAGGCGCGAGATCGCGTCGGTGCTGCGCACCACGGACTGCAGGCGCCGCGCCACCTGGCGCAGCAAACCATCTCCGGCCGCATGCCCGAAGGTGTCGTTGAGCGTCTTGAAATTGTCGAGATCGATGTACACCAGGGCCACGCGGGTGCCTTGGTCCCGGGCGGCTTCGATCGCTGCGGCCAAGCGTTCATTGAAGGCGTGCCGGTTGCCCGTGCCCGTGACGGCATCGGTATGGGCGAGCGCGTGCAGCCGGTTCTCGGCGTTGCGCACGGCCGCCTGGCTGCGCAGCACCATGGCGGCGGCCATGGCCATCACACACCCGGCAATCAGCAACGCGCTGACAAAACGAATGGCCAGGCGCGAGTACACCGCACGCATGGACTTGCGAAAGTACAGGGTTCCCTCTGCCACGCCCGCCGTTTCAACCGGCCGGGCAATCTCCAGCACGCTCACCCCCGCACGCTCGGTCAACCCGCCCATGCCAGCGGCCGCCAGCGTGGCGGGGAAGCTGTCGCCTGGCCCGCGTGTGTAGTGCGCCAGCAGCAGGCCCTGCGCGTCGTACACCCCGGCGCCCAGCACCATGGGCGACGACTTCAGCGCCGCGAGCATCTCGTTGGCCGTGCGCGCATCTCGGAACATGACAGCGGCCGCAATGTTGTCCGCGACGATGGCGGCCTCCACCCGGCTGTCCTGCAGCATGGACTGGCGCGTGCTCCAGTAGTCCAACCCCGTGAGTGCCAGCACCACCGTCAAAAGCGCCAGGCCCGCCGCCAGGATGCCCGTTACCACCAGCCTGGACGACAGCAGCACGGGCGGCAGCGGTGGCGCCGGGATGGCAATCTGGGGTTCGGGGGCCTGGGTTCTCATCGGTACACCTTGGCCAGCCGCAGCAGTCGGGAGCTGATCGTGAGACCCGCCTTGGCGGCGGCGTCGGGGCTGATGCCGAACACGATACGCCCTTCCTGCTGGGTGAGAGCGATGACGATCTCCGGGTTGACGAAGGTCAGCTCATCCGAGACCGTCAGCACGCCATGGCCCTGAGACAGGGTTCGAAGCGCTCGCAATGCCTGCTCTACGTCTGCGTTTTGCAGGATGAGCACCCTGCAGTCGCGCAGGCTGGCCATCTCCAGCAGCCTGATCCGCACGGTACGGCCTTTGGCGGCCTGTTTGCCTTCCAGGGCGGTCAGGGGGCGCTTGAGTGGACTGAAGGGCGAGACGCAGACGGTCAGTTCGCTGCCCATGGCGCTGTCGTTGTCAGGCCATTCGATGAACTGGATGAAGTTGAAGATATAGGCGGCCTTGAGGTCGGGTTCTTCCACGGGGTTGGTGGCATGCGCCAGGCCGACCAACCCGCCCAGCAAACACAGGCCGAACCACAGTATCTTGCCCAGGTGGATGGCGTTGTACATGGCTCAGAACGCGTAGGTGAGCTTGAGCCGGTAGGTCCGTCCATCCTGCCGGATCGATTCTTCGCGGATCTCGTACGAGGCGGGGTCTGCATGCCGGTGGTTGAACAGGTTGTAGACGCCCATCGACACGTCCACATCCGCAAAGCGTTGTGTGTAGACGAGGTTGGTGACGATGGTCCCCGGCAGGCGTGCGCCCGAACGGGTTGCGCGCGCGCCCACGCCAATGGCCTCCACGGCATATTGGCCCGGCCTGCCAGCGCCTGGCGTTGCCCATGCGCCCAGCGCCAGGGTGTCCGACCACTGGACCTTGAGCAAGTGCCGGGGAGAGTTCGTCAGCGGCTGGGGGGTGCTGGTGTTGCGCGCCTTTTGCCAGCCATAGGCCACACGCAGGCGCGAGCCGCCTTGCCAGCGCTGTTCCACCTCGGCTTCCAGCCCGTGAACGCGCACGCTGCCGGTGTTGCCGAAATTCAGTCTTTCCGCTGCGTTCGCATCGCCCAGCGCGATCAGGTCGGTCACCTGCGACCGGAACGCCGTCAGCAGCATGCGGGTGGCGCCGGTGGGGGCATGTTCGAGGGCCAGCTCTGTGGTGCGCACCTTTTCCGACCGAAGCCCCTCCGAGCTGACGATGCCGCCGGGCAGGTCCACGCGGTAGTCGCGTTCGTAGGCATTGGGGGGCCGGTAGGCCGTGCCGTGCAGCAGCTTGAGGGCGGTAGAGGGGGTCCACCAATACACCAGGCCCAGCCGGGGATGGAAGCTGCCCGCACTGCCGGACTGCTTGCCCCAGCGCAGCCCGGTGTGCAGCGTGAGTGTGGGCGCCAGCGCAAATTCATCCTGCATGTAGATGCCCAGCGCATCGCCCGAGCGGCGGGTGTCCAGGTACTGGGCGGGTGGGTCCAGATCGACGTTGAGCTGCTGGATGCGGGTGTCGCGCCGGTAGTCGATGCCCCAGGCGAGCTTGTGGCGTGCAAACGCCGTGCTGACCCACTGCCAGTCGGTGCCCCACCACTGCCCGGTGCCGACGTCGCGGTTGACCGTGAGGGGTGGGTAGTCGTACACATAGTCGCCCACGAAGCGGTAGCGCCCGGCGTGTACGCGGCCGGTGAGCGCCAGTGAGGACGAAATCTGGTGCGTGGTTTCGGCCGCCAGGCGGGTGGTGGTGTCGATGTAGCGCGAGCGTGGGTCGTTGAAGGCCTGCGAGAACGAAGCCGTGGGCGTGCCCTTGGTGCGCTCGCCATGGGCCAGGGTGAGCGTGAGCCCCTCCCGCTGCATGCGGGCAAACAGCTGCGTGTTGCGGTCGAAATCCAGGCGGTGCGCTACACCATGGTGGGTCTCGGGCGCGTCGAACGCCGAAAAGTACTGATCTGCCCCCCGGCTGCTGGAGCGCGTCACCGCGACGAGCCAGTCGCTGCCCTGGGCATCCACCGTGCCCAGCGAGAAGCGTGCCTTGGCGCTGCCTTGGCTGCCCGCCTCCACGCTGATCTGCGGCCCGGCCAGCTGGCGGCCGTTGCGCGTGATGACATTGACCACGCCAAAGAACGCATTGGCGCCATACACCGCAGAGCCCGGCCCGGGAACGAACTCCACGCGGTCCACCAGGTCCAGGTCGAGCGGGAAATCCGTGCCGATGGTGGCCTGGTCGTAGAGGTTGTCGTTAAAGCGCACGCCGTTGACCAGCAGCAGCACCCGGGTGTTGTAGTCGCCCGGTGTGGCAAAGCCGCGTGTGCCAAGGTAGTGGTAAGAGCGGTCGTACGAGACATACAGCCCGCGCATGCTGCCCAGCACTTCCGCCAGCGTGCGATAGCCAAAAAGCCGGATGTCGTCTGCGGTCACCACGCTCACCACGGCGGGCGCTTCCAGGGCGGTTTGCGCATACCGGCTGGCCGTCCGGACCTCCATCTGCATGAGCTGTTCCAGCGGCAGCTGGGCAATGTCCGCCTGCGCGGCAGCGTGGGATGCAAAGCCACACAGCAGCGCCAGCACCAGCTGCTGTGTCCGCTGGGTTGTATTGGGTTCCGATCCTCTTTGCATGGGTGGTGCACCCGCTGTGGTGAGGGCCCGCGCATGCAGGCCAAGGCGTTCTGGAGGTTCGTGAATCAGTGGGGCGAAAGGTTTACAAAGTGTATCCATCGCCGGGACCGAACAGTCTCTCCGGGGATCGGTAATGACCCCTAGAAAACTGTAAAAAGTGCAGCGGCCGCCCGTGAACCCTTGCCGGAGCTCACTCGACGGGCGTGATGCCCTCACGTGCCGCGTAGGCCAGCCCCACGCGGCGGTACAGGCGGCGCCAGCCGAACACGTACACCACCACCAGGGTGGCTGCAAGCGCCAGCCAGGGGCTCCAGGGGCTGGACGCTACAAAACGCCACGCCCAGTACAGCTCCGCAAAGCCCATCAGTGCGAAGGTGCCCAGCCCGATCCACGGGCCCTCGGCCCGCCAGGCCGCGACCGAGACGAATGCATGGCCCACCAAGGCTGCGAGGCCCAGCAGCAGGTGGGCCACCAGCGCCAGCACTGGCCGCTGCTCGAACCACCCCGCCATCCCCCGGAGGGTGGGGGGCGTGTCTGACTTGGCGGTCAGTGCTGCCTGCATCACAAACGCTGCCAAAAATCCCTTGTGCTGGAGCCTGCGTGCCGTGGTGTCCTGGCCTCGCAGGGCCGAGCCCACCACGCGCCGGGACAACCAGTCGCCCAGGTCGCCACCCGCGCGTGGCGGGTCTTCTTCCTGTGCGTCCGGGGGTAGCTGGGCCATCGCTTCGCGCGCCTGTGCACGCAGGGATTCGGGCACGTGTTCCAGCGCACTGGGGCTGCGGCGCAGCGCGTGCGCACAGACAGCGACGGTGCGCAAGGTCTCGGGCACCTGTTCCAGGTGCCAGCCACCGTCCTGCACGCGGGCGATGCAGGCGTCCTCGCTGAGCATCCCGGCCGGTATTTGCGCAAAGCTCTTCACACCCTGCCGCAGCGCGGTGGCATAGCGTGCGGGTGTCATGAGCCGCCTGGGCACAAAGCGCACGGTGTCTTCATCGGCGGCCAGCGCGGCGTCCACCATGGCGTGGGTGATGTGTTCACGCGGCACATCGGCCAGCGTACGTGGGTGCGACTGCAGCTGTGCCATCAGCGTGGTCTCGTCGGCGGCTTGGGCCTGGGGTGCTGGCTGTGCAGAACGCGCACGTTGCGCCAGCTGCAGCGCATCCACGCTGGGCGCTGCCATCAGCCACAGCTCCCACCATGCGTCGCCATCGCCGGAATCCGCGTGTTGGTACAGCGTGAGCCACTGCTCGCGCGATTCGCGCAGCACTCCGCCATCACCGGGCAGGGGTCTGGCCAGCGGCGAGGCCCAGGCCTGGGTGTGGTCGCCGCTGCGGTGCCAGGGGGCGGCGTGTTCGGGGTCCGGGTCGGCCGGGCCAAAGCGCGCTGACAGGCGCTGCACCATGGCCTCGCGGGCTTCGTTCACCGCGCGGTGGAGGTCGGCAGACAGGAATTCATACGGGCCGTTGTGCGAATCGCTCAGGTAGGCGCGCATGACCCGGCGCACGACCACGGTGCGGTCGGCCTGCACCTGGTCTGGGTCGTCCGCATCTTCCTCATCGTCGGTGCCGTCATCGTCCTTTTCCGTGCCCGCGCGGTCAGCTTGCAGCATGTCGCCCGCAGCCAGTTGGTGCAGGCGTGTCTCGGCCTGGGCCAGCAGGCGGCTGGCCAGGGGCACGATGCCGTCGAGCGTGTCCAGGCCTTCCAGGTGGTCGGTCAGGGGGGCATGGAAAAAGGGCCGGGGCGGCCAGCAGTTCTCGCGCACGCCGCTGCGCCACAGGGGCGCACCTTCGGCGCCGAGCAAGGCCACCTGCTGGCCGTCATAGTGCGCGCGCCAGACCACAACCCCTTCGCCGTCGATGTACGCCAGCTGACCATCGCGGGTGAGGAACGGCACCAGCGGGGTATCGGGCGTATTGCCCACCAGCCAGCCATCGCCGTTGGTCAGCGGCTCCAGCAGATGCGCCGGTGCCGGCACGAAACGGCCATCGGGATGCAGCAGGCCCCAGGTGGCGCAGGCCGACGGACCTTGCGCGGCGGTGCGCACCACGGCAAAGCCGCTCTCGGCAGAAAAGTCCGAGCCATAGCTCAGGCGCGGGCCGGGCAAGGGCTTGCCTTCGGCCGTGAGAAAACCCGTGCCGTCGTAGCTGTTGGCCACCACGCCGCAGACCATGCGCCGAGACAGGTGGCGGCCACCCTTGACCACCACCTTGCCCCGGGCGTCGAGATAGCCGTGGCCGTTGTCCCAGGCGTTGGGTTCGTCAAAATAGGCCAGGCCATCGCTGTTGAAAGCGTCGATGCTGGGGTAATGCGGCTTCAGCACCCAATCGCCCCGGGCATTGATCAGCCCGTAGCGTTCTCCATCGAGCGATGCGGCCGTGGTGGGGGACTCGCCAAACGGCTTGGCATCGCGAAAGCGGGGTTCAACCACCCAGCGGCCCGCGCGGTCCACAAAGCCCCGGGTGCGCTGGTTGCTATCCTTTTTCCACAGCGTGGCGCGGGCCAGGCCGTTCGCGCCGAACAGGCCCAGTTCATGAAAAACTTCGTCGCTGGTGGGCTGGCCCTCGCGGTCGATGGGGCGCCATGCATCCTGGCCCACCTGCACGGCACTCACCCCGTTGCGGAATGGGTGGGCGTTGTCGAAGGTCGGGGGGATGACCACCGCACCCGCCAGGTCCACAAAGCCCCAGCGGCCCCCGTCGCAAAAGCGCGCCAGTCCGTCTTCTGAAAAGTTGCGTGCGTTCTGCAGCGCGGGCGGCACGCGCCAGCAGCCTTCACCATCGATATAGCCCCACAGCGAGTTGTCGGCCTGGGCAGCGCTGACCCAGCCGCCGCGCCCGTCGGCGTTGAAGCGCAATACCGCCTTCAAGCCTTCTGGTGGCACCACGGCCCGCCCGGGGTGGACGATGACCAGGGCCGGGGTCTGGCAGCTGGGTTCCAGCGGAATGCTGGCCAGCCAGGGAGGGGCAGGTTCGGTGGTGATGTCGCTGTCTTCGTTCATTGTGCTCGGGGGCTCTCCGCGCGGCATCCTACCGAGGGTGTCTGGCCGGGCGCGTAACCATTTGCACGCCTTGGCAAATGCCCCACACCTTGGGCTGCACCTGACACCTTGGCGACTTTTTTCTACGTAGTTACCCTGATTTTTTGAACCGTCCTGTCGATCTGCCCGGCCTTCGTTCGTCGTGCAGGTGAAGGTCCACCAACGGGCCCTCAACCCATCACTTTCAGGAGAACCCCATGCGATTCATGATCATCGTCAAAGCCACTGCCGAATCCGAACAAGGCTGCATGCCCAGCGCCGCCCTGATGGCCGAGATGGCCCGCTACCACGAAGAACTGGCCCATGCGGGCGTGCTGCTGGACGGCAGCGGCCTCAAGCCCAGCGCGCAGGGCTGGCGTGTGCGCTACACCGCCAGCGGCCGCACCGTGACCGACGGGCCGTTCACCGAAACCAAGGAACTCATCGCCGGCTACACCCTGATCCAGGTGCGCAGCAAGGGCGAGGCGCTGGAATGGACGCGCCGCTTTCCCAATCCGCGGGGTGAGGGGCTCGATGCCGAGATCGAAGTGCGCCAGCTCTTTGAGATGGAGGACTTTGCCGGCGTCGAAGGCGTGGAGAAATTCCACGACCTCGAAGCGATGCGCGGCTGAAACCAACCGGGAGGACCCTCTACCATGATCAAGACCATTGCCCTTGTGCTGCTGGCGGCGCTGGGACTTTTCCTGGCGTTTGCTGCCACCCGCCCCGACACCTTCCGCGTGGAGCGCAGCCGCGTCATCTCCGCCCCGCCCGAGCGTGTGTACGGCCTCATCCACGACCTGCGCCAGTTCAACACCTGGAACCCGTACGAACGCAAGGATCCCGCCGCCAAGGGCGAGTACAGCGCCAACACCATCGGCCCCGGCGCGCGCTATGCGTGGCAGGGCGACAAGGTGGGCACCGGCAGCATGGAGATCGTCGATGCCACGGCCCCGGCGCGCGTGGCAATGAAGCTCGACTTTGTGGCCCCGTTCGAAGCCCACAACCAGGTCGAGTTCACGCTGCAGCCCGAAGGGGCAGGCACCACCCGCGTCACCTGGGCCATGCATGGCCCTGTGCCCTACCTGGCCAAGATTGCGCACCTGGTTTTCAACATGGACCGCATGGTGGGCCAGGACTTTGAAGACGGCCTGGTCAACCTGCAGGCTGTGGTGCAAAAGCCTGCCGGCTGAGCCCCATCCCCTGTTGCGCTTTGCAAAACCTTTCGTTTCGCTTTACCTTCCTTACTCCTCAGGAGCACCTCATGCACCAACAAATCTTCGTGAACCTGCCCATCGAGAACATGGCCCGCTCGCAGGCGTTCTTCCGCGCACTGGGCTATGACTTCAACCCCCAGTTCACCAACGACCAGGGTGCCTGCCTGGTGGTGGGCGAAAACCTCTTCGTGATGCTGCTGGTCAAGGACTTCTACCAGACCTTCACCAGCAAGACGATTGCCGATGCGCGCACCACCTCCGAGGTGCTGGTGTGCTTCTCTTGCCAAAGCCGTGCAGAAGTCGATGCGCTGGTGGACAAGGCCGTGGCTGCGGGCGGCACCACCCCCCGCCCTGCGCAGGACCTGGGCTTCATGTACTCGCGCAGCTTTGACGACCTGGATGGGCACACCTGGGAGTTTGTGCACATGGTGGACGCCAGCAAGGCGCTGGGATGAGAACGTGTGAATGAATGCGCCGGATTCATTCACACCTTTTGATCGCGTGAAACCCTCTACCCTTCCCGACCGCGATGCCCTGCACCGCACCATCGACTCGGTGTGGCGTATCGAGGCCGCGCGCATCATCGCCAGCGTTGCGCGCATGACGCGGGACGTGGGCCGGGCCGAGGAACTGGCGCAGGACGCGCTGGTGGCCGCGCTGGAGCACTGGCCTACCACCGGCCTGCCCGCCAATCCGGCGGCGTGGCTGATGACCACGGCCAAGCGCCGCGCCATCGACCACCTTCGCCAGCAGGCGCTGCACACGCGCGAGAACGAAGCCCTGGGCCACGACCTCGAAGCGCTCGAAGCGCAGTACGCGCCCGACGTGGTGGAGACCCTGATGCACGTACAGCAGGATGACATTGGTGACGACCTGCTGCGCCTCATCTTCACCGCCTGCCACCCCGTGCTGCCCACCGAGGCGCGTGTGGCGCTCACCTTGCGGCTGTTGGGCGGGCTCACCACGGCTGAGATCGCACGCGCGTTTCTCGTGCCCGAGCCCACCGTGGCCCAGCGCATTGTTCGCGCCAAGCGAAGCCTGTCTGCGGCCCACGTTCCGTTTGAAGTGCCCGGCCCTGCGGAGCGCGCGCCGCGACTGGCCTCGGTGCTGGAGGTGATCTACCTCATCTTCAACGAAGGTTATGCCGCCACGGCGGGGGATGACTGGATGCGCCCCGCTTTGTGTGGCGAGGCGCAGCGACTGGTGCGCGTGCTGGCCAGCCTGGTGCCCGATGAGCCCGAGGTGCAGGGGCTGGTGGCACTGCTCGAAATCCAGGCCTCGCGCCTGCCCGCACGCACCAACGCACAGGGCCAGCCCGTGCTGCTGATGGACCAGGACCGTGCGCGCTGGGACCACCTGCTGGTGCGCCGGGGGCTGGCCGCCCTCGACAAGGCCGAGCAGCTGGCATGCGTGGGCCATGCCTGGGGGCCCTATGCGCTGCAGGGTGCGATTGCGGCCTGCCATGCGCGCGCGCACCGCGCCCAAGACACCGACTGGCACCACATCGTGGCGCTGTATGACGCACTGCTGCAGGTGGCGCCCTCGCCTGTGGTCGCTCTCAATCGCGCCGTGTCGGTGGGCATGGCCCTGGGTCCGGCCGCAGCACTGGCCCTGGTGGATGAACTGGCCGCAGAACCCAGCCTGCGCCACTACCACTGGCTGCCCAGTGTGCGGGGCGACCTGCTGGCCAAGCTGGGGCGCCAGACGGAAGCTTGTGCAGAGTTTGAACGGGCCGCCAGCCTGACGCGCAATGCGCAGGAAAAGGCCTTGCTGCTGGCGCGAGCGCGAGCGCGAGCGTGATGGACATGACTTCCAGCCGGCGCGCTGCGTGAAGCAGGCCGGAGCAGGGCAGGATCAGCGCCGCCGCTTTTGGGTGCGGCCGTGTGGCGTGGCCACCTTGGGCGCCAGACCCAGCGCGGCACGCGCCAGCGCATCGGCCGCCCCATTGCGGTGGCGGGGAACCCATTGCAGGTCCACCTGTGCAAACCGCTGCAGCACACGGCGCGCCTCGTCAAACAGCGGTGCCAGCCGCTCGATAGGCGCTACGGCCTGCTTGCCCAGTTGCTCCACCAGCACGCTGCTGTCGCTGAGCACCTGCACGGTGGTTGCCGTCGCCACCACCTGGGGTTCCAGCCACTGCAGCGCCCGCAGCAGCGCGCGCAGTTCGGCCTCGTTGTTGCAACCGGTGAAGGTCGTGGCTTCAGAAATGGTGTGTTGCGTGGCCCCACCGGGCCCCACCAGCACTGCCCCCAGCCCCATGCGCCCGGGGTTGGGCACGGCGCTGCCGTCGCAGTGCACCACCCAGTGGGCGGGTTCGGTGGCCACGGCCTATTTGTAGAACGCTTCTACCTTGCCCTTGAGCTTGATCATCAATGGCTGGCCCTTGCGGTCCACCGTCTTGCCTGCGGGCACTTTCACCCAGCCTTCGCTGACGCAGTATTCCTCGACATCGCTGCGGTCCTTGCCGTTGAAGCGGATGCCGATGTCGTGCTTGAACACCTCCGCCACATGGTGCGGGCTGCGGGGGTCCACCGACAGGTGATCGGGCAAGGGGGGTGGCGTGGTGGAGGTGGTTGCGTCGGTCATGCAGAAGGCTCAGTGTGAAAAGGCAATGGGAAAGAAAACAAAAACGGAAAGCGCGGATTCTCCGGGATTTGGTCCTGCAGTGCTGCGCCAAGCCCCTGCCGCCCTACCGCGCGAGAGGCGCAACGCCGATCAGCCATGCATGCGCCCAGAACGCAAAGCCCACCCAGGCCACAGCGCCCACCACCACGGCCACGCCCGTGCCCGCCGCAGTGCCGGGCGCGTAGCCGGTGTTCATCGCCCGGTCGCGCTGCCGTGCGGCCCGAAAGCTCAGCACGGCCCACAGCAAAAAGCTGCCAAACAGCAATACATCGGCCAGGTTGCCGTTGGACAGCAAATGTGCCAGCGCCCACACCTTCACGCCCAGCACCATGGGGTGGTGCAGCCGGGCCTTTATGGCATTGCGCGGCACGTAGGTGGCGGCCAGCAGGATGAAGGCAATGAGCGTCAGCAGCGACGCAGCATGCCGCATGCCAATGGGCGGCACCCACAGCACCACCGGCTGCTGCCGCGCCAAGCCATAGCCCCACACGATGAGTGCCAGGCCCACGGCGGAGACCAGTGAATACAACCCCTTCCACGGCATCTCACCCATGCGTGCCAGCGTCTGCGTGCGCCAGCCATCGGCCACGATGCGCACCGAATGCACACCCAGAAACAGCACCAGTCCAAGTACCAGAATTTCCATGGCAAGACCTTTCATCGGGGGTTGTTGTGGGCGCAGCCACCTTGTGTGGGATTGTCGCGGCCTCAGTATGCAAGAAATTTGAATAAAAATGGCCTTCTGCGCTCGTCCATCATGCACTGATAGCTATCAAATTGATAGTTAATGGGTGTTGCTTGGCGTGCCCTCAGCGGGCTCTCGCTAGGCCACCGCATGCTGCGCCAGCAGCGCCCCCACCTTGGGCTTGGCGCAGCGCTGCAGCGTTTGCAGCAGCGTGTAGCTGGGCTCGGCCACCCTCCAACGCGTGCGCAGGTCGTGCTGCATGCGCGCCAGCAGCGCAGCAGCCATCTCGGCATCGGCCAGCGCCCGGTGCGCCTGGCCCGTGCGCGGCAGGCCGTGGTAGTCCACCAGCGAGCCCAGCTTGTGGCTGGGCGCCTGCGGGTACAGCCGCCGCGACAGCAGCACCGTGCACGCAAACGGCTGCGGCGCGGGCAGCCCGGCCAGGGCCAGCTCGGCCTGCCAGAACTTGCTGTCAAACGAAGCGTTGTGCGCCACCATGGGCGCATCGCCCACAAAACGCGCCGCGTCCTGCATCACCCCCGCCGCATCGGGCGCGGCGTTCACCATCGCGTTGGTAATGCCGGTGAGCTGGGTGATGAACGACGGTATCCACACCCCCGTTTTCATCAGGCTTTGAAAACGGTCCACCACCTGCCCTTTTTCCAGCAGCACGATCGCCACCTCGGTCGCACGCGCGCCCTGGCCGGGCGAGATGCCGGTGGTTTCAAAGTCGATGACGGCGATGGGGGGCATGGAGTGGAGGTGCAAAAAGAAAGAATTGTGCCGCTGCACTTGGCCATCGTTGTGTGAACCGGACGGGAATGCGCGTTCTACACTGCCCCACGCACTTTTCTGGAAGGGCGATTTCATTGCTTTTTTGGCGACGCCCGGCGACCTGGGCCTGGTGCGCAAGGTGGTGCGGTCTTTTCGGTCCCACGCCGCGTTTGCGTCCGAGGGCATTGCGGCGCCCCGGCGCATCCCCGGCGTGGACTATTCAGACCACGCGGCCTACCTCGACGCAGGCTATCCCGCGTTGATGGTGACCGACACCGCCCCCTACCGCTATCCGCACTATCACACCCGCCAGGACACCCCGGACAAGGTGGATTTCGACCGGCTGGCCCGCGTGGTTCAGGGGCTCGAAGGCGTGGTGCGCGACCTCGCGCATTAGGGCAACGCTGAACAAGTCCCTCGCGCACCGCGCATCCCTGCTTTGGGCGGTCTGCCGCGTTGCAAATCCTCGCGATAGCTACGGCCATCGCTGTGGCTTGCGCCTTGCATCCCATCCCAAACCATGGCGCGCGCCATCGCGGGGACTTGTTCAGCGTCGCCTTAGCCGGGCGCACCAAAGACCGAGGAGTCGCGGTGGGGGGAGTGATGCCATCGCACACGGTGGCGAGACTCTCTGGCACGGAGAGCCTTTTCTTGGCGCCCTGTAATGGCCTGTAATCGTCAGCGCGCATTCGGCTGCCTACATTGACTCCCCCGGCCCGACACATCGTCGAGCTTCATCTTTGAGGAGTTCCACATGGCTACCACCGTCACCATCGCCCAAGACACCACCCGCGAAATCGATCTCGGCAATTCCAACGGCATGAGCATTGCTGCTCCGGGTGCCAAGGCCAGCGTGCACGTCGACTATCAGAAGCCGGCGGGCTCTGGAAACTACAGCAGCGCGATCAAGGGATCGGCCGGCTATGGCAATCCGTTTACGGTGCCCGCCGGTGGCACCAAGGCCGTCCTCAAGACGGATCTTGAATCGGAGCATGTGCGCGTCGGCGCCAGGGATGCCGGCATCACCGTCACCTATTGAATGTTGTGCGCGATCTTGCGCGGGTGCTTGTCAATCCCTCGCAGCGCGCGGATGCTCCAGAAAAAACCTCAGCATCTCCTGCGTGGCAGCCACGCCGCGTGGGTCGGTGTGGCTGCCACCCGCGTGCCCGCCGGCCCACGCGTGGCCTGCGCCGTGCAGCACCCAGTGTTCTGCCACCACGGGGCTGGGCGATGCCCTGCTGGAAGAGGCCGGGCCTGGCCGCGCATACACCCTGCGCGTGTAGCCCTGCCCGCTGGCGGACTGGCCTGTGTGCACGGCCTCCACCGTCTGCGCTGCACCGCCCGGGGCGGTGGCCAGGGCGGTGAGCGTGGCCTGGACCAGTTGCTCGCCGTTGTGGGCGTGCACGGTGGTGTCGGCGTCGCCATGGAACACGATCATCGGCGGAGGCGGCAGTGCAGGGGTCTCGGCGGTGGGGTGGGTGGCGGCGCCGGGTTTGGCGCCGTTTTTCATGGCCGACAGCGCGCCCATCACGTTGTGCGCCGCGCCCGCCTGCAGGCCGGAGTGCACGCCCACGGCGGCAAACAGCTCGGGGTATTCGCGGCCCAGCAGTGCGGCCATGGCGCCGCCAGCCGACAGGCCCGCCACGTAGACGCGTTGCGCATCCACCGGGTGGCGCGCCATCACGTCCTGCAGCATGGCGACGAGCAGCGCGGGCTCGCCGCTGCCTCGGTGCTGGTCGCCGGGGCGAAACCAGTTCCAGCAGCCGTTGGGGTTGGCGCTGTGGGGTTGCTCGGGATACAGCACCAGGGCGTTGGCGGGGGCGGCTGCGTCGTTCATGCCTGTGCCGGTGGCAAAGTCCACGGGGTTCTGCGTGCAGCCGTGCAGCATCAGCACCAGCGGCATGGGGGTGCCTGCCGTGGCGCCCGGGGGCACGTACAGGTGGTAGTGGTGCGGGTGGCGCCGTGCATCGGCGTGGGTGAAGACCACGCGGGTGAAGCTGCCGGGCGGCTCGGCCAGCGGGTGATTGTTGGCGGCGGGGCGTGGTGCTGTGGGGGCCTTTGGCTCGGCGTGGGGGGTGGGGGCGCTGCGGTCGATGACCACGGCGTCTTCCACATCTTGCGCGGCGGCGGCGCTGCGCCAGCGTGGGGCCTCGTCGCCTGCGGGTGATGGCGCTTGCAACGGCGTAGCCCCTGCGCTGGCAGGTGTCGGTTCGTTGCTGTGGCGCGCCACGGCTGCGCCCAGGGTCTGCTGGATGGCCCGCGTAGCGTCGGCCAGCTGGCCACTGCGCACCAGCTGGGTGGCTTCGCCCATCAGGCGCTTGAGATTGAGGTTCCAGTCCATGGGGACTCCTTGTGTGGGTGGGCGCGCCAGCGGTGCGCTGCGGTCCGGGTCGGTGGTGTTCAATGCATGCGCCCGGCCAGGGCGGTCTTGACGGCCGCACTGGCATGGAACGCGCCCAGTACCGTCACCGAGGCAATCGTGGCCTGCGCCAGAGCGGGCGGCACGTCGTCGTCGATGCTGGCCAGGCCCAGCACGCGGATCTCCAGCGTCTCGCCCGCCGCCAACACGGCCTCCAGCTCGGCCCGGCCAAAACGCTGCAGCCCCAGCACAAGCATCTTGCGGGCCACCACCTGGCGCACGGCGTCGTTCTGGGCGGTCAGCTGGTTGCGGATGGCGGTGCGGATGAAGTCGGTGCGGTTGGCGTAAAAGCCTTCGGAGACCAGCAGGTCAATGTGGCCCAGGTCCACGAAGCCCAGGTTGATCGTGACCTTCTCGGACTCGGGCACCTTGCCGCGCGATGGGGCGATGGGAACGATGTTGTTCATCGGGAAAACTCCATAAAACATCCAAGGGGATGGTGAATGGATGGCATGTGGATGCCTTGGCGCCCTGTTTCAAGAGCCGTGGCCCAAAGAAAAAGGAGCCCGTGGGCTCCATGGCTCGGTGGTTTTGCTATGAAATATGTAGCTATTAGCGCTTGATAGAAAAGCGCTGGAGCCCATTTTTTCTTGAATTTCTGTGCGAGACGCTGACGCTCTTCCTGGCATTGCGGCAGGGTGTGGCGTGCCTCCGGCCACTGCCCCACCTTGGGGAAACAGCCGCCCGGGGGCCTGCCGCTCAGCTCAATACAAGGTCAGTTCCTTGTGCTCGCCCAGGCTGCGCGGTGGTTCGCCCGTGATGGCGGCCTTGGCCATCTTGAAGAGCTGCACCATCTTGCTTTCATCCACATCCCAGTATTCGGCATGGCGGATGCGCACGGCCAGCAACGCCAGGTTGGGGTCGGACACGCCACCCGGGAACCACGCCTGGGCCATGGGGGACCACAGGGCTTGTTTTTGCGCATGGTCGTCCACAGCGCGTGCCTGGCCCGACAGCGACACGTAGCTGTCGTCGTCCGGGTTGGCATACGACACGTTGACTTCGCCATCGGTCAGCAGGCGTTCGTACAGCTCGCCCGACTTGGGGATGAAGAAATACAGCTCGCCGTGTTCGTCAAACTGGCGGTTTTGCGTGGTGAGCGGGTGCGCGTGCAGCATGCCCGTGGAGGTGCGGTGCGTGAGCATGCCAAACCGAATGTCCTTGATGAGTTTCCACAAGGTTTCGTGGCCGGGGGTGTCGTGGTGCATGGGGGGCTTCCGTGAAATGGAGGGGGTGCTACGACTCTAGGCCGCCCGCGCCCTGCGCCGCGTCGTCCCCCTGCCCGCCTGTGCGTGGGCGCTTGTCCGACATCCCGTCCGACCCGCCCAGACAGGATGGGTCAGGACCGGGCGTTACCTATGCTGCCCGTGCGGCTGCACCGGTGCCTCCGCCTTGCGCAGCACCTGCCGTGCTGTCACGGTACAGCGTGGTGCGCCAAGTGGAGGGAAGGCGCTTCACGCCTTCTTCAAAAACTCCGACTTCAGCAGCATGCTGCCCAGGTCGGTCTTGCAGTCCACGTTGTGGCCATCGGCGCCGTCGACCAGGCGGATGCTCTTGATCTTGGTGCCCTTCTTGAGGGTGGACGAGGAGCCCTTGACCTTGAGGTCTTTCACCAGGATCACCGCGTCGCCGTCTGCGAGTGGATTGCCGTTGGCATCGCGCACCACGCCGTCGCCTGTTTCTGCGGCATCGGACTCGGCAGTATCGGCCACTTGCGGCCATTCAAAAGCGCAGTCGGGGCACACATAGTTGCTGCCATCCGGGTAGGTGTTCTCCTGGCCGCATTGGGGGCAGGCGGGAATGGTGTGGGGCATGGTGGGGTCCTCTCTGTCGTTGTTGTAGTGGTTGTGAAATCGGTGCGCAAAGTGTCGCCGCTTCACAGCGGCGCGCGTTGCTCCAGCGCAAACGGTGGCAGCCCTTTGAGCAGCCGCTGGCCGTAGCTGGTGCGCGTCAGGCGCTTGTCGTAGCAGTACACATGCGCCATGTCTTCTTCGGTGCGAATCGCGCGGCCCACCCACTGCGCCAAGCGGATGGCGGTGGCGGGCACCACCAGTTCGCTGAAGGGGTCGCGGCCCACGGCGCGCAGCCATTCGGCGCGGGCCTCGCCCACGGGGTCGTCGGGCGGGGCGAAGGGCAGCTTGGTGATAAAGACCGATTCGCACAGGCGCCCGGGCAAATCCAGCCCTTCGCCAAACGACTGCATGCCGAAGATGACCGAGGGCTCGCCGTTTTCCACCCGCTCGCGATGGCGCTTGAGAAGTTGTGTGCGCGGCAGTGCGTTCTGCACCAGCACCACGCTGCGCATGGCGGTGGGCAGCGCGTCCACCGCCTGGCGCATCTGCTCGCGCGAGGTGAACAGCACCAGCGCGCCGTATTCCACGTGGGCAATGTCGTGCAGCAGCGCGTCCACCATCTCGGTGGTGAACTGCGCGGCGTTCTTGGGGTCCGCGCGGGTTTCGGCTGCAATCAGCGTGCCCTGCGCGGCGTAGTTGAAGGGGCTGGGCACCTCCAGCGTGGTGGCCGCCTCGTCGCCATGCAGGCCTGCCTCGCGCAAGAAGAAATCAAAGTGCCCGCAGCTGGTGAGCGTGGCCGAGGTCAGCACCGCACCGCGCACCGCGCTCCACAGGTGGTTGCGCAGCGTGGTGCCAGGCAGGATGGGGCTGGCGTGCGCCTTGACCACGATGAAGTCGCCATCCACCTCCAGCGTGAACCATTTGGCTGCCGGCACCGCGCCTTCGGGCGCATCCTGCAGCAGCAGTTGTGCGGTGGCGTGCAGCTCTTCCAGGCGCGGGGCCAGCATGCCGATTTGTGCATACAGCGTGGACAGGCGCTTGGCCTCGTCGGGCTTGTCGCGCATCTCGGCGCGCAGGGCTTTGCTGATGGCGCGCAGGGCATCGAGGAAGCCTTCGGCACTGGCGGCCAGCAGGCCCAGCGGGGCAATGAGCTGTTCGGGCAATTCGCCCCGTGGCACCCGCACGCGCGCCGGCCCCCAGGCGCTGGGCTGGCTCTTGAGCTGGGCGCCGTACACATCCATCACGATGCGCGCCAGGTCCTGCAGCGTCTGGCGCAACTGGGCCGAATGTTTGGGGATGTCGGCAATCTCTTCGACCTCCAGCAGTGCGCCAATGCGCAGGCCTCGGCTGGCAAGCCGCTCGATCCAGGTGATGTGCGACAGGTCCATGCTGCACGCAAACTGGTCGAGCGCTGTGGCGGGCAGGTGGTGGGCTTCGTCCAGCACTAGGAGGCAGTTGTCCAGCTCGGGCAGCACGCGCGCGCCCAGCGATGACAGCAGCAAATCGTGGTTGGCAACAATCACCTGCGCGCCCACCAGCTCCTTGCGCTTGTCGTAGTAGGTGCACTGGCTGAAGGCCGGGCAGTGTTTGCCGGTGCACGACGCGCCCTCGGCTGCCACGGGGCTCCACACCTCGGGCTCGGGGGGCGTGTCCAGGCTGTCGCGGTCGCCGTCCCAGGCGCCTTTCGACAGCGTCTGCGCCATCGTCGAATAGAACTGGATGCGCGCCTCGGTCTCGTGCCGGGGGCGCTTGGCGCGGGCGGCGGCTTCTTCCTCGGCAAACAGGTCGTCGTCGGCCTCTTCCTCGGCCTCGCCCGTGCCCGCCAGGCGGTCCAGCTTGAGCTTGCACACATAGCGCCCGCGCCCCTTGGCCAGCGCAAATTTGAAGGGCTGGGGCAGCAGCGCGGCCAGCGCGGGCAGGTCTTTGTTGACCAGCTGCTCTTGCAACGCCACGGTGGCGGTAGAGATCAGCACCCGCGTGCCGCGCGACAGCGCCAGGGCGATGGCGGGCGCGCAGTACGCCAGCGACTTGCCCACGCCCGTGCCCGCCTGGATCACGGCGATGGACCGCGTAGGCGCGTCTTCACCGCTTTCTTCATCCACCTTGCCCAGCGTGGCGCTGCTGAACGTGCGCGCCACCTGCTCGGCCATCAGCCGCTGGCCGGCACGGCTGCGAAAACCCTCGGTGGCTGACACCACCGCATCGAAAGATTCAAGGGCCTGCGCGGCCCACACCTGTTGAGACATACAGTAGTGTCGCATGCCGAAGACAGGTTGACGCTGGGCAGTGCCTTGTGGCGGATGGGCGGGCTGTCCCCCCGCAGCTGCCTTGAAAGAAAATCCCCGCACAGCTACAGGAGAGCAAAGATGCGGGGGGGAAATGCGTGGGGATTTGCGCTGAACTGCGGTCCGCTGCTGCGCTGCAGGCCATGGGCAATGGCAAGCGCAAGCTGTGTTCCGGGTGGGGCGAAAAGTGTGCAACGCATCCTGCTGCGGGTGCTGCGGGTGCTGTGGTTTGCGGTGCTGCTATGCATGGTGGGTGCATCGGGCGCATGGGCACAACAACCCGCATCGTCGGCTGCCCCGGCAGGCAGCCCTGCGCGCCAGCGGTTGCTGGCGCAGGAGCTGGTGCCGCAGCAGCCCACCCGGTACGCATGGATGCGTGCGGCAGAGGCCCAGGGACAAGGGGCCGATGCGCTTTATCTGCGGCTTGCATTGCTCGACGAATGGTTGCTCGCCCTGGAAGGGCGGCCGGCGAAGGCCAGTCGCACCATCGAAGTTGCCATCGCTCACGGGCGCGAGGTCGATGCGGACGATCTGCAGCGCCGAGCGCGTGCGGTCTGGCCCTCCCTACTCAAAGCCCAGCTGCGGCCGCTATGGGACATGGACGGCCCCGATGTTCCGCTGCCGTCCGAGCTGGATGCCCTGGGCGCGGACAGCATTGCCCAAGAAGGCCCTGGCCTCTGGGTGCACCGGGCCAAAGATGGCCGGCCTCGGGGCCTTTACCTTTGGCTGGGCGTGCGCAATGGGCTGGGCGAGCCCGTGCCTTTGCCGGAGTTTGCGCTGCGCCTGGGCCGCCCCGGCCAGCAGGCGGCTGCGCCGTTGATGCAATGCTATTTGCCCCGCTACAGCACGCGGCAGCTCATCCCGCCGCAAAGCACGCAGCATTACCTGTGCCGCGCGGGCGAGGGTGGCCTTGGGCTGCCGCCGCCCGGCGTCGGGTGGCTGGCGCAGATGGGTGAGTGGTTCAGCCAGGGGGGGGCCCTGCAGACCGAACTGCCCCAGCACGACCAGGCTTTATCGCGCACGGGCCGGATCCTGGGCCAGGTGGACAACCCGGCGGTGGACGACTTCCTGCGCGGCGCCCGTGAATCTACCGAGAAGCAGCAACAACTGCAAAAAGAACGGGCCCAGGCGGCGGCCGCAGCGGCCAAGAAGGCCCGTGACGCCACGCCAGCGCGCAGCTCTGGCGAGTCGCTGCCGCTCTGGATCAAGCGCCTGCTGTTCTTGGGTGGGGTGGTGGGCTCGTTGGTGCTTTATGGCCTGCTCGCGCACCACGTCAGCGTGGCAGTGGCGTCCGGGGTGCTGTGGGTGGGCCTGGCCATTCCGGGCGCGATCTACTTGCGTTCGATCTGGACCATGGGCGGGATCGACGGCTGGGGCAAGCTCGTGGCCATCGTCCTGTCAGGTGCCGCCATCGCGGCGCCTTTTGTGGGAACGCTCGCCGCGTACACGGTCTACAAGCTGGTGGTGAGCGCGCGGGCGCGCCGCAAGGCGATCCTCTTTTTGCTCGGCGTGATCGTGGTCATCGTGCTCCATGCGCTGGAGCGGTGGCTGTTCTGGTGACAGCAGGCTCCGCACGCCCGCAGCGGCGCAGGGCCTGGGCCTACAGCGCGGCGCGGCCAGCGGCGCTAGGGTGAAGGGACTCCACGTTGCATACCAAGGCCCCGCATGAAAACGACCCCCACAGCCCCCCGCAAGGATGAGGAGATCATCCCCTCCGCTCCTGTGCCCGCCCGCACCGAGCGGCGCGTGAACACCACCCAGCCCCAGCCGCACCCCGGCAGCGGACCCGAAGACCTGAGCGAGCCCGAACCTCTCCTGCCCCATGAGCGCGACGAGGCGGTCAACATGACCGACGGCGAACCCGACGCCAAGATGGAGCAGGCCTACCGTGATGTGAAACGTGGACTGCAGGACACCGACCGGGGGCCACCGGCCGACAAGGCGTACCAGAAGCAGAAACGGTAATGCTGCAAATTTGATAGCTATTTGCGCTTGATGGATAAGCGCTAGAGGCCAATTCTTGTCAGTTTTACGGGATCCGCGCCGCCCTGAACCAGCGCGGCAGGTGGTCATGGGCGTGCACCAGCGATTCGAGCACGCCGTGGCTGCGCTCCACCACCTCGATGCCCGGCGCTCTGAGGTCCGGCACGATCACTACCGCGACCCCTGCGGCTTGCGCTGCGCGTGCGCCGTTCTCGCTGTCTTCAAACGCCAGGCACTGTGCGGGGTCCACGCCCAGGCGCACGGCCGCCAGCTGGTACAGGGCGGGGTCGGGTTTGCCGCGCGGCACCTCGTTGCCGCCAGCCCAGGCGTGAAAGTGCTGCAGCACGCCCACCCTGCCCAGGCGGTGCTCGATCTCGTCGCGCCGCGACGATGAGGCCACCGCGCAGGGCACGCCTGCTTGCCGCAAGGCGTGCAGCAGCGAGGCGGCGCCGGGTTTGAGGGGAAACAGGGGCTCTGGCCCCGCGTCCCACAGGCGCGCAGCCACATCGGAATGCACCTGTTCGAACATCTGCGGACCACCCAGCAAAGCCGTGAGCATGGTGTCGGAGTCGGTGGACGCGCGCCCCACCACCTGCAGGTAGTCGGCCACTGCCAGTGCAATACCCCGCGCCCGTGCGGCGTCCAGCCAGGCGCGCAGGGTCACGCGCTCGGAGTCGACCAGCAGTCCGTCCATGTCGAAGATGGCGGCGGTGAAGGGCGGGCGAGGTGTCTGCATCGAAATATGATGCCTGCAAAAACCACTGCTTCAGTCCATCTGAGAAAACATGGAAACCACGACGCGATTCACGCTGGTCTGCAAGAACGATACCGATGCCGACACACTGCATGCGGTTTTTAGCACTCCCGGTGGTGCCGGGCTTGAAGCGGCGGTCAGGGCCTTCTTCGCGGCCCGCAAGATCAGCATCCACCCCACGGACCACCTGGGCTTCGACCGCTACGAGCGTTCGGGCCTGGTGATCGACGCGGCATTCACCTCGGGCTCTGCCGATGTTGACGATTTCATCAAGCCCTTGTCCAAGGTGTGCCATGCGTTGCACGCCGAGCTGGTGGACGACGAGGTCGCCCACCAGCTTGTATACGGCTTCATCGACGGCAAGAAAAAGCCGCCCGTAGATGTCGTGGCCTTGATGAAGACCCTGGCCCCGACCGCCCAGCTCGGCCGGGTGGGAAAGATCATTGAGGCCGCCGAGCGCGAGCAGAACGACCCGACCTATGCCTTCATCCGCGCCATCGGGTTCTCCAAGAACCAAGCCACCGTGCAGGCCCTGCTGGAGAAGGGGGCCGACCCCAACAGCACATTCTCTTCCGGCTACGCCTGCCTGAACAAGGCCATCACCGACAAGCGCGTGAAGGTCGTGCAGCTCATGCTGGAGCATGGCGCCGACCCCAACCTGCCGCACAAGGGCTATCCCAACCTGTACGAGGCCTGTCGGTTCTCTGCACCCAAGATCGTGGACCTGCTGCTGCAGCACGGTGCCGACCCCGATGGGCGCGCTCAGGGCGCATCGGAAACGAGCTACCCCATCGAGATCGCCATCTACTACCACCAAGCCAAGATCGTGCAGTTGCTGCTGGACAAGGGCGCCACAACCCGCGGCCTGCCCAAGCTGGCCAATTTGCTGGAGCTCACGGCCCGCTCGTTCGACGCCATGTATGAGAACCTGGACGGCAAGCTCGCTATCCTGAAACTGCTGGTGCGCGACCCGGCGTGGAAGGCCGAACTCGTGCAACGCCGTGACCGGCTGACCGGAATGCTCCAGCAGTCGTTCGCTGCCTACAAGTACCAGACGCCCAAGGACCGCAAGGACTTCGACGACATCCTGGATTTCATGGCGGCTGCTTGAAGAAATACTGCGGGCTCAGCCGCGCTGCTGCAGCGCCCGCTCAATCCGGTCGCGCCGCACCGTCGTCTTGGGCACCTTGAACGGGAACCACGTGCGTACGTCTTCTTCGAGCCCGATGCCGTGCATGTAGTTGTAGATGGCCTTCTTGAGCGCGCCGCCCAGCGCGTCGTGGTCCACGCCGGTGGGGTCGATGAAGGCCACGTCGTTCTTGGCAAAGTCACCGGGGGGCAGCGGCGCCAGCGTCACGCCGTATTCCTCGGGGTTCTGGCCGACGGGCGAGTGCACGGTGCAGGCAAAGCGGTGAAAGAACCCGCTCTGGATGCAGCCGTTGGCGAACAGCTGGCGCACGTATTCGAGCGCGTCCACGGTGTCCTGCACGGTCTGCGTGGGAAAGCCGTACATCAGGTACGCATGCACCAGGATGCCCGCGTCGGTGAACGCCCGCGTCACTCGAGCCACTTGGTCGACCGACACGCCTTTTTTCATCAGCGTGAGCAGCCGGTCTGACGCCACTTCGAGCCCGCCCGAGATCGCGATGCAGCCGCTGTCGGCCATCAGCTCGGCCAGGTCGGGCGTGAAGGTTTTTTCAAACCGCACATTGCCCCACCAGCTGATGCCTGCGTTGCGCGCGATCAGCTCGGTGGCCAGTGCCTTGAGCGCCTTGGGCGGTGCGGCCTCGTCCACGAAATGAAAGCCGGTCTGCCCCGTCTCGCGCACGATCTGCTCGATGCGGTCGGCCAGCACGGCGGCGCTGGCGCCCTCGTAGCGGCTGATGTAGTCCAGGCTCACGTCGCAAAAGCTGCACTTCTTCCAGTAGCAGCCATGCGCCACAGTGAGCTTGTTCCAGCGCCCGTCGCTCCACAGGCGGTGCATGGGGTTGAGCATGTCCAGTAGCGACAGATAGCGGTCCAGCGGCAGGCCGTCCCAGGTGGGCGTTCCCACCTCGGCAAAGGCGATGTCGGCTTCCATCATGTTGATGTACTGCACCGCGCCATCGCCGCCTTCTCCATCATTGCGCACAAAGGTCCGTACCAATCGCTGGCGGCCGCGCTCGCCACGCAGGTGCTCGAGCAGCGCCAGCAATGGGCGTTCGCCCGCGTCCAGCGTCACGTAGTCAAAGAAGTCGAACACACGCGGGTCGGCCAGTTCGCGCAGCTCGGTGTTCACAAAGCCGCCGCCCAGCACGGTGGCGATGTGCGGGTGCCGCGCCTTGATGGCCTGGGCAATGCGGAACGCCGCATACACGGACCCCGGGAACGGCACGGACAGCAGCACCACGCTGGGCTGGTGCTTGGCAATCGCCTCGTGCGTGAGCTGCTCCAGCAGCGTGTCCACCAGCGTGGGTGTTGTCGCCAGCGCTTTGGCCAGCGGGTCAAACGTGGGCTGGCTGCCTGCGAGCGATTCGGCATAGCGCACAAACTCAAAGCGCTCGTCCACCGCGTCGCGCAGCACATCGGCCAGGTCGTTCAGGTACAGCGTGGCCAGGTGCTTGGCCTTGTCCGTCAGGCCCAGGGCGCCGAACGCCCAGCCCAGCGGGTCGCCGCCTTCGTCGTCCACATACACGTCGAGCGTGGCAAAGCGTGGCCCCTCGGGCAGGTAGTGCCGCCCGGCAATGCGGTGCGCCAGCGTGCTGTCGCGGCCCTGCAAAAAGGCAATGGCCGGGCCAATGGTGGCGAGGTACCGGTCTTTTTGCGCGGCAAAGCTCTGCACGGCGGGGCTTTGTTTTTTGGTGGGCAGTGCGTCCACCTTCGCCGCCACGGCCTTCAGGCCCTCGGGCGAGAGCAGTTGCAGCACCAGCGCCAGCGCCAGGTCTTCCTGGAACGCCGTGACGCCGCGCGAGCGCAGAAAGCCCGTGAGGTAGGCGGTGGACGGGTACGGCGTGTTCAGCTGCGTCATCGGCGGGATGACGGAGAGGACGCGCAGAGGTTGGGAGGGCAGATCGACGGCAGACATGGTGGGAACAGGCAATGGGCGATGCGGTGCCGCCGCAGGGGATCGTGAAACCCCCGATTATCCCGGCCCCGCTTTATCCCTGATGGTCGGGGGGCACAGGCGACACCACGGCCGCGTCGGGCGTGCCCGCCAGGTAGTTGTTCTTCACCCGCACATAGTGCTCGGCCGAATATTTCAGGTACGCAATCTCTGCATCGGTGAGCGCGCGCTGGCGCACCGCCGGGCGGCCGATGTAGAGGTACCCGCTCTCCAGCACCTTGCCGGGCGAGACCAGGCTGCCTGCGCCCAGCATCACGCGGTCTTCGATGATGGCGTCATCCATCACGATGGAGCCCATGCCGATGAGGCATTCGTTGCCGATGCGGCAGCCGTGCAGGATCACCGAGTGGCCCACCGTGACGTAGTCGCCGATGACCAGCGGCGAGCCTTCGGGCTTGCTGGCGTTGCGGTGCGACACATGGCCCATGGTCAGGTCCTGCACGTTGCTGCACACGCCCACGGTGATGCGGTTCACATCGCCGCGCAGCACGGCGTTGCACCACACCGAGCTGTCGCGGCCCAGCGTGACGTCGCCGATGACCTGGGCAGAGTCGTGGATGAAAACGCCGGTGTCCAGGACCGGGGCGGTGTCGAGGTAGGGAGCGAGGGGCATCTTGGTGTCAGGCTGCGTGGAAAGAACGGGCGAGCGTAGTGCAAATCGCTCCTCACGCCGGTTTGCTGACCAGGGTGGTGGCGTGGGTCAGCGCGCTGGGGCGCGGCGAGGGGCAGCTTTCGCAGAGGTTGCAACAGGGACTGCCGCTGCCTTGCCCGTGCTTCCAACCCGGGCTTTTTTTGCGGGGGCCTTGGCCTCCTGGGTGGGCGCTGCGTAGAACCCCAGAAACATGTCCACCGCATCTCCCACTACTTGCGCTTGCTGTGCGGCGCTCAAGGGTGGCTGGCCCATGGCCAGCTGGGGCCAGAACGCAAATGCCTTGACCATGCCCTGCAGTTGCTGCGCGGCGTAGGGAACATCCATGGTGGCGCGCAGGCGGCCATCCTGCTGGGCCGCGCGCAGCCAGCGCGGCAGGCCCTCTTCCTTGGCCGAGAGCTTGGCGGTGATGCCGCGCGCGCGCTCGGGGGTGTGCATCATGTCGGCCATGGCCACGCGGCTCAGGTCGATGAAGCTCGCGTCGTTGAGCAGGCGCATCTTTTGCGCCAGCAGCTCCAGCAGCTGGTCCCGCAGCGGGCGCGTGGGGGTGTAGGCCAGTTCGTCGGGTGACTGGCTGCGCTCCCACATCAGCAGCAGGATGGCTTCGAACAGTTCTTCCTTGCTTGGGAAGTGGTTGTACACCGTGCGTTTGGACACATCCGCGGCTGCGGCCACGCGGTCCATGCTGGTGCCGTTGAAGCCGTGTTCGCGGAACTCGCCGATGGCGGCCTGCACGATGGCATCGCGCTTGCGGTCGGTCAGGCGAGGGATGGGCTGGGAGGCGATCATGCGCAAATTTTACACCGGGTAGTTTACTTTTCTAAAAAGTGAACTACACTGTGCAGTGTAATTTCTATGTCGCAGATCCGGTGTCACTCTCCATCGCCCGCCGCCGCCGTCTGCTCCCGGCACTTTGTGTCGCCTTCGTTGTACTGATCGTCATGGCCTACAGCCTCTTTTCCCGCGCCGCCCAGCCGGTGGCCGCCTATGAACAGTCGCCGCAGTTTGCGGGTGGCAAATTTCGCAACGTGGCACCCCGCCATGCGCTGGGCGCCCTCAAGACGCTGGAGGTGATGTGGCGCTTTGCCACCGGCAAGCCCGACGACTCGGTTCCGCGCCAGCCCGTGCCGGTGTACGCGGTGATGCGGTCAGACCTGCTGGCAGCGCCCGACCTGAGCCTGTGGCGCCTGGGGCACTCCACCCTGCTCTTCAAGGTCAACGGCCAGTTCTGGCTGACCGACCCGGTGTTTTCCGAGCGCGCCTCGCCGTTCCAGTTCCTGGGCCCCAAGCGTTTTCATGCGCCGCCCATCACGATTGACGAGCTGCCGCCCATTACCGGCGTGATCCTGTCGCACGACCACTACGACCACCTGGACTACGCAGCCATCCAGAAGCTTGCGCCCAAAGTGGAGCACTTCATCACGCCGCTGGGCGTGGGCGACCGGCTGATTGGCTGGGGCGTGCCTGCGGCCAAGGTGCAGCAGTTGGACTGGTGGCAGGGCACCACCATTGGCGGGCTGCAGCTGGTGGCCACGCCTGCGCAGCATTTCTCGGGCCGGGGCTTGTCGGACGGCAACAGCACGCTGTGGGCCTCGTGGGTGCTGATCGCGGGTCAAGGCGCTGACCAAGTCCGCGTCTTCTTCAGCGGCGACACGGGCTATTTCGACGGCTTCAAGGCCATTGGCGAGCGGTTTGGCCCGTTCGATCTGACGCTGATCGAAACCGGCGCCTACAACGCCGACTGGCCCGACATCCACATGCACCCCGAGGAGAGCCTGCAAGCCCATCTGGACGTGAAGGGGCGCCATTTGTTCCCCATCCACAACGGCACGTTCGACCTGTCGCTGCACCCCTGGGTGGAGCCGTTCGAGCGCATCACCGCCCTCGCGGCAGCAGCGCAGGTGCCGCTGGTGGCGCCCATCATGGGCGAGCGGCTGGACATCCGCGCGCCCGCGCTGTCCACCCACTGGTGGCGCAAGGTGGAGCCGCAGGCCGAGGCCACGGCAGTGGACCGAAGCGTGGCCCTGGCCCCGCAGCCCGGCGCGTGGTGATTTACCGCATGCGCGCCAGCCCGCCCACCACGCGCGCGGCGGCCACGATCTCGGCTTCGCTATAGCCTGCATACCCCAACAGCCAGCCACGCCGCGTGGACTGCATCGCATAGCGCGATAGTGGCGCCAGCATCACCCCGGCGGTGAGCGCCTTGCGGCTCAGGGTCTCGTCGTCACTGCCTGGGGCGGCTTCGTACAGCAGGTGCATGCCCCGGTCGCTGGGCGCCAGCTGAAGGGCCCCACCGCTCGTATCGGCCAGCGCGTCAACCAGCACCCGCTGGCGCGCCTGGTACAGCTCGCGCATCTGCCGCAGATGGCGCAGCAGGTGGCCTTCTGCAATGAAGCGCGCCAGCACCGCCTGGGTGTCGCCCGGCGCGTGCCGGTCGGTGATGGCCCGGGCCATGGCAAAGGCCTCCACCAGTGCGGGCGGCACCACCACAAAACCCAGGCGCAGGCCGGGGTGTAGTGTCTTGCTGAAGGTGCCTACATACAGCACGCGCTCCGAGCCCGGCAGGCTGCACAGGGCGGGTACGCGCTGGGCAGCGCCGCCGTACTGAAACTCGCCGTCGTAGTCGTCTTCCACCACCCAGGCGTCGTGCGTGCGCGCCCATTGCAGCAGCGCCTGCCGCCGCGCCAGGCCCATGCACACGCCGGTGGGGAACTGGTGCGTGGGCGTGACCACCGCCATGCGCGCGCCGGGCCACTGGGCCGCACCCTCGTCGATGCGAAGGCCCTGCGCATCCAGCGCCACGGGCCGCGCCAGCACGCCGTGGCCCAGCAGGCTGGCGCGGATGCCTGGGTAGCCAGGGTCTTCCACCAGCACCTCATCGCCCACGTCCAGCAGCAGCCGCGCGATCAGGTCGATGCCCTGCTGCGAGCCCGAGCACACCACCACCTGCGCCGCATCGCAGCGGATGCCGCGCGACGCCCACAGCCACAGTGCCACGGCCTGGCGCAGTTCGGGGTCGCCCGCGGGGTCCAGGTACTGCGCGCGTGCGCTGCGCTGGCCGGGGCGGGCCTGGCGCGCCAGGCGGTCCCACAGCGCAAACGGAAACGTGTCCACCTCGGGCGCGCCGATGCGGAATGCGCGTGCCGCCACATGCGGCGGGCGCCAGCGGGCAGCCGTTTCGGCAATGAGCTGCCCGCGCCGCGAGAGCCCACGCGGCGGCGCCACCAGCCCTTGCGGAGGCGGTGCGCCTGCGGCCTGCGAGACATAGGTGCCGTCGCCCACACGCGCCTCCACATACCCTTCGGCCTGCAGGCGCTGCACGGCCCACAGCACGGTGTTGCGTGACACGCCCAGGCTGGCTGCGTGCTCGCGCGACGGCGGCAGGCGCGTGCCCGCCGGCAGGCGGCCCTGTTCGATGGCGCTGCGCAGCTGTTCGTACACCTGCTGGCGCAACTGGCCCAGGCGCCCGTCCCGGGGGGCTGTGGTCTTGGGATTGGCTCCGGCAACTGGCATGAATTGGCCCCTTGGTTGTGGTGATGCAACCATAAACTGAAGAGCCATTTTAGAAATCCCGGGCTTGTGTTTCCTCCAAGGCCCGGCCACCGCAAGAAAGACCTATCCATGGCCGAGCACACCGCCACTATCACCTGGTCCCGTGGCAACGATGACTTTCTGGACAAGCGCTACCACCGCACCCACACCTGGCAGTTCGATGGCGGCGCCACCGTGGCCGCGTCGTCGTCACCCCATGTCGTGCCGCTGCCGTATTCCGACGCGGCAGCGGTGGACCCGGAAGAAGCCTACGTCGCGGCCCTGTCGAGCTGCCACATGCTGTGGTTCATGGACTTCGCCAGCCGCGCGGGCTATCGGCTCAACAGCTACGCCGACGCCGCCGTGGGCACCATGGCCAAGAACGCGCAGGGGCAGCTTGTCGTCACCCACGTGCAGTTGCGCCCCGTCACGCGCTTTGATGGGGCCCACGCGCCCAGCGCTGCCCAGCTGGACGACCTGCACCACCGCGCCCACACATCGTGCTTTCTGGCCAACTCGGTCAAGACGCAGATCGACTGCGCGCCCGTGCTCGAAGTGGATGGAGCCTGACATGACCATTGCCAACCGCCAGTTTCAAGTCACCGACCCGGCCGCGCAGCAGGGACTGGTGCAGGCCCAGCCCCTGGCCACCCTGGTCGTGTCGCACGAGGGCACGCTGCACGTGAACCATGTGCCTTTGTATCTGGACCCCTCGCGCGGACCGCACGGCACGCTGGTGGGCCATGTGGGGCGCGGCAACGGCGTGTGGCCGCTGCTGCCGCAGCAGGCCGTGGCCGTGTTCCACGGCCCCCAGGCCTATGTGTCGCCCTCGTGGTATCCGTCCAAGGCCATCGACGGCAAGCAGGTGCCCACCTGGAACTACGCCACCGTGCACGCCCACGGCACGCTCAGCGCGGTGGACGATCCAGTGCAGTTGCGCGCCATCCTGCACATTCTGAGCGAGCGGCACGAGGCGCACCGCCCCGACCCTTGGCGCATTGACGATGCCCCGCCCGACTACATCGACAAGCTGCTGGGCGCCATCGTGGGCATCGAGCTGGCCGTGGAGCGTTGGGAAGGCGTCTGGAAGGTGAGCCAGAACCGCACCGACACCGACCGCGCGGGCGTGGTGCAGGGCCTGATGGCCGAGGGCACATCTGCAGCACAAGACATGGCCGCGCTGGTGCGGGCGGCTTGATGCCTTGAGTACACGCCAGCATCAAAAGTGATAGCTTCTGGCGCTTGATAGATAAGCGCTAGAGCCTGTTTTGACCATATTTTTTAGGTGGCTGAAATCGTTCATCACTGTTCGGGCTGAGCCTGGCGAAGCCGCGCGCGGCGCTTCGACCGCCTCAGCGTGAACGGGTTGTGGGCGAATCATCCCTCCAGCAGCTCCACCCGCAGCGCTGCCACTGGCCCGGCCACCGCAGGGTGGGCGGCCAGTGCGTGCACGGCCAGGTCTACCGTGGCTTGGGCCACGGCATCGGTCAGCACCAGCACCTGGGGCTCGCTGCCCGTGGGCAGCGCTTTGTCGCAGGCCAGCTCCACACGCTGCACGGGCACGTGCTGCGCCGCCAGCCAGGCACCCACGGCTTCGATCTGCTGGGCGCTGTGCACAGGCACGCGCAGGTAGTGGCGGGTGTGCACGGCTGCGCGGGGCAGCACGGCCAGTTGCTCGTCCATCGCCTGGGGGTGAAACCCCAGGTGCGGCACGCGCTGCTGTGCACGGGTGCCATCCAGGCGCGCCACGTCCACCAGGTCTGCAATCACGGCCGATGCGGTTTGCTCGGACCCCGCACCCGCGCCGTAGAACATCGTCACGCCCGCCGCATCGCCCTTGACCATCACCGCGTTCATCGAGCCATTCACCTGCGCCAGCAAATGCGCGGCAGGCACCAGCGCTGGTTGCACGCGCAGCTCCACGCCGTCCGCATCGCTCTCTTTGCGCCGCTTGGCCACGCCCAGCAGCTTGATGCGAAAGCCCAGTTGCTCGGCGCAGGCCACGTCCAGCCCCTGCAGGCGGGTGATGCCCTCCACCTGCGCATCGGCAAAGCGCACCGGCATGCCGAACGCATTGGCCGCCAGCAGCGAGATCTTGTGCGCAGCGTCGACGCCCTCGATGTCAAACGTCGGATCGGCCTCGGCATAGCCCAGCGCCTGGGCCTGCGCCAGCGCTTCGGCAAAGCCCACACCCTCATCGCGCATCTTGCTCAGGATGAAGTTGGTGGTGCCGTTGATGATGCCCGCCACCCATTCGATGCGGTTGGCCGTGAGGCCCTCGCGCAGCGCCTTCACGATGGGGATGCTCACCGCCACCGCGCCTTCATAGGCCACGGCCACGCCGTGCTGGCGGGCGGCGGCAAAGATCTCGTTGCCGTGCGTGGCCAGCAGCGCCTTGTTGGCCGTGACCACATGCTTGCCCGCGCGGATGGCGGCCAACACCCAGTCGCGCGCAGGGCCGGTGCCGCCAGCGGCTTCCACCAGCACATCCACATCGGGGTGTGTGGCCACCTGCATGGGGTCGTTGGTCAGGGCCACATCTTTGCCCACCACGCTCATGGCGCGGGCGAGGCTGCGGGCGCATACCACCACCAGCTTGATGTCCCGCCCTGCGCGGCCTGCGATGAGCGCCTGGTTGCGTGCCAGCACGCGAAAGGTGCCCGCGCCCACGGTACCAATGCCGATCATGCCCACACGCAGGGGGCGCATGGCCGCAGTGGGCGACTGCAACGACGGGGCTTCGAGGGACTGGACGGGATCTCGGTACATGGACTTCTCCGGCTAACGAACGAACAAACAAAAAAACCCAGCTGCCAGAGCTGGGTTTCGTGCATTCGTCTTGGGGGAGAAGAGAGCGATCACCAGGTGGCTGCCGAAACGGCCACCTGCGCGTGCTCAGGTGGCCGCGGTGGTAATGGTGGTAATCATTCGTGCATCCAGTGCCCGCTGTTCACCGTTGGCCCGCGTGAGTGCGGGCGGCATCATGCCCATGCCTTGGAAGGCAGCGGCGCGTGCGGTGAAGGGGATGGAGGTGTACGACATGAAGGGCGCAGTGTACCGGATGCGTGCCGGGGCCCGTCAACCCGTTTCTGTGGGCCTGTGGCGCGAAGGACTCACCGGCCTTCGGTGGCTGCCACGCGCACCATGCGGATCGCATCGAACGGGCAGCGCACCGCACACAGCGCGCACCCGGTGCAGCCCGGCGCATCGTGCAGGGTGGAACACTTGGGACCCCAGGGCCCCGTGCCTTGCACCTGCAGCGACAGCACATGCGGCGGGCACACCGCAATGCACCAGCCGCAGCCGGTGCAGCGCTGGGGGTCGATGGTGGGCAGTGCCTTGGGGGGGGTCGTGGTCATGTGGTGCGGTGCTGCTGGCAGTGTGCCCCTGGAGCGGGCTCCCCACAAGGAGCGCGCTACAGTGCCCCTCATGAACGCAGAACCCCACTCCACCATCACCCGCCATCTGTTGATCACCGGCCATGTGCAGGGCGTGGGCTACCGCTGGTCCATGGTGCAGGCCGCCGAACGCCTGGGCGTAAAGGGCTGGGTGCGCAACCGCCAGGATGGCCGCGTGGAGGCCTGCGCATGGGGCACCGAGCAGGCCGTGCTGGCCCTCATCGACTGGGCGCAGCAGGGGCCTGTGCATGCGCGGGTGGAACGTGTGGTGGTGGGCAATGTGCCCGATGGTGGCGAGGCCCCGCAGGGGTTTGTGCAGCGAGAGACGCTGTAGCTGCGCCGCTGCTATGGGCGCAGGCCCAGTTGCCTCAGCAACTCCATCGCCCCCGCAGGCGCCCGCTCCTTCGCCCCGTTGATGAAGTACACGAACACATCGCGCGGCCGCTCGCCGCCCGTCCAGGTGCGCACGCCATCGGCCCACTGTGCAATCGCCTCGGGCGTGTAGCCGGTGGGCACATCGGCCTGGCTGCGCATCAGCCGCAGGTAGGCAAAATCGGCCTCTGCATCTGCGATGGCGGGAAACTTTTCGGAGTCCGTGTAGACAGGCACGCAGCCGTATTGGCGGGCCAGCGCCACGAACTCTGGCGTGGCAAAACTCGGGTGGCGCACATCCAGGGCGTGGCGCAGCCGCAGGCCATCCACCTGTTGTGGCAGCAGGGCCAGAAAGGCCTCAAAGTCCCGTGGCTCAAACACCTTGGTCGGCATGAACTGCCACACGATGGGCCCGAGCTTGTGCTTGAGTTCCGAGATGCCGCTCTCCACAAACCGCGTGATCGACTCGCCTGCCTGCGCCAGCACGCGCCGGTGCGTGGCAAAACGGTTGGCTTTGAGCGAGAACAGGAAACCTTCGGGCGTTTCATCCCGCCACTTGGCGAAGGTGGGCGGCTTGAAGGTGCTGTAGTACGTGCCGTTGACCTCGATGGAGCTGAGCTGGCGGCTGGCGTACTGCAGCTCCTTGCTGTGCGCGAGGCCTGCGGGGTAGAAGTTGTCGCGCCAGGGCTCGAAGGTCCAGCCGCCGATGCCGATGCGGATGTTTTGGCTTCTGCTGCTACTGCCTGCGTTGGTGCTACCAGTGCTGTCCACGGTGTTCCCCTCATGAATCCACGGAAGGGCCACTGTAGCAGCGGCCTGCTGCGCCTGGAGAGCCCACAGAGCGGTGCTATGGCTGCGGGCCGGGCAGCTCGACCCGCGCCTCCAGCCCCGCACCATCCTCACGCTGCCCCAGCACCAGCCGGCCGCCCAGCGCCTGCGCCAGCTCGTTCGCAATGGCCAGGCCTAGCCCCGTGCCGCCTGTGCCGCGGTTGCGCGAGTCTTCCAGCCGCACATAGGGTTGGAGCACGGCGGCCAGGTCAGCTTCCGGTATGCCCGGCCCCCGGTCCAGCACGTGCAGCAGCCACTGGCCGTGATCTCCAGCCTCCAGACTCACTTCAGCCGCGCCCGCGAACTTGAGCGCGTTGTCCACCAGGTTGCACACCAGCCGGCGCAGGGCCTGCGGGCGCGAGTCGCAGGTGCCCGGGTCTGCGTGCAGCAGCGTCACGGGCAGGCCCGCATCGGCGTAGTCGAACGCAATGCTCTGCAGCAGCGCGCGCAGGTCCACGCGCTGTGGGGGCTCCTGGGCAGCCTGGGACGAGCGCGCGTAGGCGATGCCCTCTTCCACCAGCGACTGCATCTCGGCCAGGTCTGCGTGCAGCTTGCCCTGCAGCGCGGTGTCGTCCAGCAGGTCGGCGCGCAGGCGCAAGCGGGTGATGGGCGTTTGCAGATCGTGCGAGACGGCGGCCAGGATGCGCATGCGCTCCTCCAGGTGCGCCTGGATGCGCTGCTGCATGCGGTTGAAGGCCTGGGCAGCGCGCTGCACTTCGCGCGGGCCGTCCTCGGCCAGGGGCACGGCGGCGCGGTCGGCACCCAGCGCATCGGCCGCATCGGCCAGCGTGCGCAAGGGCCGCGTGGCCGCGCGCACGGCCCAGGCGCACAGGCCTACCAGCAGCGCCAGCTGTAGCGCCAGCGCGCCCAGCACCCAGGGCGAGACCTGCAGCCGGGGCTCGTCCATGTCCACGGCCAGCGGCGTGCCGTCGCTCAACTGGAGCTGCAGGCGCAGCTCGGTGCCGGGCACGTGGGGATCGATCACCCGCACCGTCTGGCCGGGGGGCAGCGTGGCGCCCACGGCGCCTGCAATCAGGCGGGCCAGGTCGGACGGGTCTTCGGGTGCGTCCAGCGGCGCGGTCAGCGCAAACCGGTAGTTGCGACGCGCCAGCCGGTCCACCCACTGCGCACGCTCCGCGGCGGGCAGGCGGTCCAGCATGGCCATGGAGCTGGCCACATCGCTCGCCAGGTACGACACCATGGCGCGGCGCATGGTCATGCTGCGCTCGGTGATCGCCAGCACGAAGGTCAGCGCATGCGCCAGCGCCAGGCCCAGTGCCAGCACCAGCAGGATGCGACCGAACAGCGAGCGGGGCCACCAGCGCAGCGTCATGCGGCGGCTCCTCCCGGCGTGGGTGCGGTTGCCGGTGCGGGCAATACGTCGGCGCAGAACACATAGCCCTCGTTGCGCACGGTCTTGATATAGCGTGAGCCGCGTACCCCGTCGCCCAGCCGCTGGCGCACGCGGCTGACCAAGAGGTCGATGGAGCGGTCGAACACATCGGCATCGCGACCCTGCGTGAGCTGCAGCAGCTGGTCGCGTGTGAGGATGCGCTGGGGGTGGTCCAGCAGCACGCGCAGCAGCCGGTATTCGGCGCCCGACAGCGCCACCACCGCGCCCGTGGCATCGAGCAGGTGGCGCGCCGTGGTGTCCAGCCGCCAGTCGCCGAACGCAAGGTGGCGCGCGGGCTCGGCCACCGCCAGGTTGGGCGGCAGCATGCGCGTGCGCCGCAGCACCGCGTGGATGCGCGCCAGCAGCTCGCGCGCGGCAAAGGGTTTGGTCAGGTAGTCGTCCGCGCCCAGCTCCAGGCCCAGGATGCGATCCGCCTCGTCGCTGCGCGCGGTGAGCATGATGATGGGCAGCGGCGGCGTGCCGGGGCTGCGCAGCTCGCGGCACAGCGCGATGCCGTCGGTGCCCGGCAGCATCAAGTCCAGTACCAAGAGGTCGATGCGTTGCGTGGCCAGCACCTCGCGCATCTGCCTGCCGTCGGCTGCCACGCTCACCTGCAGGCCCTGGCGCTGCAGGTACTCGGCCGCCAGCTCGCGGATGCCGGCGTCGTCATCGACGATGAGGATGTGGTCGGGCGGGGTCGTCGTCGTCATGGGCGCTGATTGTCCAGGCTTTGGCGCCTAGCGGTGAGGCCGGTACGGGCCCGCATGTATCTGAACTTGTCTGCCGGTGCCGCCGACACGCGCGCATACCAAAAGGCCTGTGCAGGACAAACCGCCGATACGTACGCTGGCTTCAATGCAGTCTTCCTGAACTTCACGAGGACTTGCCATGAAACCATCCTTCGCCCTGGCCGCCGCTGCGCTGGCCCTGGGCCTGGCGCACAACGCCAGCGCGCAAGAGGCTGCCACCCAGCCCGCCACGGCGCCGCACCCCAAGGCCCCGCTGGGCCGCTGGATCACCGAAAGCGGCAACCTGGAGGTGGAGATTGCTCCCTGCCCCACTAACGCCAATGGCACTGCCAGTGCGAACACCGGTGGCAGCAGCGGCACCAACACCCTCTGCGGCAAGGTGGTGCGCGTGCTGGCCAACCGGTCGATGAGTGCACCCGGCACCGAGATGGCCGCGGCCGACGCGCGGCCCGCGCTGGGCATGACGATGCTGTCCGGCCTGCGCGACAGCGGCAGCGGCGAGTACCAAGGCGAGATTTACAACCGCGAGAACGCCAAGACCTACCGCTCCACCCTCACCCCCGCTGAGCCCGACCAGCTGCTGGTGCGCGCGTATGTCGGTATCCCGCTGTTCGGCAAGACGCAGGTGTGGCGTCGCCCGGCCGCAGAGCGTGGGGGCGTGCAATGAGCATGGCCGCCACCTCCCCCTGGCTGGCCGTGGCCGCTGGCATGCTGACTGTGGGCGCGCCCTGCGTGCTGCCCATGTTGCCGGTGGTGCTGGGGGCGTCGGTGGCGGGCGGCCCAGCGCAGCGCACGCGTCCGCTGTTCATCGCGCTGGGGTTTGCGCTGTCGTTCGCAGCCGTGGCGCTGCTGTTCAGCAGCTTCACGCAGGTGCTGGGCTTGTCGCCCGAGGGCTTGCGCCGGTTCGCCGCCGCAATGCTGCTGGTGTTTGGCGTGCTCACGGTGTGGCCCAGGCCATTCCAGTGGCTGAGCCAACAGGCGGGTGGCGTGCTCAACCGAGCGGCCAGCCTGGGGATGGGCGCATCGGCGGGCAACTGGGGCGGGCTGCTGCTGGGTCTGAGCCTGGGTGCGGTGTGGACGCCCTGCGCCGGGCCGGTGCTGGCCTCCATCCTCGCGCTCATCGCCACGGAGCCGCCGGGGGTCAGCACGGCGGTGCTGTTGCTGGCCTATTCCACCGGCGCCGCGCTGCCCATGCTGGCCATCGCCTACGGCGGTCAGGCCGCGGCCAGTCATGTGCGCCGCATCTCGCGCCATGCCCACCGCGTGCAGCAGGTTTTTGGGGTGGTGGTCATCGCCGTCGCGCTGGCCATGCTGCTGGAGGTGGATGGCCAGGTCACAGCGTGGCTGTCGCAGTTCTATCCCTCAAGTTTTGGAGGGCTGTAAGCGGCCCTCAGCAAGGAGTTTCACCATGACATCTCGCATTTCTTCACCCACCTCGTTTCAGCGCCGCACGTTCCTGGCGTCTGCAGCATCTGTGGCTGCCGCCGTAGCGGCACCCGCCCTCACCCACGCAGCAGGGCCCGCCGTCCAGGCGACCACGCTGCCCGACTTTGGCGCGGCACCCGAGTTCACGGGCATCGAGCGCTGGCTCAACTCCGAGCCGCTCAGCCTGGCCCAGCTGCGCGGCCGCGTGGTGCTGGTGGACTTCTGGACGTATGCCTGCATCAACTGCATCCGCACGCTGCCCCACGTGAACCGCTGGGCCGAGCTGTACACCCCCCAGGGCCTTACGGTGGTGGGCGTGCACACGCCGGAGTTTCCGTTTGAGCGCACTACCCGCAATGTCGAGGTGGCCATGCGCCGCCACGGCGTGAAGCACCCCGTGGCGCAGGACAACCGCTACGGCACCTGGAAGGCCTACAGCAACCAGTACTGGCCCGCGGCCTACCTCATCGATGCGCAGGGCCGCATTCGCTACAAGCACTTTGGCGAAGGCGAATACGAGCGCACCGAGGCCGTGATCCGCGCGCTGCTCGCGGCGCGGAGCTAGGCGTTCTGGCTCCACCGTTCACTCATTTTTATCCCGTCATTTCTCTGCCCGCTCTCCATTCACCTTTGCAGGACTCTTGCACCATGCCGCACCCCCGCCTTCAATTTGCCCTGGTCTCGCTCGCCGCGGCCGCTGCTGCTCTCTGCATGGCCGCTGCCAGCCATGCCCAGGCACCGCAACTGCCACCACCCGACGCCACCCACCCCGCCACACTGCAATTGATGCAGGGCTTTCCGCCACCGCCCGACAAGGTCGTGCGCCTGGCCAACATCCTCAAATACCCCAACGTGCGCTGGGCCGCGCACCACCTGCGCGAGCTGGGCCCTACGGCCGCTGTCTGGCGCGGCGCCGGCGCACCCAGCGCGCTACTCGCCGCAGCCCGCGCGCTGGACGATGCACTGCCCGTGCCCGACGGCAAGGGCGGCACCACCACGCTGGCCGACTGGCAAAAGGCCACCTACACCGATGGCCTGCTGGTGCTGCACCGGGGCCGTGTCGTGTACGAGCGCCACCACGTCGGCATGCAGCCGCACCAGCCCCACGTGCTGTGGTCCATGAGCAAATCGCTCACCGGCCTGCTGGTGACCGAACTCATCCAGGAAGGCGTGATCGACCCCAAAGCGCTGATCCCCCGCTACCTGCCCGAGCTGGCCACCAGCGCCTGGGCCGATGCCACCGTGCAGCAGACCCTGGACATGACGACCGGCGTGCAATATGCAGAGAACTTTGCCGACCCTGCGTCCGGCGTTTTCCAGTACCTGGCCGCCGCAGGCTTGCAGCCCGCACCGCCCGGCAGCAACGCCGCCAAAAGCATGGCCGAGTTCCTGCCCACGTTGAAGAAAGAAGGGGAGCACGGCACCGCGTTTGCGTACAAGTCGGTGGACACGGAAGTACTGGGCTGGCTGCTGCAGCGCGTGACGGGCAAGAGCTACGCCACGCTGCTGTCCGAGCGCATCTGGTCGCGCCTGGGCGCGCAGGATGATGGGTATGTGTTTGCCGATGCGAACGGTGGTCAGTCCACCAGCGTGGGCGTGAACGCCACGCTGCGCGACTTGGGGCGCTTTGGAGAAATGCTCCGTGCCAATGGCAGCTTCAACGGCCAGCAGATCATCTCGGCCGCCACCATTGCCGAGCTGCGCAAGGGTGCCGATCCCACGAAATTCAGCAAGGCCCCCGGCACGGCCATGCGCGCGGGCTACTCGTACCACAACCAGTGGTGGGTGCCGCACGATGCGGACGGTACGCTGGAAGCCAAGGGCCTGATGGGCCAGCACATCCACATCAACCCGGCGGCAGAACTGGTGGTGGTGAAGCTATCAACACACCCGGTGCCCAACACGGCCTTCACCCACGCGCTGGACCGGCAGGCGTTTGCTGCGCTGGCAGCGGCGGTGCGGGCTCGCTGAGGGTGAAGAAGAATCGGCCAAGGCGGCGCCCCCGGCGCTGCGCCTGTACCGTTAGCTACTTCACGAGCGTGGCGGTCAGCGTGATCTCTGGCACCGAGGCCAGCGCCTTCGACAGCGGGCAGTTGGCCTTGGCATCGGCCGCTAGCTTCTGAAAGGCCGCGTCGTCCATGCCCGGCACCTTGGCCGTGAGCGTGAGGGCGATGCGGTCAATCACAAAACCATCGCCTTCCTTGCTGAGCCGCACGCTGGCCGTGGTGTCGACGGTCTCGGTGGCGATGCCAGCCTTCTCGGCGGCAAAAGAAAACGCCATGGTGAAGCAGGCTGCATGGGCAGCGCCCACGATCTCCTCGGGATTGGTGCCCTTGCGGTCGTCGCCGAAGCGGCTGGCAAAGCCGTAGGGGTACTTGTCCAGTGCGCCGGTCTCGGTGCTGATCTGGCCCTGGCCGGACTTGCCGGCACCTTCCCAGTGAACGCTGGCTTTCTTTTCAGACATGGTGTATTCCTTGTGGTGAATGGGGTGAGCCGCTCATGTCACCACGCCCCGCCGCTCGGGCGTGTGGGACACCGTCGCGTCGTGCTGTCCATCTTGAACGTGCATCGTGGCAGGCATGGGTGCCCGTTGCAGTGCTAGTGTGGTGTTGCATGCTTGACGGCATATTGAAAGTCGATGGATTTTTGGTCAGGGCAAGGCGCAAACCACAGCGATACCCGTAGGTATCGCGCGGATTTGCAACGCCGCCCTGGCCGAAAAGACCCGGTTAGAAGTGCCGGATAGCGTCCAACACCACACTAGACGTCTTCAATGAGGGGCTGGGTCCGCACCATGCGGATCGCATCAAACGGACACCGCACCGCGCACAAGGCGCACCCCGTGCAGATCGCAGCAGCAGGATAGAGCCAGGAGCCAGGCGACCACGACAGCATTGCAGCTCAGCGCACGCAGCACCGCTGGTCGAGCGCTGCCGTGGTGGGCGGGCTTGTAAACAACACCGAAGGCGGGTGCGCTGGCGATACCGTGCGTGCACGCCCCCTGCAGCAGCAACAGTGCCTCCACCATCACCCGGCACCTTCTCATCCGTGGACACGTCCAGGGCGTCAGCTACCGCTGGTCCATGATGCATGGCTGCCCAGCAGCGCGGTGTGCAAGTGCCGTGATGGCAGAGCCTGCGGAGCCTTGGGCAGGCCTTGTACAGAGGGGCAGGGTGTAGGAGCAGGGAGGTTGGTCAGCTTGCACTGCGTCGGGTGCCGCCCTGCTGCACCAACCGACGGATTGGCCTTGGTGACCGTTCAGCCCTTGCGCTGCAAGTCCCGAGCCCCATACGCACAGTACCCAGGCTTGGGGCTCTTCTTTTGTGGGTGCAGCCGGCACGTCTCGGGCCGCTTGTCATACACCGTGCACAGCCGCGTCTTGGGGTCCAGAAAGTTGCAGTCCCCACTGGCCCGCCGCGCCATCGTGAAGATGGCGTTCTTGTGGTTGAAGTGGTCAATCAGCCGCGCCTTTTGCAGCCGCTTGGCAATGTGGCGGATTTCCTCGTGCTCGGCCTCGAACGGGTCCACCAGTTCAAGCCGCACCAGGTCCGACAGCTGCACCTCCAGCGGCATCGTGCAGCAGTTGGCCGCGCAGGTGTCGCACAGGCCAGCGCGGTAGCGGGTCCAGGTGTCGAGGCGGTCTACGTCAACGATGGCGATGGGGGAGCGCATGGGGTGGGATTGTGCCTGCGTGCAATACAGGGCGCTGCACTTGGTAACACTTGGGCCATACTCGCAAGGCAGCCAACACCCTGCTGTCCACCCATCCCACCACAAGGTCCGACGAGTGAGCGCATCGCCCAAAAGCCATCTCAGCGAAACCGATATTTGCGACCGTTTCATCACACCCGCCTTGGAGCAAGCGGGCTGGACGCTGGAACAGCACATCCTGCGTGAGTACACCTTGCGCCCCGGCCGCGTGGTGGTGCGCGGCCAGGCATCGCACCGCGACAAAGCCTCCATGCTGCGGGCCGACTACGTGCTGTTCCACAAGCCCAACGTGCCGCTGGCCGTGGTGGAGGCCAAAGACGCCAAGCACTCCGTCGGCGCGGGCATGCCCCAGGCCATTCAATATGCTGAGCTATTGGGCGTGCCCTTCAGCTTTGCCAGCAATGGCGATGGCTTTGTGTTCCGTGATGCCACTTTGTCTGATGGCGTGCTGGAGCGCGACCTCACGCTGGACCAATTCCCCACCCCCGCCGAGCTGTGGGCCAAATACTGTGCCTGGAAGGGCTGGACGCCTGCAGTCGAGCACATTGCCGCCACCGACTACGCCCCCAGCAAAACCCCGCGCTACTACCAGCTCGGGGCCATCAACCGCACCGTCGAGGCCATTGCCGCAGGCCAAAACCGCGTGCTGCTCGTCATGGCCACGGGCACCGGCAAAACCTACACCGCGTTCCAGATCATCTGGAGGCTGTGGAAAAGTGGGGCCAAAAAACGCATCCTCTTCCTGGCCGACCGCAACATCCTCATCGACCAGACGATGGTCAATGACTTCCGCCCCTTCAAGGGCGCCATGGCCAAGCTCAGCCCCCATGCCAAGGGCGTGGAACGGGTGGACGCCCAAGGTCAGATCACCGTGGAAGACGTGGACCTGGCCGTGAACAAGACCACCAAGGTGGTCGATAAAAGCTACGAGATCTACCTCTCGCTCTACCAGGCCGTCACCGGCACGCAAGAAGAGCGCAATATCTACAAGCAGTTCAGCCCGGACTTTTTCGACCTCATCGTCGTGGACGAATGCCACCGGGGCAGCGCGGCAGAAGACTCCGCCTGGCGCGACATCCTGACCTACTTTGCCAGCGCCACACAGATCGGCCTCACGGCCACGCCCAAGGAGACGGAAGACGTCTCCAACATCGACTACTTTGGCGAGCCGCTCTACACCTACAGCTTGAAGCAAGGCATTGAAGACGGCTACCTCGCGCCCTACAAAGTGGTGCGCGTGGACCTGGACAAAGACACCTTCGGCTGGCGCCCCACCGAAGGCCAGCGCGACAAGTTCGGCCACCTCATCGAAGACCGCATCTACACCGGCGCCGACATGAACCGCAAGCTCGTCATGGAGCAGCGCGACGCCGTGGTGGCCGCAAAGGTCACCGAATACTTGAAGGCCACCGACCGCTACGCCAAGACCATCGTCTTTTGCGAAGACATTGAGCACGCCGAGCGCATGCGCAAGGCACTCAGCAACGCCAACGCCGACCTGTGCGCTACCCAGCCCAAATACGTGGTGCAGATCACCGGCGACAACACCGAAGGCAAGCGCGAGCTCGATAACTTCATCGACCCCGAGAAGCCCTACCCCATCATCGCCGTCACCTCCAAGCTCATGAGCACGGGGGTGGATGCCCAAACCTGCAAGCTCATCGTGCTGGACCAGACCATCAAGTCCATGACGCTGTTCAAGCAGATCATTGGCCGGGGCACCCGCCTACGCGAAGACTTGGGCAAAAGCTGGTTCACCATCCTCGACTTCAAGCGCGCCACGGAACTCTTTACCGACAAAGACTTCGACGGCGAACCCGTGCAGGTGTACGAACCCCAGCCCGGCGAGCCCATGGCCCCGCCCCCACCGGTGGAGTTGCCCCCCAGCGCCCAGCCCGGTGGTGCGGGCCCTGATGCCTGGCCGCCTACCACCGCAGGCCCTGGCGAGGGCGACGCAGGCACCGACGAACCCCGCAAATACACCCTGGGTAGCAACGTCACCGTGGCCGTGGCGCGCGAGCGGGTGCAGTACCTCAACGCAGACGGCAAGCTCATCACCGAAAGCCTGCGCGACTACACCCGCATCAACCTGCTCAAAAAATACGACTCGCTCGACCAGTTTCTGCAAACCTGGCAGCAGGCCGACCGCAAGGCCGCCCTGCTGGCCGAGCTCGAGTCCGAGGGGGTTCTGCTGGACGCCCTGGCCGCTGAGGTGGGCAAAGACCTCGACCCGTTCGACCTGCTGCTGCACGTCGCCTACGACCAGCCCCCGCTCACCCGCCGCGAGCGCGCTCAGCGCGTCAAAAAGCGCAACGTCTTCACCCAATACGGCCCCGTGGCCCGCAAGGTGCTCGACGCCCTGCTCGACAAATACGCCGACGAAGGCATTGCCACCATCGAGAGCAACGAAGTCTTCAAGCTCCAGCCCTTCACTGACTTGGGCAGCCCGGTGGAGCTGGTGCGCAGCTTTGGTGGCCGCCCCCAATACCTCAGCGCACTGCAGGCGCTGGAGCAAGCGCTGTACGCTACGCACCCGGCCCACTAACTGTGTGCCGCTGTGTACTGCCAAATACTCCTGATTTGATAGCTGCTAGCGCTTGATAGATAAGCGCTAGAGCCATTTTTTTGCTTAAATCCCGCGTCCCATGTCCAACCTCACCCCCGTCATCAAATCCATCCAAGACATCATGCGCCAGGACTCTGGCGTGGATGGCGACGCCCAGCGCATCAGCCAGCTCACCTGGCTGCTGTTCCTCAAGGTGTTTGACGCGCTGGAAGAAGAACTCGAACTCACCCGCGACGACTACAAAAGCCCCATCGCCGAGCACCTGCGCTGGCGCAATTGGGCGGCCGATGCCGAGGGCATGACCGGCGACGCCCTGCTGGACTTTGTGGACAAGCAGCTCTTCCCCGCCCTCAAGGGCCTGAGCGCCGACCCGCAGCGCAACCCGCGCGGCTACGTGGTGCGCGGCGTGTTTGAAGACGCTTACAACTACATGAAAAGCGGCCACCTGTTGCGCCAGGTGGTCAACAAACTCAACGCCATCGACTTCAACCGCCAGGCCGAGCGCCACCAGTTCAACGACCTGTACGAAAAAATCCTGCGCGACCTGCAAAGCGCAGGCAACGCGGGCGAGTTCTACACCCCCCGCGCCGTCACCCAGTTCATGGTGGACATGACCAACCCCCAGTTGGGCGAAAGCGTGATGGACCCCGCCACCGGCACCGGTGGCTTCCTCGTCTGCGCCATCGAACACCTGCGCAAGCAGGTGCACAACGCAGAGCACGAAGCCGTGCTGCAAAACAGCATCCGCGGTGTCGAGAAAAAGCAGCTGCCGCACATGCTGTGCGTCACCAACCTGCTGCTGCACGGCATTGAAGTGCCCAGCCAGATCGTGCACGACAACACCCTGGCCCGCCCCCTGCGCGACTACACCGCTGCAGACCGCGTCAACGTCATCCTCACCAACCCGCCCTTTGGCGGCATTGAAGAGCCGGGCATCGAGGCGGGCTTTCCCGCCGACGTGCGCACCAAGGAAACCGCCGACCTCTTCCTCGTGCTCATCCAGCACCTGCTCAAACCTGGCGGCCGCGCCGCCGTGGTGCTGCCCGATGGCTTTTTGTTTGGCGAAGGCGCCAAGGCCCGCATCAAAGAGCAACTGCTGCAGCACTGCAACCTGCACACCATCGTGCGCCTGCCTAACGGCGTGTTTGCGCCCTACACCGGCATCAAGACCAACCTGCTGTTCTTCACCAAAGGCCAGCCCACGCAGCACATCTGGTACTACGAACACCCGTATCCACCGGGCGTGAAGAACTACAACAAAACCAAGCCCATCCGCATCGACGAGTTCGACGCCGAGAAAGCCTGGTGGGGCCATGAAGCCGACGGCTTTGCCGCCCGCGTCGAAAACGAACGGGCCTGGAAGGTCAACATCGACCAGATCAAGGCCGCTGGCTACAACCTGGACCAAAAGAACCCCCACATCGGCGAACAGCACAGCCACGACCCCGACGTGCTGCTGGCCGACTACGCCCGCCTGCAGGCCGAGGCCCAGGCGCTGCGCGACGAGCTCAAGGGCATCCTGGCGCAGTCTTTAACAGCCAAAACAGCCGCTAGCGCTTGAGGAATCAGCGCATGCTGCTATCAAATATGGAGCCACTCGCCACCGCCCCCGGTGGTGTCGCCAAACTGCGCGAACTCATCCTCACCCTGGCCGTGCAAGGCAAGCTGGTGCCACAAGACCCGGCCGATGAACCGGCGGGTGTACTGCTGCAGAAGATTCGGGCGGAGAAGGATCGGCTGATCGCCGAGGGCAAGATCAAGCGGGACAAGGCGCTGGCGGAGATTGCGGAAGAAGAAATGCCGTTTGAGTTGCCGCAGGGGTGGGAGTGGGTACGGCTGAGCGCTTTGCTGCAGAAAATCGGTGCCGGAAGTACACCTCTTGGTGGTCGCGAGGTTTATGTCTCGTCTGGTGTGAAATTCCTTCGATCCCAGAACGTGTGGGTCGAAGGATTGCGCCTTGATGGCGTGGTGTTCATCAAGCCAGAAACGCACGCCAAGATGGCTGGCACAGTTGTTGTCGCAAATGACTTGCTATTCAACATCACCGGCGCATCCATCGGGCGCTGCGCGGTAGTTCCAAGCGATTTCGATGAGGCAAACGTTAGCCAGCACGTCACAATCATTCGCGCTGTTTTGCCAGACCTTAATGCCTTCTTGCATAAAGTTCTTGTCTCACGGCATGTCCAACAGACCGTCATGGATGTGCAGGTTGGCGTATCGCGCGAAGGTTTGAGCATTGCCAAGCTCGGTCAGTTCTTAATTCCCCTGCCACCCCTCGCCGAACAATCCCGCATCGTTACCCGCGTCGAAGCCCTCATGCGCCTGTGCGATGCGCTGGAGGCAAAGGGCCAGTTGGAGGCCGCGCAACACGCCCAATTGGTCAGCACCCTGCTGGGCACGCTCACCGCCAGCACCACGCCCGAGGAATTGGCCGACAACTGGCAGCGCGTGGCCCAGCACTTCGACCTGCTACTGGACCGCCCCGAAGCCATCGACGCCCTGGAGCAAACCCTGCTGCAACTGGCCGTGCGCGGCCTGCTCGTGCCCCAAGACCCCACCGACGAACCCGCTTACACGTGTCTTTCTCGGCTGCATGCCTCGGTACTTGATCAGCCTGCTAGAGATACCAAGCATGTGAAGTTTCAGAGTGGCGACCATAACCTTCCAAAGGGTTGGTGTTGGACGAGTGTTGCCGGTATCGCGGAGTGCCTTGACTACATGAGAAGGCCTGTCAAGAAAGACGACAGGGGTACGTCGAATTCAGGCGTGCCTTACTACGGCGCAAATGGTCAGGTGGGTTGGATTGATGACTTCATCTTTGATGAGGATTTGGTGCTGGTGGTTGAGGACGAGACATTTATTGGCCGTACTAAGCCCTTTTCTTATGTGGTTCGCGGCAAGAGTTGGGTAAATAACCACGCGCACGTTTTGAGGCCTCGGGAGGGTATGAACTTGGAGTACTTAAATATGTGTTTGGAGCGCTATGACTTCGTTCCTTTGACATCCGGTACCACCAATCGTAGGAAGTTAACCAAGGCTGGACTGAACCGCCCCGGGTTTCGTGGAGGCCGGTTGGTTTAAGTCAGACCACCACCATG